>DGVK01000056.1:0-19295 GCA_002395905.1 Verrucomicrobia bacterium UBA4286 | reverse complement strand
CCGCCGTATTCGCGCAACCTCTCGCTCGGACGCGTCCTGAGCCACCGCAGCTATGCGCGCGGATGGGAGCGGCGGGCGGCGGAGTTCGCGGCGGAGCACGGCCGGCCCGATGTGATAGTGGCCTCCACGCCGCCGCTCTCGGCCTGCGCCGCGGCACGGCGGATGGCGCGGCGCTTCGGCGCGAAACTTGTAGTGGACGTGATGGACGCCTGGCCGGAGACTTTCGAGCGCGTCGCGCCGCGCTGGATGCTCGCGCCGCTTCGCGCGACGGCCCGCGCCAACTACCGGGAGGCGGATGTCGTGACCGTCGTCGCCGACCGCTACATCGACCTCGTGCGCAGCTACGGGCGGACGGGCGAAACCGTGCGGTTCTATCACGGCATAGATCTCGGCGGCGCGCCGGTGCGCAAGCCTTCCGCAGACGGCGTAAGGCTGCGCCTTGCATATGCGGGCAACCTCGGCCGCACCTACGATCTGCTTGCAGCCGTTCGCGCCCTGGCGGAACTCCCCGGCGCGACGCTCGACATAGCGGGGCTTGGCGACGGGGCGGACGGCATAGAGCGTCTCGCTTCGGAGCTTGGCGTGGCGCCCCGCGTAAGAATGCACGGGTATCTTGGCGGAGAGGATCTTGCCGCGATGCTTTCGGAGTGCGACGCGGGGCTGGTGCCGATGGCCGAGGACAGCTGCGTCGGCGTTCCTTACAAGTTCTGCGACTATGCGAAGGCCGGTCTTGCGATCGTGAGTTCGCTTGGAGGCGAGAGCGCAAAACTTCTTGCGAAGTACCGGGCCGGCGCGACATACAGGCCGTCCGACCATGCAAGCCTTGTCCGCGTGCTTCGCGCGCTCGACGCCGCCGGGTGCGGCGCGAACGCGCGAAGAATGGCCGAGGCGGAGCTTGACGCGGCGGCCATCTACGACTCGTATGTGAACCTTGTGGTATAATATCTGCGATGAAACTCAAGAAGATAACCGACTGGCTTGACGAGACGCTCGACTTGAAAGCGTTCGACGACGTCTCAAACAACGGCCTTCAGATCGACCGTCGCGGCGGCGGTATAGACCTTGTCGCGTTCGCGGTGGACGCGAGCGCGGCTAGTGTGAAAGCGGCGGCCGGGGCCGGCGCCCAGCTCCTCGTCGTGCATCACGGCATAAGCTGGGGCGGCGGCATACGGCGCATAACCGGCGGCGTGTTTGAAGTCGTGAGCGCTGCGGTGTCGTCAGGTCTGGCGCTCTACGCCGCGCATCTGCCGCTCGACGCCAACAAGGCGGTCGGCAACAACCGGGAACTCGCCCGGCACTTCGGCCTGAAGCGCGTCAAACCCGCCTTCTCGTATCACGGCAATGTGATAGGTGTTGTCGGCGTGGATTCAAAAGGGCGCAAGGTCGGCGTGTGCTCGGGCGGCGCGGGAGAGTTCGCCGAAGAGGCGAAGAACCTCGGCTGCGACCTCTACATCACGGGCGAGGCGAGCTGGGGCGATGTGATCGCGGCGGAGAATGCAGGCATGAAGATGGAATGCCTCGGCCATTACGAGACGGAGACGTTCGGCGTGAAGGCGCTTGCCCGCGAGATGCAGAGAAGGCTGCGCGTCAAAACCGTCTTCATCGGGCGCGACGACAAGGGAGGCGCTGCATGAGACGCGCGCTCCTTTTCGCGGCCGCTGTGCTTCTCGGCGCGTCGGCCGTCCTTGCCGACGCTGCGTTCGACTATGACGAATCGTGCGCGGACTTCGACCGCTTTTACGCCGGCGCGACCGTCGGCGCAGTTCTGCCGCAGGGCGGCGCGCGCATGAGCCCGCGCGCTTTCACGGGAGTGCGGGCGGGATTCTACCTGGACGAGGCTTGGGCGGTGGAGGGCGAGATTGCGGCGCTCCGGCACAGAGCGGGGCTGGCGGCGAAGGCTCTCTGGCACTGGTGGGGCTACGAGAGGCTCGACCCGTTCTTCACGTTCGGCGCGCGCGGCTGGACGCGCCGCGGACAGGTCGGGCCCGCAGGAGGTCTCGGCGCGTACTACCATATGACAGAATCTCTCTCCCTGCGGTTCGACGCCGACGCGACGCTCGGGCTGGACGGCGACGGGACGATGGTATACGCGCTTGCGGCGGGGCTTCATTTTTCGTTTTGAGGAGTGATTCGGCGATGAAGGATTCACGAGAAGAATGGTATGACGCCGCGGCGAAGGTCGCCGTGACGATAGTGGATGTGACAGGCGCCGCGCAGGAACTCGCCCGCGGACATCTCTGCGGACCGACCAGTGCGCACTTTCTCTCGAAGGCGCTCGCGGCGGTGGCGCTTCTCGGCGTGGAGACGAGCGAGGCGGACGAGGTGGTGTCCATTCAGATGAAGTGTTCGGGTCCGCTCGGGGGATTCAATGTGGAATGCACGGCCGACGGCGCGCTTCGCGGCTACACCGAGCGCAAGACGCTCGACGAGTTCGACGGGCTTGGCAGGCCGGACGCGAAGAAGGTCGTCGGCGATCGGCGGCTGCAGGTGACGAGGTCCGTCCCGGGGAGGATAATTTCGCAAGGCATCTCCAACTCGCTCGACGGATATCTCGCGGGCTCTCTCCAGCGCAAGGCGTGCGTCTATCTTGAGGCGTCCGTTACAGACGAGGTGGAAATCCTTGAGGCGCGCGGCGTGATGGTCGAAGCTCTGCCCGACTCGTCGGCGAGCGTCACGGACTATGCTCCCGAAAAGCTTTCCGTCGCTTCGCGCACGCTTCTAAAGAAGATGGGACTTGAGCGCGCGGAGCTGAGGAAGACGACGCCGCTCCGCTTCGCGTGCAGGTGTTCGCCCGAGCGCGCGGCGGCCATGCTTGGCGCGCTGGGAGAGGAAGAGCGCGCCAATCTGCCGCCGACCGTGGACGTCACCTGCCACATGTGCGGACGCACTTTTACCGTCAGAACATAGGCCTTTTGCCGCTTTTACGCATGGCCGCCGCCGCCGCGAAGCGGGAGGGGGGACTTGCGCCGCGTGCAAAAATATGCAATAATATTGTCTGTCGGGCCGCGAGGAGGCTTGACACTTCAGAAAGAGAGGTAGTCTTTATGAAAATGAAAAGTGCCGTTCTAGCGTCCGCGCTCGTCGCGGTCTCAGCCGTGTTTGCCGACATCTATCAGGATGGCGATATTTATACGAGCTGGTTTACGGCTGAGCCAGATTCGCAAACTCAAATTGATACGACGTTGGATAATCCCACCATTGTGAATACCACTGCGGCCACCGCATCGAATGGCTATGCAGTGACGGCAGAGGTGTCGGTCGTTATTCATGCGGCACTTCCTGCTGTTCCTGCAGCAGTGGGTAATGTCTCGCCCAAGGGCTCCATCTGCGCGGCATACGATGGTAACACGGCCAAGTGGTATGGGTTGAAATATGAGAATAGTTCTTATCGCTGGGAGGCGCTTACAGCCATAACGACAACTCCTGTGGACGCGCATCCGTATACACTCGTGACGGAGTTCGATGATACGACTACAGGTGCCCCTAAAGTCCGTTACTGGGTCGAAGATCAGTGCTCTGGCTGGTATACATCTGGCCACGCGAATGCGCTTCAGAAGGTTGGTCTTGCTGGAACCGGCTCTTACACCAAGGTTGTCGGTCTTCTCGTCAACGCCTGGAAAGGGACAGGTATTGATACTTCGATTCCGATTGCTATCAGCAAGGCGACGCTTGTCGCTATGGGCATTGATACGGGAGATTCAACCCTCGATGGCATTAAAACGACACTCACTGCTGATCAGGGCAACGGCATTGCGGCGTGGGCCAACTATGCGCTCGGCATAAGCGACAACGTTACGGAGAAAGTGGCTGCCACTAAGAAGCCCTTTGCCGCCCCGGTGCAGAACAACGATTCCCTTATGCTTACATTCAAGCTCGGCGGCGTGAGTGCGCGCAAGGAGGTGGCCGATGTCAAGTATGCGATCGAGACGCTTGATTCGCCCAACGATAGTTTTTCAGGTGCATTGACATACAAGAGCGCTAGCGATACAACCGACATAACGCTTGATTCCTCTAAGGTCCAGTACTATCGCGTTAAGGTTCAGATCGACCAGACTCAGCCTCAGGCGGACAACTGATCGGCCTCTGATGATTGGTTCAGGCGGGCGGTGGAGCGATCCATCGCCCGTTTGCTTTACCGGACCTCTTCCCGTTGCGCGCGAATTTTTGGTATAATGTGCGCCATGACTGACGGATGGAAAGACAAGTTCGTGAAAGGCTTCGCGCTCACGCTTCTCGTGGCGGTGCTGGTGGGCGGGCTTCTTGTCGCCTGGCCTACGTTCCGCCGAGGCCAGTCGCTCAAGAGGCAGGACGCCGAACTGGCCGAACGCATCGAGCTGAAGCGCGCAGAGATCGCGAAGCTTCTCGAAAATCAGAACAGGTTCAAGACAGATCCTGATTTCGTCGAGCACATCGCCCGCCAGAACAGGCGCGTCTTCCCGGGCGAACTGGTGTTCATCTTCGAAGACAAGAAGTGATGGCCGGATTCCTTCGATGGCTGCTCGGGCTGGCGCTGCTGCCTGCGTGCTGGGGTTTTTCCAGGACGCTTGTCGACGCCATTGTCGTCGCGGCCGGCGGTGGCGGAGGAATTACGGTAGAGGCGGTTTCCCTCCTCGCGGGCATGGCGGCGTTCGCGCTGTGCTGGACGACCATAAGCCATCCGGTGAGAATGTACGTCCTCGGCCACGAGCTTACCCACGCCCTGTGGGGGCTTCTCTTCGGCGCGAGACCGTCGGACGTCCGCGTGAGCGAAAGCGGCGGGAGTGTCAAGCTCACGAAGTCAAACTTCCTTATAACGCTCGCGCCATACTTCTTCCCTTTTTACACCTTCGTCGTGGTGGTGGTCGCCCTCATAACGTCGGCGTTCATGCGTCCGCTGCCTTTCCTCCCGCTATGGATGTTCCTGATAGGCTTTACATGGGCGTTCCACTTTCTTTTCACTCTGGAGACTCTTACCCAGCGCCAGCCGGACGTAAAGCTCTACGGCCGCATATTCTCCTGGGTGTTCATATACCTTGTCAACGTCGCGCTCATACTTGTATGGATGGCGTGCACGACACGTCTCCGTTTCCCGCAGCTTGGCGAGATGCTTCTGGCGCGGACGGTTTCGGCTTATGTCGGCACGGGTCTCTTCGCATGGCGCGGCGCGCTGTGGCTCATCGGTCTTTTCAAGCGGGGGTGATCTGCCGTGTTTCCCGACCTCGTTGATATCGGCTTCCTCCACATCCACACCTACGGCGCCTGCATGGCCGTCGGCTTCCTTCTCTGCTGGAATCTCGCCGAGAGGCTTTCCGGCCGCCGCGACCTTTCGAACCTCTTCATCTCGCTCATGCTCGCAGGTGTCGCCGGGAGCCGCGCGGCCTATGTCATCGAGCACTGGAAGAGCGAGTTCGCCGCGCGGCCTATGGACATCCTGCGCGTCGACCAGGGGGGGCTTATGTTCTACGGCGGGCTGATTCTTGCCGTGATCGTGTTTTTCGCGTGGTGCTTTTTCAAGAAGGAGCGTCCGCTCGCTCTGGCGGACCTTCTCTGCGTTCTTGTTCCGCTCGGCCATGCGTGCGGACGGATAGGTTGCTTCTTTTACGGGTGCTGCTACGGGAGACTCTCGTCGTCCCCTCTCGCGGTGTCGTTCCCGTCGCACTCGCCCGCGTGGTACGAGCAGATTTCCGCCGGGCTTGTAACGCCCTCCGCCGCACGTTCGCTGCCTGTCCTGCCGACGCAGCTTTTCGAGGCGGCGGCGCTGCTCGTCCTTTTCGCGGCGCTTCTTGCGGCATACCGCCGCTGGCGGCGCCACACGGCCGGTCTATATCTCGTCGGCTACGGCGTTCTGCGCTTCGCCATGGAATATCTGCGCGGCGACCCGCGCGCGGCTGTGGGGCCGTTAAGCATAAGCCAGACAATCTCGCTCGCGGCGGTTATGCTCGGCGCGGCGTTTCTCGCATATGGCAAACTTGCATGTAATAATAGGTGAAGACGACTACCTCGTCGGCGAGACGGTGAAGCGCATAGTCGGCGACGGACAGGGCCTTGAGACGATCGACTCGCTCAACTCGACGAACGAGGATCTCCAGCTCGCGGATCTGCGCGAGGCGGACGCGAGTTTCTCGACGCCGCCTTTCCTGGAGCCGCGCAAGGTCACCTGGTGGAAGAACGTCCACTTCCTGCCGCAGTCCGGCGGGAAGGGCGCTTCTGCGGCGGTGAAAGCCGGGCTGGAGAAGTTCGCGAAGAAGCTGGCGTCCGGTCGGCTGCCGGAGAACCAGCACTTCATTCTTTCGGGGCCGCGGCTATTGATGACGTCGATCGTCGCCAAGACGCTCAAGACGGCGGCCGAGGTTGTGTCGCTTTCGTCCGGCAAACCGTGGGAGGCCGCGCGTGCCGCGGCGGGACGCGTCGAAGAGGCGGCGCGAGACATGAATCTGAAGTTCGAGCGCGGCGCGCTTGAGGCGTTCGTCGCGCGCGTCGGCGTTGATGCGCGTTCGCTCATGAGCGAGCTCGGGAAGATGCGCGACTATCTGGGGCCTGAGAACCACACTGTGACCGCGGCGGATGTCGCGGAGGTGACGTCCCAGGGGGTCGGGGTCGATCCTGCGCCGTGGGCGGTAACCGACGCTGTCGGTTCGCGGGACATAGACGCGGCGCTCATGGCGCTTAGGACTTTCGAGGGCGACGGCGGTTTCCCTGTGTTCATGACGACGGTCCTCGAAAAGTTCTTCCGGCAGATGGCCGAACAGAAGGACGCGCAGGCGCATGGGCGCGAGGCGGCGGCGACCGAGGGCATGAGCCCCTGGGCTGTGAAAAAGCAGAAAGGGTTCCTTGAAAAGTGGAGCCTTCTCGAACTGCGCTCGGCATGGCACAGGTTCATGTCGCTGAGAGAAAAGGCCGTTTCGTCGTCCGGCTCGACCGAAATACTCGTTACTACCGAGCTTGTGCGCGTGATGCGCCCGCACCGCCGCGCCTGAACCGCCTGTCGACCGCAAATCCAATCTGGCCCATGCTCTGCCTAGTCTGCGGGGGTGGCGGCCTTCGGGTGCAGGGAAGCCTGCAAAAAGGTCTGACCTTTTACAGCATAAGGTCTGACCTTTTGATAAATAAGGTCTGACCTTTTATATAAAAAGGTCTGACCATTTAATAAAAAAGGTCTGACGATATTGTTAAAAAGGTCTGACCTTTTTATTAGTATCGTCAGACCTTATTGTGTTGCACCTGCCGAGGAGCGCGTCCTCAAGCGCCGATATGAGGGCGACTGCCCTGCGGCAGCAGCGGTGCATCGCGGTGGGTAGGTGTGCAAGTCCTGCCGTGCCCGGCACCATATGTCGGCGTGGTTTAGCGGCTTATCGTATAATTAATGCCGACAGACTTTTGCAAAGGGGGGATATTCCGGCAGACGACCTCATTTACCCCCCTCATTTACCCCCCTTGCGCTGATGCGCCGATTTATGATATAATACACCAATCTTCGCAAGAAGAGGGGTCGCGATACGGGCGAGTCTTACCCGTCGCGTCGTGGCCGCAGAGTTGAAACGCTCGCGGCTGCAATGCAACCGCGAGCCTTGTTTTTGCGGGGAAACTGGGCTGAAACCCAGTCGCGAGCGAGGCGCCGCAAAGGGCCTCCCGCGCCGACACGGCTCGACCGTGAGCGCGGATTTCGCGACCGTTGACGCCCAGGTCAACGAGGGGCGAGGGCGGCGACGTCCGAGCCGAAACTGAAACAGAAAAAGGAAAGAAGAATGCAACAGCAGAGAGTACGCATCCGCCTCCAGGCATACGATCACCGTGTGCTTGACCAGGCTGTCGGTGGAATCATCGACACCGCGAGGGGAACGGGTGCGCAGGTGGTCGGGCCGATCCCGCTGCCTACCCGCGTCGAGCGTTTCACGGTGAACCGTTCGCCGAACGTCGACAAGAAGTCCATGGACCAGTTCGAGATGCGCACGCACAAGCGCCTTCTCGACATCGTAAATCCGACCGCGCAGACGATCGACGAGCTCAAGAAGCTCAACCTTCCTGCGGGCGTCGACATCACCATCAAGGTCTGAGGAGGGCGAAGATGGAAGGTTTGATAGGCAAGAAGGTCGGGATGACCCAGGTCTACGACGCGGACGGCAAGCGCACTTGCGTTACCGTCATCGAAGTCGGTCCGTGCCCGGTCGTCCAGATGAAGACCCTCGATAACGACGGCTACGTCGCGGCCCAGCTCGGCTGGGGCGTGCAGAAGCTGTGGAAGGATCCCGAGGCCGACAAGGAGGCTCACGGCGGCCGCCGCGCGCGCAACCGCATGACCAAGGCCGAGAGCGGCCACCTCACGAAGACCGGCGGTCTCACGACCGGCGTGAAGGTTCTCAAGGAGTTCGCTCCCGAGGCCGGTGAAGAGGTCAAGGTCGGCGACGTGCTCACGGTCAAGAACTTCGAGGGCGTCAAGTACGTCGATGTGACGGGCGTCACGAAGGGCCGCGGTTTCGCGGGCGTTCTCAAGCGCTACAACTTCGCGGGCGGCAACATGACCCACGGCGGCCACTCCAAGCGCCGCACGGGCGGTCTCGCGGCGCGCGACCTCCCCGGCTGGATCGAGAAGGGCAAGAAGATGCCCGGCCACATGGGCGACGTCAACCGCACCATCCCGAATCTCGAGATCGTGCAGATACGCCCCGAGGACAACGCGCTTCTCGTCAAGGGCTCCATTCCCGGCTGCCGCAACGGCGTTGTGATCGTCAGGAAGTCCCTCAAGAACAACGCGATCGCCGCGAAGGCGAAGAAGGGGGCGAAGTAAGCCATGCAGAAGATTGAAGTCAACGTCGACCAGTCGCAGCTGACTCTCGACAAGGGCGAGCAGGCCGTGAAGGACGCGGTCACTGCGATTCGCAACGCCATGCGCGCTGGCACCGCCAGCACGAAGGGCAAGGGCGAGGTCGCCGGTTCCAACAAGAAGCCCTGGAAGCAGAAGGGCACTGGCAACGCCCGCGCAGGCTTCCGCCAGAGCCCGGTGTGGCGCGGCGGCGGCGTGGCGCACGGGCCCAGGCCGCGCAGCTTCGTGCAGAAGGTCAACAAGAAGGTCATGAAGCTCGCGTTCGCGCGTGCGCTTTCCGACAAGATCGTCGCCGGCGACGTGATCGTGGTCGACGAGTTCAAGTTCGAGGCGCCCAAGACCAAGCTCATGGCGGGTCTTCTCAAGACGCTCGGTGTGGACCGCACCGCGTGCATCGTCCAGAAGGACGTCGACGACACGGTCGTCCTCGTCACCAGCAATCTGCCTCGCATCGATTACTGCACGGCGCAGGCGCTTGACGTGTACTCGGTTCTCGCGAACCGCAAGCTCGTCTGCGACAAGGCCGGTTTCGACGCGCTCGTCGCGCGCCTGGCCAAGTAAGGAAGGAATCCTCAAATGACAAGAGCAGAACTCAAAGAGAAGTCGAACGGGATCCTCCTCGACGTGCTCATCACCGAGAAGGGCGGCAGGCTCGCGCTTGAGAACCGCTACCTCCTCAAGGTCGCGCCCGACGCGCGCAAACCGCAGATCGCCGCCGAGGTCGAGAAGGCTTTCGGCGTGCACGTTCTCGCGGTCCGCACCGCCAACATGAAGGGCGGCGTGAAGTACATCCGCGGCACCCGCCGCACGACGGTCGAGCCGACCTGGAAGAAGGCGGCCGTCACCGTAAGGGCCGGCGAGCGCATCGAGCTCGCATAAGGAGACAAGGATCTATGGCACTCAAATCATACAAGCCTCGGTCGCAGGGAATGCGCTTCCGCCAGTCCGCGACGTTCGAGGAGATAACCGAGAAGCGTCCCGTCAAGAGGCTCACCAAGGCCGTCCGCAAGACGGCCGGCCGCGACAACCAGGGCCACATCTCGACCCGCCACCGCGGCGGCGGCGTCAAGCAGCGCATGCGTATCGTCGACTTCAAGCGCGTCAAGCATGGCGTCGAGGCGACGGTCAAGGACATCGCATACGATCCTACGCGCAGCGCCTACCTCGCGCTTCTTGAGTACGCCGACGGCGAGCTTAACTATGTGCTCGCGCCGGAAGGTCTCAAGCCCGGCATGAAGGTCATGAACGGGCCTAAGGCCGAGGCGACGGTCGGCAACTGCCTGCCTCTCGCGCAGATTCCGCTCGGCATGTTCGTGCACGCGATCGAGCTCGTTCCCGGCCAGGGGGCGAAGGTCGGCCGTTCGGCCGGCAACTCCTGCCAGATCATGGCTCGCGACGGCAACGTGGTGACGCTCAAGATGCCTTCGGGCGAAGTTCGCATGTTCGACGGCCGCTGCCTCGCGTGCGTCGGCTCGGTCGGCAACAAGGACTGGGGCTCGATCAAGCTCGGCAAGGCCGGCCGCAAGCGCTATCTCGGCATCCGTCCGACGGTTCGCGGCGTTGCGATGAACCCTGTCGATCACCCGATGGGCGGCGGTGAAGGCCGCACGAGCGGCGGTTCGCATCCGCGTTCTCCGTGGGGTCAGCTCGCCAAGGGCGGCAAGACCCGCGCGAAGCGCAAGGCGTCCGACAAGATCATAGTCAAGAGGAGGAAGTAAGACATGTCGCGTTCTCTCAAGAAGGGACCGTACGTGGAGGATAGCCTCCTCCGCAAGGTCGAGAAGATGCAGGCTAGCGGTAAGAAGCAGCCGATCAAGACGTGGAGCCGTCGTTCGATGGTTCTGCCCGAGTTCGTCGGTCTGACGTTCGCGATTCACAACGGACGGCAGCACCTGCCGATCTTCATCACTGAAAACATGGTCGGCCACAGGCTCGGCGAGTTCGCCCCCACGCGCACGTTCAAGTCGCACGGCAACTCCGCCGCCAAGGTCGAGAAGAAGTAAGGGAAACAGGCAATGGAAGTGACTGCAATCACCCGCAACGCGCGCATGTCGGCCTTCAAGGGCCGTCCCCTGTGCCGCGCATGCCAGGGCCTCAAGGCGGCCGACGCGCTCAAAGTCGTCGAGTTCTCGCCCAAGAAGGCAGCAGAGATAATCCGCAAGACGCTTCTGTCGGCGATCGCGAACGCGGCCAACAACAACGGCGTCAAGAACGCCGGAGAGCTCACGGTCAAGCTGTGTGTGCTCGACGAGTCCGTGCGCATGCGCCGCTACTGGCCCACGGCCCGCGGCTCGGCGCATCCCATAGCGCGCCGCATGTGCCACTGCAAGGTCGTTCTCAGCGACGCAAGGAAGGAGTCTAAGTAATGGGACAGAAAGTCAATCCGATCGGCTTCCGCGTCGGCGTCAACCACGCCTGGGGCAGCCGCTGGTTCGCGCCCAAGAAGACGTTCGGCGCCTACCTCATCGAAGACCAGAAGATCCGCGAGGCGGTCAAGGCGAAGCTCGCCGAGGCCGGCATCTCCAGGATTCTCATCGAGCGCTACGCCAACCGCGTGCGCGTGACGCTGTTCAGCGCGCGTCCCGGCGTGATCATCGGCCGCAAGGGCGGTGACGTGGAGGCGATCCGCGCCGAGCTCGAGAAGATGACCAAGAAGGAGGTCTATCTCGAGATCAAGGAGGTCCAGGGGGCCGACGCAGACGCGCAGCTCGTCGCCGAGGGCATCGCCCAGCAGCTCGAGCGCCGCATCGCTCTCAAGCGCGCCATGAAGCGCGCGATGAAGGTCGCGATGGACATGGGCGTCGACGGGATCAAGGTCCACGCGGGCGGGCGTATCAACGGCGCCGAGATCGCGCGTGTCGAGTGGTCGCGCGAGGGCAAGGTTCCTCTGCACACGCTCAGGGCCAACATCGACTATGGATTCGCAGAGGCCAACACGACCGCCGGCAAGATCGGCATCAAGGTCTGGATCTGCAAGAAAGAGGGCTTCCAGGCCCGTGCGCCGCGCGGCGAAGGCCGTCGCGAGGGGCGTCGCGAGCGCGGAGACCGCAAGGAGAGGAGCTAAGCCATGCCGCTGATGCCCAAGAGAGTCAAATACCGCAAGGTGTCGAAGGGCAACCGCGCCGGCTACGCCACGTCGGGAACCGAGCTCGCATACGGCGAGTTCGGCCTGAAGGCGCTGACGCGCGGCCTTCTCACCGCGACCCAGATCGAGGCGTGCCGCGTCGCGATCAACCGTGAAATGAAGCGCAAGGGCAAGTTGTGGATCCGCGTGTTCCCCGACAAGCCCGTCACCCGCAAGCCTATCGAAGTCCGTATGGGCGGAGGAAAGGGCAACCCCGAGTTCTGGGCTGCCGTGATCCTGCCCGGCAAGGTCCTCTTCGAGGTCGGCGGCGTAAACGAGGAGACCGCCAAGGAGTGCCTGCGTCTCGCGGCCACCAAGATCGGCATCCACACGAAATTCATCACCCGCGAAGGAGTCAAGATCTGATGAGCACGGAAACCACAACCCGCGGCGCGCGCAAGATGCGCAAAGGCGTCGTAGCGTCCAAGATGGGCGCCAAGAGTGTGGTCGTAACGGTAAGCTACCGTGAACGCCACCCCCTGTACGGCAAGATCGTCACGCGCACGAAGAAGTACCACGTGCACGACGAGGACGACACGGCCAAGGTAGGCGACACCGTCGCCATAATGGAGACGCGTCCGCTTTCGGCGACGAAGCGCTGGCGCATCGTGAAGTAAGGAGCGTTCCAAAATGATACAGGAACTCACCAACCTTGTAGTTGCGGACAACACCGGCGCAAAGCGCGCGATGTGCTTCCGCATCCTCAAGCAGCGCAAGGAGTACGCGCACCTCGGCGACGTCATCCGCGTCGCGATCAAGGAGGCCTCCCCGACGAGCTCGATCAAGAAGGGCTCCGTCGCGACCGCCGTGATCGTCCGCACCGGCCAGCCGATCCGCCGCGAGGACGGTTCGACCGTCCACTTCGACCAGAACGCGTGTGTTCTCGTCGACTCCAAGCTCAACCCGATCGGCACGCGTGTTTTCGGGCCGGTCGCCCGCGAGCTTCGCGAGAAGAACTACATGAAGATTCTCTCGATGGCCCCGGAAGTGGTCTGATATTCAAGGAGCAACTGAAATGGCTATCGCAAGAATCAGGAAGAACGACACCGTGATCGTGATCAGCGGCAACGACGCCGGCAAGACGGGCACGGTCTTGAGCGTGGACACGAAGAAGCAGACGGCGATCGTCGGCGGGCTGAACGTCCACAAGAAGGCGGTGCGCCGCACCGAGAAGCAGGCCGGCGGTCTCATCGACCGCGAGCTGCCCATCAGGCTGTGCAAGCTGATGCCCTACGACGCCGACAAGAAGTGCGGCACGAGAGTGCGCACCGGCGAGAAGGACGGCAAGAAGGCGCGCGTCTCTGTAAAGAGCGGCAAGGCCCTCTAAGCGAAAGGGAACAGGTCATCATGGCAAGACTCAAAGACGAATACGCGAGCCGCATGGTTCCCGAGCTCGAGAAGAAGCTCGGCACCACGAACAAGATGCTCGTTCCGCGCCTTCAGAAGATAGTCCTCAACATGGCTTTCGGCATCGTCTCCAAGGACGAGCAGAAGGCTCTCGTGGACGATCTGGCGGCGATCACCGGCCAGAAGCCCATGCTCTGCAAGGCGAAGAAGTCGATCTCGAACTTCAAGCTGCGCGAAGGCATGGTCATCGGCGCGAAGGTAACTCTGCGCGGCGAGCGCATGTGGGAGTTCGCAGACCGCCTCATCTCGAGCGCGCTTCCGAGAATCCGCGACTTCCGCGGCGTTCCGAACCGCGGTTTTGACGGCGCCGGCAACTACACGCTCGGCATCCGCGAGCATTCGATCTTCCCCGAGCTGGTGGAGACGAACGCGGCGCATTCCGGCATGGACATAACGTTCGTGACCAGCACCAACGACCCCAAGGCCGCCAAGGAGCTTCTCATCTCCATGGGCATGCCGTTCGCAGGGAGGAACTAATCATGGCTAAGCAATGTCTCATTGAAAAGCAGAAGAAGGCGCCCAAGTTCAAGGTGCGCGCGTACAACCGCTGCCAGCGCTGCGGCCGCCGCCACGCCTACATCCGCAAGTTCGGCGTTTGCCGTCTCTGCTTCCGCGAACTGGCCGTGGCCGGTCTCATCCCCGGCGTGACGAAGGCCTCGTGGTAACAAAAGGAAAGGAATCAGCAAAATGACATCGGATCCCATTTCCGACATGCTCACTACGATCCGCAACGGACAGAAGGCCCGCCTTCACTCCGTCGCGACCCCGGCGAGCAGCCTCAAGGGCGAAGTCGCCCGCGTTATGAAGGAAGCCGGCTACATAGCCGACGCCGTCACGTCAAGCGAGTTCCCGAAGAAGCTCGTGATCACGCTCAAGTACTCCGACCGCGCCGTTCCGGCGATCACGGAGATCAAGCGCATCTCGAAGCCGGGTCTTCGCAAGTACGTATCCGTCTCCGAGATCCCGTCCGTCCTCGACGGCATGGGCCTCGCGGTCGTTTCCACCTCCAAGGGCGTGATGTCCGGGGCGGAGGCCAAGAAGGCGAAGCTCGGCGGCGAGATCATCTGCACAGTCGCTTAATTACAGGAGTCCAAAGACAATGTCTCGAATCGGAAAAGAACCCGTCAAGGTCGCGGATGGCGTCACAGTCGCCGTCGACGGCCAGAAGGTGACGGTCAAGGGGAAGCTCGGCGAGCTCTCCTACACGATGCATGAAGGCATCACGGCGAAGGTGGAGGACGGCAGCGTCAAGGTTGCCTGCGCCGACGATGAAGCGTTCGGCAACTTCCACGGCCTCGCCCGCGCGCTGATACACAACATGGTGGTCGGCGTGTCCGAAGGCTACAAGAAGCAGCTCTCCATCGAGGGCACAGGCTTCAAGGCCGTTCTGAAGGGCAGCGAGCTCGCGCTTTCGCTCGGTTTCGCATCCCCGAAGATATTCACGGTCCCCGAAGGGCTGAAGATCACCGTCGAGAACGACGGTCTGCAGGTCACGATCACCGGCGTTGACAAGGCGCAGGTCGGCGAAGCCGCCGCGCGCATCCGCGCGTTCTATCCTGCCGAGCCTTACAAGGGCAAGGGTATCAAGTACGTCGGCGAGCACATCCGCCGCAAGCAAGGAAAGAAGGTCGCCTAATGAGCTTCAACCGCAAGGTACAGCGCCAGAAGCGCCACGTGCGCCTGAGGCAGAAGGTGGTCGGCACGGCCGCGCGTCCGCGCATGTCGATCTGCATCACCAACAAGAACATCTACGTCCAGTTCATCGACGACGATGCGGCGAAGACGCTCGCGTCGGCGAGCACGATCAAGGAAGCCCACTCGAACCTCGAGACGGCGAAGGCCCTCGGCAGGACTGCGGCGGAGGCCGCCAAATCCGCCGGAATCTCGCTCGTCGTCGTGGATCGCGGCGGCCGCAAGTACACCGGCCGCATCGCGGCTCTTGTGGAGTCCGCGGTCGAGGCGGGGCTCAAGATCAGCACCAAGAACGAGGAGGCAAAGTAATGGCTTTCAATCGTGACAAGCGCGCCCAGGAGCAGCAGGACGAGCTCGACGAGCACACAGTGTTCATCAACCGCTGCGCCAAGACCGTCAAGGGCGGTCGCCGCATGAGCTTCTCCGCCGTCATAGTCGTCGGCGACAAGGAAGGCAGCGTCGGCGTGGGCTTCGGCAAGGCCAACGAGGTCTCTGACGCGATCCGCAAGGGCGGCGAGGCCGCCCGCAAGGACATGCGCAAGATCACCCTGCGCGGCAAGACGATTCCGCACGACGTCGAAGGCGTCTGCGACGGCGGCCGCGTGATTCTCAAGCCCGCACCGGACGGCACGGGCCTCATCGTCGGCGGCGGCATGCGCCCCGTCCTCGAGGCCGTCGGCATCCGTGACGCGGTCGGCAAGTCGCTCGGCTCCAAGAACCGCCTCAACGTGGTCAAGGCCACGATGAACGCGCTTATGAAGCTGAGGAGCGCCGAGGAGATCGCGGCGATCCGCGCGTAAGGAAAGGAAATCTGAAAATGGAACTGCACAACCTTACTAACACACCCGGCGCCCGCCACCGCGCCAAGCGCGTCGGCCGCGGCTGCGGCTCGGGCATGGGTAAAACCTCCACCCGCGGACACAAGGGTGCCGGCGCCCGCAAGGGTCACAAGCAGAAGCTGATGTTCGAAGGCGGTCAGATGCCTCTCGTCAGGCGTCTGCCGAAGCGCGGCTTCAACAACGCCCGCTTCAACGCCAAGGCTCTCGGCGTCAATGTCGCGGACCTCGAGAAGAAGTTCGAGGCCGGTGCGGAGATCACCGTCGAGACCCTCGCCAAGGCCGGCTTCTCGGACAACAAGCGTCCGAAAGTGAAGATCCTCGGCACGGGCACTCTTACCAAGAAGTTCACGGTCAAGGTTCCCTGCTCGGCCTCCGCAAAGGCCAAGATCGAAGCCGCCGGAGGCTCCGTCGCCTGATGGCGCGGCCAGCAACTACAATCCCCAACATGAGGAGCAAGGAGTAACATGGCAAACATCAAGGGCGGACGCGCCGCCAGGAAGCGCGATCGTCAGAACGCTAAGGCGAACAAGCGCAACTCGACCGTCAAGGCCAAGCTGCACGATTCGCACAAGAAGCTCTTCAAGGCCGCTGACGCGGGCGAGAAGGAGACTGCCGAGAAGAAGTTCAAGGAGCTCGTCTCCGGGGCCGACAAGGCGGTCAAGAAGGGCATCATCAAGAAGAACAAGGCCAACCGTATCAAGAGCCGTGCTCAGCTCAAGCTGAACAAGATGGCGAAGGCTGCGGCCGAGACCAAGCAGGCGTAAGGAGGTTCTCTAAATGGACAAGAAGACTCTGCGCGACGTCGAGCTCAAGGGCAAGCGCGTCGTAATGCGTGTCGACTTCAACGTGCCGATGGCCAAGGACGGCAGCGGCAAGATCACGGACGACACGCGCATCGTCGCGGCGCTTCCGTCGATCAAGTATGTTCTCGAGCAGGGCGGCAGCCTTGTTCTCATGAGCCATCTCGGTCGTCCGAAGGGCGTCAAGCTCGGCGCGGCGCCGAACCCTGACAATGCGGCGTTCACGCTCAAACCCGTGGCCGAGGCGCTCTCCGAGAAGCTTGGTCTTGCGGTGAAGTTCGTCCCCGACTGCATGGCTGCGGACGACGTCGTCAAGGCTCTCAAGCCGGGCGAAGTCGCGCTTCTTGAGAACACCCGCTTCTACAAGGCCGAAGACGGCAAGGTGAAGAAGGACGACGAGAAGAAGGGAATCCACCTCACCGACGAGGAGTTCGCGGCGAAGAAGGCCGAGCTCAAGGCGCAGCGCGCCGAGATGGCCAAGAAGCTCGCGAGCTACGGCGACATCTACTGCAACGACGCCTTCGGCACGGCCCACCGCGCCCACGCGTCGACGGCGGTCATCGCCGACTACATCCAGCCTGCGGTTTCGGGTTTCCTTCTTGAGAAGGAGCTCAAGTTCCTCGGCGATGCCGTCGAGAACCCGGTGCGTCCTTTCGTCGCCATTCTGGGCGGTGCCAAGGTGAGCGACAAGCTGGCGGTCGTCAAGAACCTTCTCAACAAGGTCGACACCCTCATCATCGCCGGCGGCATGGCCTACACCTTCAAGAAGGCGCAGGGCCTCAAGATCGGCACCTCGCTCTGCGAGGACGAGCAGGTCGCATACTGCAAGGAGATGATGGAGGCTGCGGCTGCTAAGGGCATCAAGCTCCTTCTGCCTGTTGACAACGTCATCGCCGACAAGTTCCCGGCCGAGAAGGACGCGAGCGACATCACGATGAAGGTCTGCGAGGGCGACATCCCCGACGGATGGATGGGACTTGATATCGGCCCGAAGTCGGTCGAGCTTTTCGCAGAGGCGATCAAGGGCGCCAAGACGGTCGTGTGGAACGGCCCGATGGGCTGCTTCGAGTTCGCTCCGCTCGCCAAGGGAACCTACGGCGTCTGCGACGCGGTCGCGACAGTCAAGGCCAACGGCGGCACCTCGATCATCGGCGGCGGCGACAGCGTAAGCGCCGTGAAGAAGAGCGGCAAGGCCGCCGAGATGTCCCACATCTCCACCGGCGGCGGCGCCTCTCTCGAGTTCCTCGAGGGCAAGACGCTCCCTGGCGTTGCGGCTCTTACAGCCAAGTAACCGGGAATCTCCGGTTGGTTGTTCGAGGGCCTTCGCAGTAGACGCGGAGGCCCTCGGCATGTTATAATATACACTTATGAAAATCTCTAACGAAAAACTGAAGCTGTCGGCCGATACGATTCGCTGCCTTTGCGCCGACATGGTTGAAAAGGCCAACTCCGGACATCCTGGCGCGCCGATGGGTATGGCAGATCTGGCGGTATCACTTTGGCTCAAGTTCTTCAACTTCGATCCACTTGACACGAAATGGGCCGGTCGCGACAGGCTGGTCTTCTCAGGCGGCCATGCCAGCTCGCTGGTCTATGCGCTCTTTCATCTCGCCGGTGTCGGCGGGGTTTCGATGGACGAACTCAAGATGTTCCGTCAGTTCGGCTCGCGCTGCGCAGGCCATCCCGAGCGCGGTGTAATGCCCGGCGTAGAGGTGACGACCGGTCCGCTCGGGCAGGGGCTCGCGATGGGCGCAGGGCTCGCGCTCGCCGCGAAGCGCATGAAGACCGGCAGCAAAACCTGGGTCTTCTGCGGCGACGGCGATCTTGAAGAAGGCATTTCGCACGAGGCGTGCAGCTGGGCGGGCGCGATGAAGCTTGAAGACCTTGTCGTGGTGTACGACTCGAACGGCATAACGATCGAGGGCAGCACCGCGCTTGCGATGGCCGACGACGCCAAAAAGCGTTTTGAGAGCTACGGGTGGAAGGTGCTCGCCTGCGACGGACACGATTTCGACGATATCGACCGCACGTTCCGCCGCGCGCTCAAAGTGAAGGGGCAGCCGGTCTTGATCGTCGCCAAGACGACGATCGGCTGCGGGGCGCCGACAAAGAAAGGCACCGCAGGATGCCACGGCGCTCCTCTCGGCGCCGAAGAGATTGCGGCCGCAAAGACGGCGCTCGGCTTCGATCCTGCGCAGAGCTTCTTCGTCCCGGACGAGGTGCGCGCTCTCTTCGCCGACCGCGCGGCGACCATGCACCGCCTTTCGAAACGCTGGGTTCGCCAGAATCCCGCGCTCGCGGCGAAGCCGGAGGAACCCGACTATATGAAGATGGTGTCGGCGCTTCCCAAGTTCGACCCCGAGAAGCCGATGGCGACGCGCAACGTGTGCGGCGAGGTTCTGAACGCGCTCGCGCCGGTCGTCACCGGACTTGTCGGCGGCAGCGCCGACCTTGCGCCCAGCAACAAGACCTACATGAAGGGACTTGGCGATGTAGCGCCCGGCGCGTTCGAAGGCCGCAACATCCATTACGGCATACGCGAACTTGCGATGACGGCGATAGCCAACGGGTTCACGGCGTTCGGATGCGGGCTGAGAGGTTACGGCGCGACGTTCTTCGTGTTCAGCGACTAC
>DGVK01000148.1:10961-11413 GCA_002395905.1 Verrucomicrobia bacterium UBA4286 | reverse complement strand
CGACGGTTCGGACGGCGCGAGAGACGTTCGCTACTGCGGCAAGAGCGGCGTGGAGTGGCGCGGGGAAAAGGATTATCCCGCCGAGACGAGCGGTTCGATAACGCTCATGGACGTAGCCGACGGCAAGGCGACGATGGATGCGTTTCTCGACCAGTTCTCGCTCGCCGACATGGTGAAGTTCATCCACGGCCACCCTGCGCTCGCGAAAGGCGGCACAGGTTCGATCGGCGGCGGGCTTGAAAATTACGGTGTGCTGGGCGTGCAGACTTGCGACGGTCCGTGCGGAGTGCGGCGTGCGCTGCCCTCGACGGCGTTCCCTTGCGCGGCGCTCGTCGCGTGCGCGTTCGACACGGCGCTTGCCCGCGACATCGGTCGTGTTATCGGCGAGGAGGCGGCCGATGTCGACTTCGACCTGCTGCTGGCGCCCGGGCTCTGCATCCACCGCCATCCGC
>DGVK01000148.1:0-10895 GCA_002395905.1 Verrucomicrobia bacterium UBA4286 | reverse complement strand
TCCGCTGTGCGGACGCAACTTCGAGTATTTCTCGGAAGACCCGCTCGTCTCCGGCGCAAACGCCGCGGCGTTCGTCGAGGGCGTGCAGTCGACCGGCGTCGGTGCCACGCTCAAGCATTTCTGCTGCAACAATCGCGAGACCAACAGGCGCCTTGCGAGCGCGGTCGTCTCCGAAAGGGCCTTGCGCGAGATATACCTTCGCGGGTTCGAACGCGCCGTGCGCGAGGCGAAGCCCTGGGCGATCATGACGAGCTACAACCACATAAACGGTCTGGCCGCGAGCATACACCACGGCATTCTAAAGGGAATCCTCCGCGACGAGTGGGGCTTCGACGGCGTCACAATGACCGACTGGTACACCTCCCAGCCGATGTGGAGGGAGGTCAACAACGGCAATGATGTGAAGATGAGCCACGACCTCGATCTTTTCACCGACCGCGCGACATGGCGTACGGGCCTCGGCGAGCGCAACACTCTGGAGGCGTACCGCAGCGAGAAGGCAAAGTTCGTCTACCTCTACCGCGACAGCATACGCGCTTCCGCCAGGAGGGTTTGCGAGCTTGTCATGAAGTCCCACCGCTTCAAGGCCGCGATGAAGAGCCGCCGGTAGCGGCGTCCCGTCGAGACGGGCCGTCCTCTGCGCCGGCTGCGGCGAGGGCGGCCTCGGCGGCGGCCGTGGCGCGCCGGTAGACGGTCTCCAGCGTGTCGAGGCAGCGGCTCTCGCCGCGCCAGAAGGGGACTGGCCCCAGCCTTTTAAGTACAGGCGTTTCAATCTTCATGGCTTTTAAGGGTTTCTGAACTTTCTTGTCTGTAGACTCCGCCCATTATACCATTTTTTTGGTATAATACGCGCCATGGCAGAATTCAGACTAACAGATCCGTTCGGCTCCGCTCCGTCGAAGCCGCCGTTCAAACAGAGCGTCTCTACAGGCGTGCCCTGGCACAACCTGCCCGTCACGCGCGAATACACTCTGGGCCAGCTTCTAGACCAGACGATCGCGCGCTGCGGCGAGAACGATGCAGTCGTCTACGCCGACCGCGACTACCGGCTTACATGGTACGAATTCGGCGAGGAGGTCGATCTCGTGGCGAAGGGGTTGATGGCGCTCGGCGTCAAGCATGGCGAGAAGGTCGCGCTGTGGGCGACGAACGTGCCTCACTGGGTGGTGCTCATGTTCGCAACGGCCAAGATCGGCGCTATACTGCTGCCGCTCAACATAAACTACAAGTCTGCGGAGATCGATTTCGCGCTCAAGCAGTCCGACGCGGAGAACCTCTTCGTGATCAACGGCTACCGCGACTGCGACTACATCAAGGTTTTGAACGAACTCATACCAGAGCTCAAGGAGTGTCCGCGCGGGAATCTAAGGTCACCGAAGTATCCCCGCCTCAAGCGCATCTTTTTCCTCGGCGGCGAGAAGCACCGCGGCATGTATTCGCTCAACGAGGTCAAGAGCCTCGCCTGCGAGGTCACGAACGCCGAGTATTTCGCGAGGCAGGCCGAGGTCGATGTGAACGACGTTGTGAACATGCAGTACACGAGCGGCACGACAGGTTTCCCGAAAGGCGTGCAGCTCACCCACCGCAACATCGCAAACGACGGCTTCTGGATCGGCGCGTGCCAGAACCTTTCGGCGCGCGACCGCGTGTGCATACCGGTGCCGCTCTTTCACTGTTTCGGGTGCGTGCTCGGCGTGATGAGCTGCGTCAACCACGGTTCCACAATGGTGTTTCTGGAGAAGTTCGATCCTGTGCAGGTGATGACGTCGATCGAACGCGAGAAGTGCACCGCCACCTACGGCGTGCCTACGATGTACATCGCCATGCTCGACCATCCGCTCTTCAACCGGTTCGACTTCCGCTCGCTGAGGACGGGGATCATGTCCGGCTCGGCGTGCCCCGTGCACCGCATGCAGCAGGCGCAGACCAAGATGTTCATGCGCGAGATCACCAACCCCTACGGCCTTACGGAGTCCGGCCCGGTGATGACGATGACGCGCTATTTCGAAGAGTCGATCGAGCGAAAGTGCAAGACGATCGGCCAGGCCCTGCCGGGCGTGGAGGTCGCGATCATAGATCCCGAGACCGGCGATCTCGCGCCTGTCAACACCGACGGCGAGATATGCTGCCGCGGGTTCAACACGATGAAGGGCTATTACAACATGCCCGAGCAGACGGCGAAGTGCATCGACAAGAACGGCTGGCTGCACTCCGGCGACATCGGCCGCATGGACGAGGAAGGGTACTACTATATAACGGGCCGCCTCAAGGACCTCATCATCCGCGGCGGCGAGAACATAAGTCCCAAGGAGGTCGAGGACTTCCTCGGGACGATGCCCGGCGTCAAGGATGTCGCCGTCGTCGGCTGCCCCTCCAAGAAGTACGGCGAGCAGCCTGCGGCGTTCATCATACCTTCCGACGGTGCGGAACTCAAGGCTGGGGATGTTGCAGCCTTCTGCAAGGACAGGATATCGTGGTTCAAGATACCGAAGTACGTCCACTTCATGGATGTGTTCCCGATGACGGCCTCGCAGAAGATACAGAAGTACAAGCTGCGCGAAATGGCCCACGAGCTCTGGCCGGACGCGTGAGTCGATGTTCCGACGGCGGGCAGAGCGCGCGACCATACGCATCGATCCGGGCGACCCGTCGCCGGAGTTTCTGCGAAAATGTTTTGCGGCGGTCTTCGCTTCACTGGACGAGCGGCCGAGGAGGCTGCTTGTCGATGTCCATGTAAAGAACGAGAGCGGCGCGGCGGCGCTCATGTCGTTTGTCGACGGAAACCCCGTGTTCATCGTCGAAGAGCGCGGAATCTCTGCGGCTGACTACCGCCGCCGCTGGATAGCCGAACATCCGGTTCCGCTGGAGTTCCGCGCGTCCGAGCCGACATGGCTCGTCATGGAACCTGTCGACGCCAACCGCGTGAAAGTGCGCCGTGCGCGCTTCTGGGAGCGCCCCTGGTGCGCCGCGCGCGAAACTTTGGTATAATATAGCCGTTTCAATCCACTAAAGAAGCAAGGAGGGTTCAAATGAGAGACTTGTTTGTCGTAGGCGCAGGCGGCTTCGGACGCGAAGCGGTCTGGACCATTGAGCGTATCAATTCCGACGCGAAACTGCCGGTCTGGAACATAATCGGTTATGCCGACGACGATCCGAAGTGGAAGAAGGGCGACAACTACGAGGGTTATCCGATTCTCGGTTCGGTCGAGGAGGCTTCGCGCGACTATCCAGGAGCGTCTGTCTTCGTGGCGATCGGAAAGAACACCAAACGCGCCGACATGTACAAGAGACTCAGGGGCCACGACTTCCCCGCGATCATCGATCCCAAGGCCCAGATATCCCCCACGACCGATTTCCGCCACGGTACGTTCATCGGTGCGGGTGCGGTCGTCCAGGTGGGCGCGACGATCGGCAAGTTCGTGATTCTCGGCTCCAACAGCGTGGTCGGGCACGATGCGGTCCTAGGCGACTTCGTGAACCTCGGGCCGGGCGCGGTCATAGCGAGCGGCGTGAAGGTGGGCGACTCCGCCTCGTTCTTCGCCAACAGCGCCACCATGCCATGGATAACGATCGGCTCGGGCGCGTCCGTAAGCTGCGGCGTCGGCGTGAAGGAAGATCTCGCCGACGGCGCGAGCGTCTAGTTTCTTGCGATGCACAGCGTTGACGCGGTAGTTGCGGGCGCGGGTATATGGGGGTGCACGGTCGCCCGCCGTCTCGCGGAACTCGGCAGAAGCGTGCTCGTTCTCGACAGGCGCGAAGCCGTCGGCGGGAACGTGCGCTGCGAGACGGATCCTTCCACGGGGATCGAGATCCATCTTTACGGGTCGCACATCTTCCATACTCACATCCCAGAGGTGTGGGAGTTTGTGAACCGGTTCGTCAGGTTCAACGGCTACCAGCACAAGGTCCTTGCGCGCTACTGCGGCAGGACCTACTTTCTGCCGCTCGGTCTCGCGCTGATCAACAAGTTCTTCGGCACGGAGCTTTCTCCCGGCGAGGTCGAGGAGTTCATGAAGGACGAGGCCCACGCCTCCGCCGTGTTCGACGCGTTCTTCCGCGGCTATACGTCGAAGCAGTGGGGACGCCCGCCGGAGCAGATCGACCCGTCGATCATAAAGCGCGTGCCGGTAAGGTCCAATTACGACGTCAACTACTTCAACGACCACTGCCAGGGGATACCGCTTTCCGGCTACAACTCGCTCTTCGAACGCCTGCTCGACCACCCGTCGATAACTGTGAGGCTCGGCGCGGAGCTGCGCCTCGAAGGAGGCGTGTTCAAGGTCGGCGGCGACGTTCTGCCTGCCGTGCCGGTGTACTACTCCGGTCCGGTGGACGCGCTTTTCGGCTGCAGGTTCGGTCATCTGCCGTGGCGCAGCCTGCGCTTCGAGACCGAGTGGCTCGACGTGGCCGACTACCAGGGAACGTCGGTCGTCAACTACACCGAGGCGGATGTCCCCTATACGCGGATCCACGAGTTCAAGCACTACCATCCCGAGAACGCCGCGGCGATGTCGGCGCGAAGGACGGTCGTCATGCGGGAGTATCCATGCGAATGGAAGCCGGGCGACGAGCCGTACTATCCGGTCGACTGTGAAGAATCGCGCGCGCTTCTCTCGCGCTACCGCGAAGAGGCGGCGAAGGTTCGCGGGCTCGTCGTCGGCGGCAGGCTGGGAGGCTACCGCTACTTCGACATGGACCGCTCGGTCGAGGCGGCACTCTCCCTCCCGCTGTGATATTGAAATATGGTATAATACCGCGTGCAAGGAACGAAAATGAGAAAAGCAGAAATCACACGCACAACCAAGGAGACGGACATCCGGCTTGCGCTCGATCTTGACGGGTCGGGCGAAGGCGAGATCGACACCGGCATAGGTTTCTTCGACCACATGCTGGAGCTTCTCAAGAAGCACGCGCTTGTGGACCTGTCGGTAAAGGCCGCGGGCGATCTCCACGTCGACTACCACCACACGGTCGAGGATGTAGGGCTTGTCCTTGGCAGGGCGATCGACCAGGCGCTCGGCGACAGAAAGGGGCTTGTGCGCTACGGGTTCGCGTCCGTGCCGATGGACGAGGCTCTCTGCGAGACGTCGCTCGATCTCGGGGGGCGGCCGTTCCTCGTGATGCAGTGCGCGATGAAGCACATGTTCGTAAGGGATTTCGAGGTGAAGCTCGTGGAGGAGTTCTTCCGCGCTGTGAGCGTGGAGGCGCGGGCCAACATACATCTCCGCCAGATATACGGCGACGAAGCCCACCACGTGTGCGAGGGTCTTTTCAAAAGCTTCGCCCGCGCGCTGCGGGCGGCGAAGGCGGTCGATCCGCTGGAGAAGGGCGTTCCGTCGTCGAAGGGAGTGATATAAAGACATGGTTGTTCTACCGGCGATAGATTTGAAGGACGGCAAGTGCGTGCGCCTAAGGCAGGGCCGTGCGGAGGATGTGACCGTGTACGGCGACGACCCGGCCGGGCAGGCGCGCGACTGGCGCTCGCAGGGCGCGCAGGAGCTCCATGTGGTGGATCTTGACGGCGCGTTCGAGGGAGAGCCTCGCCACCTCGAGGCGATCAAGGCGATAATAGAGGCGTTCGACGGGGTGGTGGAGGTCGGTGGAGGAATCCGTACGGCCGAGGCGCTGGCGGCGGTTCTCGAGGCCGGCGCGACTCGCGCCATACTCGGCAGCGCCGCGCTGGAGAATCCCGCGTTCCTCGCGCGGGCGGTGGAGCTCTGGGGAGACAGGATAGCCGTCGGCATCGACGCGCGCGACGGATTCGTCCAGACCAAAGGCTGGGTGGAGACCACCGCCGTGAAGTCGGCCGACCTCGCGGCGGCCGTCGCCAAGGCGGGAGTGAAGACGATCATCTACACCGACACGGCAACCGACGGTATGCTCGGCGGCCCGAATCTTACGCAGATGGCCGCCATATGCGATGCGGCGCCGACATGCCAGGTCACGGCGTCGGGAGGGGTCAGCTCGACGTTCGACATAGCGAATCTGAAGGGGCTCGGCCGCGCCAATCTCCGCGCGGCAATCGTAGGCAAGGCGTTGTACGACGGGCGCGCGACACTGCGGGACCTCAATATAGCAGCGCTGTAGAAGAGGGCGTGAAATGGCTGCGAGGCTAGTCGTTCTTAAAAACGGCCTTAGGGTCGTGCTCGTTCCCTGCGAGGCGGAGTCTGTTGCGTTCGGCCTTTTCGTTGAAAGCGGTTCGCGCCACGAGCGGCCGGAGGAAGCCGGCATATCGCACTTCATCGAACACATGCTCTTCAAGGGTACCCCGTCGCGCAGGCCGGTGGACATAACGCGCGCGATAGAGGGCCGTGGCGGGAACTTCAACGCATGCACCAGCGAGGAGTCGACCTGCTACTACGCGCATCTCCCTGCGGAGTATATGGCCGACGCCGTGGATATACTGTCTGACATGTATCTCAACGCATCGATTCCGGATGACGAGTTCGAGCGCGAGAAGCAGGTCGTGATAGAAGAGATACGCATGTACGGCGACGAACCCGATTCGGTCGCCGCGGAGAATCTGCAGAGGGCGCTTTTCCCCGGGTGCGCTCTCGGGGCGCCTGTCGCCGGTTCGCCCGGGACTCTCGCACCTATGCGTCCGGCCGATCTGCGCCGCTACATACGCTCGCACTATGTGCCTGCAAGAACTATTGCCGTCGTCGCAGGCAGTTTCGACGAAAGCGAGGCGCTCGCGGCCGTCAAGCGCGGCCTCGGGCGGCGCACTGCGCGCCGCGCCGCGGCGTTCAAACTGGAGAGTGTCGATTTTTCGACCCTGCCGGTCCAGGACGTGTCTGCCGAGAAGGATGTGAACCAGATGCAGATCGCTCTCGGCTACAGGACTTTCGGCGTTCGCGATCCTCGCAGATACGCCGCGACGGTGATGGACGCAGTGCTCGGCCGCGGCATGTCCAGCCGGCTTTTCCAGGAGGTTCGCGAGCGACGCGGACTCAGCTACGATATTTCGTCGCGGATGCAGTTCTTCGCGGACGCGGGTATGTTCGTCGTCTCGGCCGGGCTGGACGGCTCGAAGAGGTCCGTTGCGCTCAAGACGATCGACCGCGAGCTCGCGCGGATCAAGGAGAGGCGCGTCGGCGCGGCGGAGCTTGAGCGCACGAAGGAGTTTCTCGTGGGGAACTTCAAGCTTTCGCACGAGAGCGTCCGCTCGAAGATGTTCTTCTACGGCGCTACGCTGATGTCGTTCGGCAGACTGGTGGATCCGGCGGAGCAGGTCGATGCGATAGCGGCCGTCACAGCGGCGGAGGTTCAGGCTGCGGCGCGCGAGGTTCTGCAGCCGGGCTGCCGCTGCCTCAGCGTGGTCGGCCCGCGCGGGCGTTGAACGCGTCCGCGAAGTATGGTAGAATATCCGCATGAATGCAAAATCCTTCGACGATGCGGCCGGGTATCTTCCCGACTTCTGTTTTGAGCGTCCGCCGGATGCCGGAATCCTGCTTGGCAGCGGTTGGGGCGACGCTTTGGCGGCCGACGATGTCCTGCTGAGGCTGAAGTACGCCGACATACCAGGCCTTGGCGCGTCGACGGTAAAAGGCCATGGCGGAGAGCTGGTCGTATACACGCGCTGCGGGCGGCGCATCGTCGCGTGGTGCGGCCGGCGTCACTATTACGAGGGTGTCGGCTGGGAGCCGGTGGTGCTCCCTATGGAGATACTCCGGCGAATGGGCTGCCAGACGGTTCTTCTTACCAACGCCTCCGGCGGGATAAACCCTGCGCTCAAGCCCGGCGACTTCGTCGTCATACGTGATCACATCAACACAACGGGCGTTTCACCGCTCATCGGCGAGCACGAGCCGGAGTGGGGCGGGCGCTTCCCCGACATGACCGAGGTCTACACTCGTCGCCTCGCGGAGCTTCTCCACGCGAGCGCGAAGCGTGTCGGCGTCAGGGCGATGGACGGCGTTTACGCGTTCGCGGCGGGACCTTGCTACGAGACTCCCGCCGAGATACGCGCGTACAGGGCGCAGGGCGCTGATGTCATAGGCATGTCGACTGTGCCGGAAGCCGTGTTCGCCAAGGCGTGCGGGATGAAGGTTGCCGGGCTTTCGCTTGTTTCGAACATGGCGGCCGGCATATCGATGCATCCGCTTGCCCACGACGAGGTCGTTGCGGCCGGCGCGGCGGCGAGAGAGTCCATGCGCGGCATCATCGACGAATTCCTTTCGATGCTGTGACGCTCCAAGACGAAATCGGCGCATTCGAGCTTGCGCTGCGCTTCGAGCGGGGCCTCTCGGAAAACACATGCGAGTCGTACGGACGCGATCTGCGGTTCTTCGCGGAGTGGCTGGGCCGTCGCGGAAGGGTCTCGGCCTGCGAGGTGACGCGCGATGACATCGTGAAGTTTCTGCGCGAGGAGCGCGAGGAGGGGCTCAAAGATTCGACGCGCGCGCGCAGGATGGCTGCGATACGCACATGGCTCGGCTATCTGCGGGAGCGCAGGATGATACGCGCCAACCCCGCCGACACGATGGACTCTCAAAAGAAGTCGCTCGTCCTTCCGCGAGTCCTGTCTGAGGAGGAGGTCGCCTCCATGCTTGACGGGATCGACGGGCGCGAGCCGCGCGAGCTGCGCGACAGAGCGATGCTTGAGGTTCTGTACGGTTGCGGCCTGCGCGTCTCGGAGCTGTGTGGGCTGAAGATGGACGACATATCCGGCGACGGCGAACTGTTGCGCATAATGGGGAAAGGGTCTAAGGAGAGAATCGTGCCGATAGGTCGTGCCGCAGGTCGTGCGATGGAGGCTTACATCGAGTCCGGGCGCGGTGCGTTCGCGAAGGGCGATCTTTCCGAGACGCACATATTCCTCACGCGGCTCGGGCGCCCGTTCACACGGCAGGGCGTGTTCAAGATAATACGAGAGAGGGCGGCTGCCGCCGGCATCGCGGCCGACAGGATTTCGCCGCACGTTCTGCGCCACTGCTTCGCGTCGCACATGCTTGCGCACGGCGCGGATATAAGAGCTATACAGGAACTCCTCGGCCACGCCGACATCGCGACAACTCAGATATACACGCATGTCGACACAGCCCGTTTCGCCGAGATACACAAGCTGCACCCCCGCCACTGACACATCGGGAGGCTCGCGCGGCCGTTTTCGCGCGGGTTTAAAATACCCCCTTGCGCAAGGGGCGGTGTTTTCGGTATAATATACACTCAATTTTCACCACCAAGGAAGGTAGAACGAAAAATGGCAAAGCGAGACATCCCGCTGGAGAGAGTACGCAACTTCGGCATCATGGCCCACATCGACGGCGGCAAGACGACGACGTCGGAGCGAATCCTCTTCTATTCGGGCAAGAACTACAAGATCGGCGAAGTGCACGACGGCGCCGCCACAATGGACTTCATGGTGCAGGAGCAGGAGCGCGGCATCACGATTCAGTCCGCCGCTACCACGGTCATGTGGGGCAACTACCGCCTCGCGCTGATCGACACTCCCGGACACGTCGACTTCACCGCCGAGGTGGAGCGTTCTCTTCGCGTGCTTGACGGCGCGGTCGCGCTCTACTGCGCGGTCGGCGGCGTGCAGCCGCAGTCCGAGCAGGTGTGGCGCCAGTCCGAGAAGTACAAGGTGCCGAAGATCGCGTTCGTCAACAAGATGGACCGCGTCGGCGCCAACTTCTACAATGTGATGGAACAGATGAAGAACCAGCTCGGCGCGAATCCCGTCCCGATGGTTCTGCCGATAGGTGCGGCCGATACTTTCGAGGGCGTCATCGACCTCGTCAACATGAAGGCTCTCTACTTCGATATGAAGAGCCTCGGCAAGACGGTCATTGAAAAGGACATTCCCGAGGAGTATCTCGAGAAGGCCAAGGAATACCGCCAGAAGATGGTCGAGAGCGCCGCCGAGCAGGACGACGCGCTGATGGAGAAGTTCTTCGCCGGCGAGGAGCTCACGATTCCCGAGATCAAGGCCGCCATCCGCAAGGGCTGCCTCGCGCGCACAATCACGCCGGCGTTCTGCGGCAGCGCGTTCAAGGACAAGGGCGTCCAGCCGCTTCTCGACGCGATATGCGACTATCTGCCTTCGCCGCTCGACACGGGCGCGGCGGTCTCGGCCGACGATCCCAGCCAGAAGCGCGAGGTGAGCGACGACGAGCCGTTCTGCGGTCTCGCGTTCAAGATTATGTCCGACAAGAACATGGGCAAGATCACCTTCGTTCGCGTCTATTCCGGCACGCTCAAGCTCGGCGCCGAGCTTCTTGATTCGACGATCAACCAGGAGCAGCGTATCAGCCGTCTCTTCCGCATGCACGCCAGCAAGCAGGAGCCTCTCGACGAGGCCCGTGCGGGCGACATCGTCGCGTGCGTCGGTCTTACCCAGACGCGCACAGGCGACACGCTCTGCGATCCGGAGCACCCGATCACGCTCGAGTCGATCGACTTCCCGGCGCCCGTCATCTCGGTCGCCGTCAAGCCGAAGAGCCGCGGCGACAACGAGAAGCTGGGCGTCGCGCTCCACGCGCTCGCCATGGAAGACCCGACCTTCGTCGTCAGCTTCGACCAGGAGACTTCCGAGACTATCATCGCCGGCATGGGCGAGCTCTACCTCGAAGTCATCGTCGACCGTCTGAAGCGCGAGTTCAACGTCGACTGCGACGTCGGCGCGCCACAGGTCGCCTACCGCGAGACCATCACGGTTCCCGTCGACAACGAGTACAAGCACGTCAAGCAGTCCGGCGGCCGCGGCCAGTACGCGCACGTCTGCCTCAAGCTGGCGCCTCAGGAACCCGGCAAGGGCTTCGAGTTTGTCAACGAGGTCAAGGGCGGCGTCATTCCGACGGAGTACATACCGGCAGTCGAGAAGGGCGTCAAGAAGGCGCTTGAGAGCGGGCCTCTTGCGGGCTTCCCTGTCGTGGACGTCAAGGCGACGGTCT
>DGVK01000157.1 GCA_002395905.1 Verrucomicrobia bacterium UBA4286 | reverse complement strand
GCCGTAGCCGGACGTCGAGGTGCCGGCGACGAGGGGCGTGGCGTTGATCCAGATCGAGGCGGCGGCGTCCGGGTCCGTCAGCGTCCACGAGGCGTAGAGCGTGACATCGCCGCACGTCGCCCATTCCACGGCCGTCGCGGTGCCGTCGGCGTTGTAGTATTTCGTGCCGCCGCCGTTCTTCTCCGTGAACCAGCCGTTGAAGGTCCAGCCCGGGCGCGACGGCGGAATCGGCGCGGTGGGATACGCATAGCCGAGGCGCGCCGTGTGCGTCTCGTTCACGCGCTGGCCGTCTTCGAACTTCAGCGTGTATTCGATGGCGGAGTGCGTGGTGGCGCTTATCGTCGCCGGCATGGAACCGCCGGAGAGCGTCACGTCGGAGTTCTTGTAGACGTTTCCGGTGGAACCGTTCGCGCCCGCCGCGCCGCCATCGCCGCCCCAGCCGCCGCGCCGGCCGTCGCTTTCAGTGGCGCCCCACGTTTTGTGGGGCGACGAGGGGCTGCCGTTGCCGCCGCCGGGGCTGCCGCCGTCGCCGCCGCCGCCGGTGGGCGCCTCCATGTCGCCGCCAAAGGTCTGTGTCGTCCAGAAATATCCGCCGCCGCCGCCGCCCGCGCCGCCGCCGCCGCCGCCGCCGCCGCCGCCGATGGCGTATGGCGCGGCCTGTCCTTTGCCGCCGCCGCCGCCGCCGCCGCCGCCGCCGCCGTAGTAGTCGTTGGTGTACCGGTGGTATACTCCGCTGCCGACCGAACCGCCGCCGCCGGCCGAACCGACGCCGCCGCCGGTCGCCGAAACCTTCACGGCGCCGAGAAGGTAGAGCGTTCCCGGCGTCGTGCCGGCCTGTCCCGCGCCGCCATCGGAACCTCTATAGCCGTCTCTGTCGAAATCGCCATCCGAATCTTCCGAGCCACCGCTGGCGCCGCTTCCGCCACTTCCGCCGTCGCCGCCCACGCCGCCGATGGCCGCTGCCGCGCCGCCGCCGCCGCCGCCGCCGTTGCCGCCGCTGCCGGCATAGAACCAGTCGCCGGAGCGCGAACAGCTAGAACCGTTGGTGCCGTTAAAGCCGTTCGCCGCGTTGCCGCCGGTGACGTTGAGCGTGCCGCCGCCGGTCACGATCAGCGTCGAGCCGTCGTTGAGGCGGATGCCCGCGCCGGCGCCTGTTGTGCCGCTCGCATTGCCGCCGCAAACGTTGAGCGTGACGCCCTTGGGAATGTAGAGAACCGTCGTCGCGTTGCCGGCGACGTAGAGCGCGCTCAATGGCGTTCCGATGCGCGAGAGCGTCGCGTTCGCCGTCACCTTGTAGATTGTGCCGTCCAAGAGCGTCTTGCCCACGTCGCCCGCGCCGAGCGTGTCGACCGTGGTGAACCCGGCCCGCGCCGCTACGGGCGCAAGCATGAGCGCGGCAACAGCCACCGCTTTTATGAATATGTTACATCTCTTCACACTTCATGACACTTCCATTGGCGATATTATATCAAATTTCAGGGCCGCTGTGCCGACTAAAGCCCGCCGACGAACTGGACTGTCGAGTTCTCGCCCATACGGACCGCGTGGCGCATCTCGGAGCTTGTTATGGCCGAGTCGCTCTTCCTTTGCGTCATGACTTTCGCGAAGTCAGTGAACGCCCTGAACGTATCGTTGTATCCGTTTATGTCGAGTGACATGGATGTCTCCTGCTGAAAAGGTGAAAGGTTTGCCGTTTCGCGCGCTGCAGTTGCCTGTTCAACAAGAAACCAGCGTGAAATGATACCAAAATCGCGCTCATCACATCAGGTCCCTTGCGTCGATCATGATTTCGTTGCCGATGCGGTTGCCGACGTCGCCGTATTTCTCGTTGCCGAACTTCGCCTCCAGGGGCGCGAACATGTAGTCGAGGACGTCCGCGATCCAGGCCCGCTCATCCTCGTCCTCCGGCATGTGTTCGAGGATCCACGCCATGTTGTCGATCATCTTGTTGATGCCCGCGCCGTCGAGGACGTCCCCCGACACGAGGCGGTCCGCAAGCTGCGGATACTTCGTGCGGAGCTTCTCCTCCGCCCACTGGATTGCGTTCTTCTGCGCCTTGGTGAGGTTCTCCTTGCGGATTCCCGGCGCCTCTTTCGGCGTGAAGAACGACGCGAAGAGCGAGGAGCCGTGGCAGATGGACTCGACGATGTCACCGAACCTGTAGTTGCGCGTCTTCATGCCTTTCGAGACCGCGTCATACTTGTCGAACAACTTCACGTGCGCCGTCGAGCAGAAGATGCCGAACGTCTCGCACTTGAGGAAGAGCCTGCGCCGCGGGCCGTTGCCGCTCCCGCCGTTCTTGAGGCCGTCTTCGTCGGGGATCGTGAAGAAGTGGAACGTCCTCATGCCGTTCAGGAGCCCGCCCGCGCCAGTCGGCACGTCGTATCCGCGCGGCATGTTGAGATGTCCGTCGACATGCGCCTTCTGGTAGGGCTTCGCGTGCGTCGACGTGCGGATGTAGAGGTTCTCCGCCTTGTCGAGCCAGCGCGCGATGTCGCCGTTCTTGTCCTCGATCGAGAACGAGCCGCGGTACATGTACTCGCCCTTCTTGAGCGCCATCGCGTGGAGCGCGTACGTGAGCGCGACTATGTTCTGGTTCGTCGGCTTGAAGAGATTGGGCCTGCCGCTCATAAGCGCGCCGAGGACGTCTTTGCCGAGCTTTACCTGCGCCGAGAGGAGTGCGCGAAGCTCCCCCTCGTTGCGCGGACGGTGCACCGACGACTTGACGGAAATGAGATCCTGGTAGTGGATTTTCGGGAACTTGTACACGAGTCCGTCCACCGCGAAGTCGATTTGCTCGGGGAGCTGGTCGACGGTCATCAGCGGACGCGGATCCGGGCCGGGGTTCGGGCACGGGACGGGCTTGTATATCGTCGCCTCCTTGAGTCCGTCGCGGCCTTCCTTGCGCGCCATGTACTCCGCAGGGTGCGTGAGCTGCTGCACCTTCTCCTCGTTGAACGCGGCGAAGAACTTCTCCGCCTTGTCCAACGGCACGGTTATGCGCGTCACGCCCATCGCATCGTCCTCGAACTTCGCGCCCGCCGCCGTGACGACGGCCTCGAGCTGCAGCAGGTTCCTGTACGACATCTTCGTTTCGGTGAAGAACACGATGCTGTCGTCCTTCAGCACGCCCTTCCACGGGACGCGCGTCTCGGGGACGACCTCGAGGTGCTCGAGCGCGACCTTGCCCTTCTTGCTCGTCCA
>DGVK01000145.1 GCA_002395905.1 Verrucomicrobia bacterium UBA4286 | reverse complement strand
AATGTTGCCAATGTGAAAATGTTGCCAATTGTCAATATCAATGTTGCCAATTGGAAATTGGGAATTGGGATTGGCAACAATGGCAACACTTAACACGGTCGCGCGCAAGCGCAACCCGCGCCGCGGCCAGGAAGAACGGCAAACCGGCATAGTCCCGCCACCGGCCGGGCTGCGCCGGGAGCTTTACGGCTTCAAATACAGCCTGCAGTGGCAGAGGCCTTTGTACGCAGGGTCGGCGAGCTGTCCCTTGAATTCGTCGCACGGACAGAAGAACTCCGGCAGCTTCGGCAGCCTGCACGGACAGTACCCGCCTTTCCTCACCAGCCCCGCGCGAACCGCCGCGACGATCTTGGAGTCATCCGACTCGCGCACCCCGTATTTGAGAAACAGCGCGACAGCCTCGGGGACCAGCGCGTCCAGGCTCTCGCCCGCCGCGATTCTGCGGCGCACCTCCGTAGACGATTCGCTTGTTCGCGGATACGCCTTGAAGGAGCAGAGCTTCACAAGCTCGTCGTAGTCCTTCCAGTGCGGCAGGCCTTCAAGCGAATCCTCCCCGACGAGAAAGATTATTTCGGCGCCGGGGTTCTCCGCCGCGATCTCGCGGACTGTATCGATCGCGTATGAAACGCCGCCGCGCCTGAGCTCGCGGTCGTCGACCTCCACCTTCTCGATACCGTTGAACGCCGCCCGAACGAGCATGAGCCGCAGTTCGGGCGCAAGCACGTCGCCCTTGGCGTCCGTCTTGAACGGACTGGTCGCCGCCGGTATGACGGCAAGCCTGTCCAGCGCGAGTTCCTCGACGGCTTTGCGCGCAAGCCCCACATGACCCGAATGGACCGGGTTGAAACTGCCTCCGAAAACACCTATCTTCATGCCAGCTCCTTTGAACGTTCGGCCGCGGCGGCGAGCGTCGCCGCGACAATCTCATGAAAGGCCGACGGCGCGAGGCGCTCCATCCCCGCCGCTGTCGTGCCGCCCTTCGTGCAGACTCCGTCGATGAACGGCTCCAGCGGCATGGCGCTCTCCAGAAGGAACTTCGCCGTCCCATACATCGTCTGCTCGGAAAGAAGAAGCGCCACGTCCGCAGGAAGCCCGAGCGCCTTTCCTGCGTCGGCCATGGCCTTGGCCATGTAGGCGAAATACGCCGGACCCGACCCCGAAAGCGCCGTCACGGCGTCGAAGTGGCGTTCGGCGAGAACGACCGTCCTCCCCGCGCCGCCGAGGATCCGCCCGACCGCCGCGACGTCGGTCTTCTTTGCATTCGCCGACGCGCATATAGCGCACATGCCGGCGTTCGCCCTCAGCGCAAGGTTGGGCATCACGCGCACGAGCCGCGCCTTGGAGCCGAACGCCCTGCGCAGTTTCGCGAGCGTCTTGCCGGCCACGATGGATACGAGGACGTGCGACGGCCCGAGGACTGGCTTCACGACGGCGGCGACCTCGTCCACGTCCTGCGGGCGGACGGCCAGGAACACCATCCTGGCCGACTTCGCGGCGAGCGCCGGGTCGCCCGTTACGGCGACGCCGCAGCGCCGCTTGACGTCGCGGGCCCGCGCGGCGGACTTCTCGGCCATGATCACATCCGCCTTCCCCGGAATGACAGAAAGGATGCCTTCTGCCATCTTTCCCGCACCGATGAACGCTATCTTGTATTTCATTGCAACTGCCTCATGCATGCCTGCGCACCGGCTCCAGGAGCCAGCGCTTGTTGTACCAGTACCATTCGCCGGGATGGGCCTTCACCTCGTCGTTGATGAGCCTCATCACCTCGCGCGTAAGACGCACTGCCTCTTCCTTCGGCTTCGCCGTCATGTCGGGGCGTATCGTCGCAATGTGGCGGAACGCGTGGCGGCCCTTGACGCGGCGCATCGCGGCGACAACTATCGGCGCGCCGCTGCGGACGGCGAACATCGCGCCGGCGTGGCTGACGTTGGCGCTGCCGTTGAGGAAGGGAACCTCCACGTCGGGCGTCTTCACGCGAAGGTCGGGCAGGATCGCGAAAGCGCGCCCCTCCCGCAGCTTTTCGCGAATCTCGCCGAGCGTCGAACGGTCGCTGCGGTCGAGAACCTCTATATCGCCGTACTGACGCTTCATCCATGCGTCGATCCTTGGGTTGCGCTGGGGCGCGGCGAGGGCGAAAAGCTTAAGGCCGTATTTCGCCATCGACCACGCGGCCATGTACCAGTTCCCGGAGTGCGGCACCATTATAACCACTCCGCGACCTTCGTCCACGAGACTCTTGAGGCGGCCGTGATACTTGAGCCCGTCGATGACGTGACGGTCCATCCAGCGACGCGTCAGGCGCGGCGCGCGCATCATCTCGACGGCTGACTGCAGCACGTTCGCGAGAGACTTCACGGCTGTCGCGTTCACCTCGCGAGGGGTTTTACCGGGAAACGCCGCCGATATGCGCGCGACAGTCCGCGCGCGCTTGAAGCGCACGACATGGAAGAGGAAGCCGGCGAGTCCGCGCGCCGCAGCCATCGCCACAGGGTATGGCATGATGTTTACAAGCGCGCAGAAGAAACGCAACGCCCCGTACTCGATGTTCACTGCCGCGCGGGATTTCACCATCTGACGGCTACCTCAGCTTCGCGGACGCCTTTGCTATCGCGCCGCAGACGGCGCGGGATGTTATCGTGGCGGACGTTATCGCCTCTATCTCGCCGCCGTCCTTCCTGACGCGCAGGGACGAGCCGTCCCTGCCGGCGAACTGGCCGGAGAACTCGGGCGTGTTGAGTTTCATGCCGAGTCCGGGCGTCTCGGCCGCGGCGAGCGTCTTGTAGCACACGACGGTCCTGCGGTCGGCCTTGAAGCCGACCATAAGCACGACATCACCGCCGTATCCGCCGGGATCGGAACCCTTCACCGCGTATCCCGCGACAGCCCCCGACGCGTCCTTCCCGATGAAATACTCCTCGCCGTCGGCGAAGGCGGCCTTCTCGACTTCGGCCGTTTCGGGCGGGAGGACGGCCCTCGCCGCCTCGACGGTCTTCTTCACGAGCATCTGGGCTATCGGCTCCCTGGTGAGATCGTTCACATACGCGAGAACCGCCGCGCACACGCCGGAGATCACGGTAAGGCTTGCAACAAGGGAAAGTATCTTCTTCATCTGGACTGCTCCTTTCACTTCGCGCCGAACGGCCTTGGCCGAGTCCAGCGGTTTATCAACGGGGCGAGCGCGTTCATTATGAGAATCGCGAACGAGCACCCTTCGGGATACGAGCCGAACTGGCGTATCAGCATGCAGATTAGACCGCAGCCGAAACCGAAGACGAGCTTGCCGGCGGACGTCGTCGGGCTCGTCACGTAGTCCGTCGCCATGAAGCACGCGCCGATCATCACGCCGCCGGTGAGAACCTGCGCATACGCCGGCGCACCGCCGGCGATGAGGGAGTAGACGACGACCGTCGCGATGAAGGCGACCGGGATGTGCCACGTTATAACTTTGCGCCAGAGCAGGTACACCGCGCCAAGAGCGAGGGCGGCCGCCGAGACCTCGCCGATGCAGCCAGGCATATTGCCGACAAGCATGTCGCAGAGCGAGGGAAGCTCCTCAAGCGCGTGCCGGGCGTGGGGCGTCGCCGAGGCAGTGCAGTCCACGGCGTAAAGCCCTTTCATGAGCGCGAGAGGGGTCGCCGTCGTCATCGCCTCGGGCGTCTTCCACCAGAGCGGCTTGAGCCACGTCGTCATCGGACCGGTGAAGGAGATGAGCATGAACGCGCGCGCCGCGAGCGCAGGGTTGAACGGGTTCATCCCGAGTCCGCCGAACACCTGCTTGGCGACGCCGATTGCGAACACCGAGCCAACGACGGCCATCCAGAGCGGAAGCCCCGCCGGGAGGTTGAGCGCGAGGAGAAGCCCCGTGACTATCGCCGACATGTCGCCTATCGTCGATTCGCGCTTCATCGCCATTCGGCAGAGGGCCTCGGTCACTATACAGGTTGCAACGCAGGTCGCCACCGTCCATACCGCCGGGAGCCCGAAGAACCATATGCCCGCCGCCGTCGTCGGCAGCAGCGCGATGATCACGTCGAGCATTATGCGCGACACGCTCGAATCGGCGTGGGCGTGCGGCGACGAACTGAGGATGAAGTGTTCTGCTGTGTCTTTAGGTTTCATCAGATCTCCTTACTTGGCGGCCGCGGCGGCGGCCTTGGCCTTCTCGGCGGCGATGCGCGCGCGGATCGAGTTCTTCGCACGGCGGCAGAACTGGGTTATCGGCCTGTACGCCGGACAGCTGAAGCTGCACGCGCCGCATTCTATGCACGTCATCACGTGGGCGTCCTCGGCCGACTTGATGTCGTCGGACTCGACCGCCTTGGCGATCTCGGCCGCGTTCAGGTTCATCGGGCAGGCTCTCACGCATCTGCCGCAGTTTATGCACGCCTGCGAACTGTACTGGAACACGCGCCTCCCCGAGAGAAGCAGCAGCCCGGAGGTCGTCTTGGTCGTCGAAATATCGGCCGTGGAAACGGCGAAGCCCATCATCGTTCCACCCGAGATAAGCTTGGCGACGCGCCCCTTTTCGCCGCCGCAGAACGCGATGAGGTCCGAATACTTCGTCCCGAGCGGCGCCTCGACGTTTTTCGGCTCGGCGACTGCGTCGCCCGAAACCGTCGTGACGCGGGAAAGAAGAATCGCGCCCTTCTCCACCGCGTCGGCTATCGCGGCTACGGTTCCCACGTTCTCGACGACGCAGCCGACGTCGATCGGGAGCGCGGGCGGTTCAGGGACGACGCGTCCGACGGTCGCGAAAATCTGGTGCTTTTCGCTGCCTTGCGGATACAGCACCGGCAGAACGACTATCTCCACGTTGCCGTCGATGTCTGCGAAGGCCTTCTCCATCGCCGCTATCGCGTCCGGCTTGTTGGCCTCTATCGCGATGCGCACGGCCGGCATGCCGAGGATCTTGCGCATTATCTCCACGCCGAGGCGCACTCTGTCGGCGCGTTCAAGCATGAGGTGGTGGTCTGCGCAGAGGTACGGTTCGCACTCCGCTCCGTTGAGAATGAGGTATTCGCAGCGCTTGCCGGGAGGAGGGTTCAGCTTCACGCATGTAGGGAAGCCCGCGCCGCCCATGCCGCAGATCCCCGCGTCGTTCACGCGGGCGAGAAGCTCCTCTTTTGTCGCGGTCTTCCAGTCGAGGGGCGCAAGAGTGCGCTCCGTCGCGTCAACGCCCTCCGGCGCGGCGGCCGTGGTGTCGATCACGACCGCAGGCGCTTTCCCTCCCGCCGGGCCGAACCGAGGCTCGACGCTCTTGACGAGTCCGCTGGCAGGCGCGTAGACCGGCACTGAAATAAAGCCGTTTCTCTCGCCGAGCAGCTGACCCTTAACGACATAGTCTCCCGCCTTGACGATGCACTTCGCCGGCGCGCCGAGATGCTGGCTCATCGAAACCACAAGCTCGGCGGGGACGGGCATGCGTTCTATGGCCTTGCCGCGCGCAAGCTCCTTGTTGTAGTCGGGATGCACCCCGCCTTTGAACTTAAACTGGCTCTTTACGGTTTTCATCGACTGAAAGCTCCTTTCCGCACTCAGTGGCCGGTCTCGAAATGAGGATCGACGCTCATGCACTTCGCCGGACACTTCGCGACGATCTGCTCGTCGGTCGGCGGGTTCTCGTAGTTGACCTTCGCGAGAAAGCCCTGGAATGTGAAGTGGCCGGCCTCTTTACCGCCCGAATTCCTCTCGCAGAGATGACAGCCCATGCACCCCACGCCGCACACCTTGCGGACCGTCGGGCCTTTATCGGGGTTGTTGCAGAGGACGTGTATCGTCGCCGACGCAGGCACAAGCTCGATAAGCTTCTTGGGGCACGCCGCGACGCATTTGCCGCAGCCGATGCAGAGGCGTTTGTCGACCTTGGCGAGGCCGTCCTGGACGGAGATCGCCCCCTTTGGGCAGACGTTCGCGCAGGCGCCGTAGCCGAGGCATCCGTATGTGCAGCCTTTATCACCGCCGGCGGTCGCCGCGGCCACGTTGCAGTCGCATATTCCGTTGTAGTCGCCGACGCGAATCGCCTCCGAGCGCGTGCCGCAGCACTTGACGAGCGCGACGCGCTTTTCAGTCGCGGTGGCCGCGACTCCGAGAATCTTCGCTATCGCCGCGGCGCAGGCGTCGCCGCCCGCCGCGCAGGCTCCGTTCGGCGCGGTCCCCGCGACGAGCGCGCGGGCGTAGCCGTCGCAGCCCGGGAAGCCGCATCCTCCGCAGTTCGCGCCCGGGAGCGCCGCCGTCACAAGGCCGATTCGCGGGTCTTCCTTGACGCTGAGGCATATATCCGCCACGGCGAGCGTAGCGGCCGCAGCAAGACCGATTCCCGCAATGATCAAGATCGCTGTAGTCATTTCATCTCCTCCGTTCGACTAGTACGGCAGTTTCACAAGGCCCGAAAAACCCATGAAGGCCAGCGAGAGAAGCCCGCCTGTCACGAGCGCGAGCGCGATCCCTCTGAAGCACCGCGGCGGATCGGCGTGGGCGAGCTTTTCGCGGATGCCCGAGAATATGACGAGCGCGAAACCGAAACCGAGCGCCGCCGCGAAAGAGAAGAACACCGATTCGCCGAAACCGCTGCCCTGCTTGCAGTTGATCTCCGCCGCGCCCAGGACGGCGCAGTTGGTCGTTATGAGCGGGAGGAAGATTCCGAGCGCGGCGTGAAGCGGCGGAAGAAACCGCTTCATCGCGATGTCGATGAACTGCACGAGCGACGCGATCACGAGAATGAACGCGAGAGTGTGGATGTAGCCGAGACCGTTCGGCGCGAGAAGCCAGTGGTCGATGCACCACGTAACGGCCGCAGCGATCGTCATCACGAAAACGACCGCGCCAGACATGCCGAGGGCGGTATCCATCTTCTTGGAGACGCCAAGGAACGGACAGCACCCGAGAAAGCGGTTCAGAACGAAATTGTTCACAAGAACCGCGCCGACAAGCAGCATTAGATAGTAACTCATGGCGACATTATATCATATACCGCCGCGGCAAGTCCAGCAGGACATCTCTTGGAGGTTCCCCAATTTTTTCT
>DGVK01000151.1 GCA_002395905.1 Verrucomicrobia bacterium UBA4286 | reverse complement strand
CGTTCATGACGATGGCGTACATCCTCGCCGTGAACCCCAACATCCTTTCGGTAGCGGGAATCCCGCGCGGCGGCGTGTTCGTGGCGACGGCGGTCGCCTCGGTCGTCGGCACACTGCTGATGGCGTTCATGTCCAACTACCCGTTCGTGCTCGCGCCGGGAATGGGGCTTAACGCGTTTCTCACCTTCGGCGTCGTGCTCGGGATGGGCTACAGCTGGCAGTTCGCGCTTCTCGCGGTGTTTGTGGAAGGTCTGGTCTTCCTGGCCCTCTCGCTCACTCCCGTTCGCGAAGGTATATTCAACGCGATTCCTTTCTCGCTCAAGAAAGCCGTGGCGGCGGGCATAGGCCTCTTCATCTGCCTTATAGCCATGAAGACCGCCGGCATAATCGTGGACAACCCGGCTACGCTGGTGTCTCTCGTGAGGTTCCACGACGTGCCGTTCCACACGAGCGGAATCTGCGCCGTGCTGGCCCTCGCCGGAACGCTCTTCACGGGTTTCCTGCTGGTCAAGGGCTTCAAGGGGGCGATCCTGTTCGGCATCCTGTTCACGTGGGGGCTCGGCATGGCCGCGCAGGCGTGCGGCGTGTATGTGCCCGATCCCGCGGGCGGCTTCTTCTCGCTCTATCCGGACTTCTCCATCAAGGGCCTCGCGCAGAACTTCACCGAGTTCGGCACTACTTTCGGCGCGCTCTTCAACTCCGACAGCTGGACCTGCACGCAGGGCGGCGTTGTCGTGAAGAGCGGCTGGACGCTCGTGAAGACGCTCGACTTCTTCGTCGTCATGTTCGCGTTCTTCTTCGTCGATCTTTTCGACACGCTCGGCACGTTGATCGGCGTCTCCATGAAGGGCGGCTTCCTTGACAAGAGAGGCCGGCTCCCCCGCATTTCCGGCGCGCTCTGCGCCGACTCCATAGCGACCTCCGTCGGTGCGGTGTTCGGTACGTCGACGACGACGACCTTTGTCGAATCCGCATCCGGCGTGATGGCCGGCGGCAAGACGGGCCTCACCGCCGTGACATCCGCCGCGCTCTTCGCGCTTGCGATAATCTTCGCGCCGGTGTTCCTCGCAATTCCCGGTTTCGCGACCGCTCCCGCGCTGATCATCGTCGGATACATGATGCTCTCGTCCTGTGCGGACGTCAACTGGGGCGATGCCGGCGAGGCTGTCCCCGCGTTTCTCGCGGTGGCGGCGATGCCGTTCACATACTCCATCTCCGACGGCATCATGTTCGGCGTGATCGCCTACACGGTCATCAACGCCCTCGCAGGCAACTTCAAGCGCATCCACTGGATCATGTACATTCTCACGGCGCTCTTCGTCGCCAAGTACGCGTTGATGTAAAATGAAGCGTATCCTGCTCTTTCTTGTGACGAACATCGCGGTCCTCCTGCTTCTGGGGGTGACCGCGAACGTCCTGTCGATACTCCTTACCGGCACCTCGCTCGAACAGACGCTCGGCCCGGAATACACCAACCTCATGGTGTTCGCCGTCGTCTACGGTCTGGTGGGTTCCTTCGTGTCGCTTCTTCTCTCGAAGCCGATCGCGAAGTTCTCCTGCCGCGCGAAGACGATCGACGGGACCGAGGGCGAGGCCGAGCGTTGGCTTGTGCAGACGGTCGAAGACCTCGCACGCCGCGCGAACGTCAAGACTCCCGAGGTCGCGATATACCCCGGTGAAGCCAACGCGTTCGCGACAGGCGCGTTCAAGAACAGCGCCCTCGTTGCAGTTTCTACTGATATAATGCGGCAGATGTCCAGGGAAGAGCTTCGCGCCGTTCTCGGGCACGAGATGAGCCACGTCGCAAACGGCGACATGGTGACTCTCACCCTTGTGCAGGGCGTTCTGAACGCTTTCGTCATATTCTTCTCCCGCGCGATAGCGTCTGTGCTGGCCTCCGGCGGAGGTGAAAGAAGGCGTTCTTCCTCCGGCACCTACTATCTTGTCGTGATGGTGCTGCAGACGGTGCTCGGGATTCTCGCCTCGCTCGTGGTTTTCGCGTTCTCGCGCAGGCGCGAGTATGCGGCCGACGCCGGTTCGGCGAAGCTTCTCGGCTCGCCGTCGCCGATGATCGCCGCGCTGCGCCGGCTGGGGAATCTGCGTCCGGGCGTTCTGCCCGACTCGCTGAAGGCGATGGGAATCGCGGAAGGAAGGCGCAGGACTTCGATCTGGGCGACCCATCCTTCTCTCGAAGACAGGATATCCGCTCTTCAGAACCTCGACAGGACCGAGTTCCTTTAAAGCGTCCATGGCGGAGATCCTTGTAGTCGACGACGAAAGAATCGTCAGAACCGCAATCAAGGACATGCTTACGGAGAACGGATTCTCCGTGAGGCTGTCGCATCGCGGGGTGCATGCGGTCGGGCAGTTCCTCGCCAAGCGGCCCGATCTTGTCCTTCTCGACGTCATGATGCCCGGCAAAAGCGGGTTCGAGGTCTGCCGTGAAATCCGCGTCGTCGACAGAACGACGCCGGTGCTTTTCCTTACTTCGGCCGCAACCGAGGTGAACCAGGTCCGCGCGTTAGGGCTCGGCGCCGACGACTGCATTTCAAAGAACGCAGGCGAGGCGGAACTTGTCGCGCGGATACGCCGCGCGCTGGAACGCGCGGCGTCGTTCAAGGAAAGTGTCTCCCGACCGCGCCGCACTCAGATCGGCAGGCTTTCAGTCGATTTCGACGCGCTTACCGCCTGCGGACCCGGTGTGGAAGTGAAGCTCACCAAGACAGAAGGGGATATATTGTGGCTTCTCAACACCGAGCGTGGAAGGTTCTTCTCCCAGGATGAAATACTTGAAGTCGTGCGAAGTTCCGGCGTATTCAGCGAAGGACTTTTACGAACGCACTTCAGCCGCCTCAGGCGGAAACTTGGAACTGCGGCCGGGATGATAGCAAGCCTCCGGGGGTCCGGCTACAAGCTGGTTGATTGACGCATCTCCGCGACCAAACCAAAGCATGACTTCATCCGTTTAACATAGATGAAGATATGCATATCTGGGAAAAACTCCGGAAGACGCCCAAGGAAGGCGCCGAGGATCTTGTAGCCGCTTATTCAAGGCGGCTCTACAAGTTTGCATATCGTCTTTGCGGCGATGCGTCCCAATCGGAGGATTTAGCCATAAGGACTCTCGCAAGAGCTGTGAGGGCCAATGGAGATTTCGAGTCTGAACAGGCGTATTTCACCTTTCTGTGTGCAATTCTTGTGAATCTCCACCGCGATGACATGCGGCTTAAGGCGGCGAACGCGCTCAATTTCATGGAAGAGCCTCCGGAGGTGGAGGACGAGCGTCCGGACCCTGCGGCGATGATGGCTGCGAAGTCCGACGCCGAGGTCGTTCGCCTGGCGATAGCACGCCTTACGCCGATACTGCATGAAACGGTGGTCTTGAGGTATTACAGCGCGCTGTCGGTTGCCGACATAGCAGAGGCGCTCGCGATTCCCGAAGGCACTGTAAAGTTTCGTCTGTCGGAGGCGCGGCGCAAGATACGTGAATTTCTAACCCAACGCAAAGGCGGTTTTGCCCGTTAATTACATATGGAGTGAATCAAGATCATGGATCGTTTTGCAGAGAAAGAAAACTTTGAAGAAGGCATCATCGTGTCGGCGCTCGCGTCCGAAGCCGATATACCTGATGCATCGACCGGGTTCGAGCGCCGGTGTCTTGCGGCTCTGCGCTCTTCGCGCTGCGGCGGTGAGGACATGCGCAGATGGCGCGGCTTCAGGTATGCGGCGTCGATGGCGGCGGCGGTGTTGATCGCTGCATGGGCGGCGACTGTGGCGGTGAAGAAAGAGGTCGAGGGCGATGCGCGACCGGTCGACGGGTGTAATACGGTGTGCATAGAGGATGTAGAGACCCTGGGGGTGGTCTCGACGCATGTGCCGGCGGCTGGAGCCGCGTCGATTTCAAATGAAAGCGTCGTCAACGCGAATCCCTGCGCGACGGCTCTTTGGAAGACGCTTAACGCCGGCCAGACGCAGATGGCCTGGGAGTGGCCCGAGAAGGCTGTTTCGGCGCGGCTCACCATAACCGGCAGCGGCATAATTGCAGAGAAGGTATATGGCAAGAATGATGCGTTTCCTGTATGGAACCCGCCGGTTCCGGACGATTTCTGCGAGGATGACGTGTTTACCGCCAAGCTTACCTTCTATAACGGGGAGCATGGTGCAGGTGACGAGGTTGCGTGCCTTGTAGCAGAGGGGATCGGGTTCGTGCGCGGAGTTTCTGGTGTGGGTTCGCGCATTACGTTTGACGGTTCCGCCGGGTTCAGGGTGGTAAAGAAATAGCAGAAGCGAAAGGATGAAGAGGCTTTTTACCATATTCCTTGCAGGTATCGCGCTTGCGGCGGCAGGCGGGACGACGATTTCCGACGTCTCGCTCGTCCAGCAGTGGCCGTGGTCGGAGGATGTGTCTATCGATTTCATTGTGAAAGGCTGGGACGAGCCTGTATGGTCGGTTCGCGAGCTTTCGCTTACGGCATATGACGGCGAGGATGAGATCGGCCGGGTCTCGACGCTCGCGCTCGCCGGCGATACCGTAATCGACGGCGACGGGGTAAAGCACATAGTTCTTACGCCTTCAAAAGATCCGGTGCTCAAGGCGCGCGGGCGTATCAATCGCTTCAAGGTCGCTCTTTCATCCGAGCCGGTTCTGGACGAGGATGTTCTGTATGTCGTCTTTGATCTTTCCAAGGAGGCGGACGCGCGCGGCGCACGGCAGTATGTAACGCGCAACGCCCTCACGAACGGCGTGTGGGGGGCGTGGCGCGGGACGGCGTCCGGCGGCGCGATATGGACAGGGCTCGTGGGCGACGAGCGTTACTTCCGCGAGCTTATGGCGTTCCGCCGCATCCCTGCGGGATCGTTCACGATGGGCCACGGCTCGGCCGGTACGGGCCGGCGGTATTCGCCCGCGAGATGCGTGACGATTTCCAATCCGTATTACATCGCGGTCTTCGAACTGACCAAATACCAGTACCGCATCATCGACAGCGGCAGAAACCTGTCGCGTCCGGACGTCCTGCTGCCAAGCGTCAACGACACGCTGAACACCATGCGCGGCGACTCCCTGCCGGGCGCCGCGCACGACTGGCCCTCGAAACGGGGCATCGCGCCAGATTCCATTGTCGGCAAGCTCGGCGTGCGCACCGGTCTGCCGGGGTGCTTCGATCTGCCGACGGAGGCTCAGTGGGAGAAGGCGGCGCGCGGCGGCATGGAAGGGGATGTGGCATACTACGACGGCTCGCCTGTCGCCGATACCGCAAGAGCCGACCCGCTCGCCTGGTTCTCCGCCAACACCTCCGGCGTCGGAGGCGTCAGGCGCGGCGGCCTGAAGGAGCCGAACGGCTATGGTCTCTACGACGTCCTCGGCAACGTATGGGAGATGGTTCTCGACTGGCAGAACGACGGCGAGCCGCTCGCGGAGATCGACCCCGTCGGCGAAACTACCCCTTCCCCGAAATACCCCAATCGCCGTATCCTCAAGGGCGGCGACTGGAAATTCTCGCGCTGCGACACCGTCACGCTCTACTGGCGCTCGCAGCATCCGTGCGACGCCAAGGATCCATGCATAGGCTCGCGCCTCGTTTTCAACCCAGTCCCCTACGCAAGTTCACAAGGAGAAAATAAACCATGAACGCCAATCGACACAAGTCCGCCCGCGCAGCGCTCGCCGCATCCGCCGTCTTCGCCGCCGTCTCGGCCTCCGCAGGCATAAAGTACTGGGACAGCCCGGACTACCGCGCCTTCGATGTGGACTGTTACGTTCCAGGCGCTGTCTGGAACTACGACGGCATACGCAACCAGGGTGCTGACAAGCCGCACTCCACCACTGCGACGACGTGGAAGAACCTCGGTTCCTCCGGCGCGAACAACGATGTCTGGATCCGCTATCTGAATAAGGCCGGCAATGGCTTTGCCAACAGCAGCGCACCGTCAAGCCTTGACCCAGTGAACGGACGCAACCTCGGATCCTGGACGAAGAACGGTTTCACGTTCACGGGTGACAGTGAACTGCGTGCTGCAGGAAGCGGCTCGGTTGCGAAAATCGACACAGGAACTGACTACACGATCCAGATGCTCGTCACCGCCACGGCTTCCGGCCAGACGTGTGCAAACCCCTACCTCATGTCGGTTCAGAAGGATAACTTTGCGTTCTTCGTCGACAAGGCGAACTCGCGGGTCTACTGGAAGACGCAGAACTCCACCACCGCCAATCATCCGTTCCTGTCCGGCGACGAGATCGGCTACATGACGGCAATCCTTAACGGAACGGACAAGACGGCGACGTTCTTCGGCGGAACGGCCGTTCCGACGTCCGGCGACGGATTCCGCTCCTTCGACTCGGTCGCCGGAAAGACCGACAACGGCTACTGCATCTGCGGCTATACAGGCTTCGACGGACAGTTCACCGGCACCATCCACACCTACCGATACTACACGCGCGTCCTCACGGCCGACGAACTCGCCTGGAACCGCGTGATCGACGAGCGTCGCTTCTTCGACCGCGCCGCGCCGCTGCCCGTGACGAACGTGGTGGTCGCAACCGCCGTCGCTGGTGCGACGGGCGCGGAACCTGCCGGATGCTACGCCGTCGATGGTCGCCATGTCTTCATCGCGCCCGCGACCACGAATGTGAACGGCACCGCATACGTTTGCACGGGCTATACGCTTGAAACGCGGAGTGGCGATGGCTGGTCCGAATCCGTCTTCCACAAAGCCGCGCTCTACCAGCCATGCGCCTGTGTCGTGACCGAAGGTGAATGCGTCCGCCTCACGTGGCAATGGGCAAAGGCGGCCGGTCTCAAAAATCTTGGTTATACCGTACATGACTATGTCTGGGACGGTCTGGAAACATTCTACGACGGCATCTGCAACGTAGGAACCAACCTGCCGCACTCCTACACGGCGACGAACTGGGTGAACCTCGGCTCAATAGGATACACAAACGACGTATTCGTTCAGCGCCTGAAGCTGGATCGCAGTGGCTGGGTCGATGTTCCCGATCTCAATACCAAAGAGGTCAACGATCCCGGCTACTGGACGGAGAACGGGTTCACGATGAAAGGCACAAGCCGCTTCCGCTGCAATGATCCTGGCAACTTCACCGTAGGGAAGAACTATTCGCTTCAGATGTTGATCGATGCCAAGGCGTCGGATCAAGTAACGGCCAATAGCTATCTGCTCGGAGCCGAGTATCAAAAATTTGCGTTCCAGCTGCGGAAATCGGACGGAACCCTGTTTTGGAAATACGAATCCTCGAAACAACCGACGTCTTGGGCATACATGACAGGTGGCGTTTATGACTACATGACCGCAATCGCGCGGGACAACAATACACAGAAATTTTTCGACGGCACGACGGAGCCTACGTCCGGCACGGGTAGCTGTGACAATAATTCGGTCGGCTACTCAGATAAAGGATTCTGCCTTGGCGGCTACGGTAAGACGAAGGTAGATGATCTTTTCGTCGGCACGATGAAGTCTTTCCGCCAATACGACCACGCGCTCTCTGCTGCGGAAGTCGCGACGAACCGCGTCGTCGATAACTGGCGCTACTTCGGCATCCCCGACAATCCGAATGTCGTCGTGCAATCGACCGTTCCGTATTTGCGCGGCGAAGAGCCCGACGGCTCCTACGCCGTTGATGGCAGCCACACTTTCACCGCGCCGGCGACCGTGACGGCCAAGGGCATCGCCTACGACTGCGAAGGCTACACCGTCGAGACCTGGGACGGCTCAACATGGACCAATGCAACATCGCAAACCGGCAACTCCTACACTTACACCAGCGGTTCCTCGCCAAGTCGCGTCCGCCTCACCTGGCGCTGGAAGGCGACGCACGGCCTTCGCACGGCGGCGGACTACAGCTTCGATGACTATTCGCAGGCGGGGCTTCTCTGGAATTATGACGGCATCCGGAATAGGGGCTACAAGGATTCCGACCACTACTCCGAGGCCTCGACTTGGAAGAACCTCGGCTCGGCCGGTTCGGACTACGATCTCGCGTGGAGGAGCGGTGAGACCACCACGGGCGAATGGGCGGATGACGGCTATATCTTCCGCGGCGGTCCGCGCTTCAAGGGCAATGCGGGCTTCATCCTGAAGAACTTCACGATGCAGACGCTCATCGACGGCAACCCCGCCGACCAGACCGCAACAACAACAAGCCACGCCTACAGCTTCAACGGCCATGGAAGTTACTTCAACTTCAGTGTCATCAAGGACAACTACAACGACCAGTCGAAGAATTCCTTCTGCTGGGTCGCGCAGAACGGCACGCGAATGTTCTTCCACGCCCCTGGCAACCAATACGGCTTCGCGACCGGCATCCAGGACTTCGACAACAAGAAGGCCATGATGTTCCCGGATACGACTATCCCCACCGAATATGTCGAGGACGGAAAGGACGGTGCACAGCGACTCTACCACGAGTTCTCCTCGATGAAAGAAGTTAAGGACTCCGGCTATGGACTCGGCAATCTCAATGCCGGGAACGAAGGCTTCGTCGGCACGGTGAAGTTCTTCCGCTATTACGACCGCGTGCTGACCGAGGAGGAGATCGTCCGCAACCGCAACGTCGATGCCGTGCGCTACTTCGGCGCGCTGGGTGTGACGAATGTTGTGGTGTCGCTCAACGGCGCTGAGACAGCCTACAAGGTTGAAGGTTCTTACACCTTCGACGCGTCCGGAGAGACTGTCGGCGGCAAGTCTGTCGTCGGCTATTACACCGAAGAACTTGTGAACGGAGCATGGACCAACAAGACCTGGTATGGAGGCACCAGCTACACATATCAAGAGGGTGTTGACGCGGCAACCGTCCGCTTGACGTGGAGCGGTCCGCGTCCGGGCATGATGATCATCGTCAAGTAGGCGTTCGCAGACAAATGGCCGTATCCAGACGCATATGAGTGATAAAATGCAACTGTCCGTATGATGGCGCGCAAATTGCACGAGCTGGCGCTGGCAAAACTTATAGTGGCCATGGCCGTAGGGATGGCGGCCGGACTTTTTGCGCCTGCATGCGTTATAAGGGCGCTGAACTCCTTCGGCGGCACGTTCGCACAGTTTGTGAAGTTCATCGTCCCCTTGATAATCATCGGCCTCGTCACTCCTGCTATTGCCGAGACCGGCCGTGGTGCAGGGCGCTTGCTGCTTTTCACAATCGCGCTCGCCTACGCATCAACGATCCTTTCCGGTGCGCTGGGTTTCTGCATCGCCGACACGGTTCTGCCGCGCGTCGTTTCGGGAACGATTGCCGCGTCTGAGGCGGCTGAGAGCTTTCCGGCGTATTTCACGCTCAAGATTCCGCCGCTGACGGGCGTGATTTCGGCGCTGGCCGTCGCCTTCGTGTTCGGCCTTGCAATGGCGTCGCTCGACTGCCCTGTGCTGACGCGTGCATTCGATGACGCCAAACGCGTCGTGACGATGGCTATCGGAAAGGCGGTTGTGCCGTTTCTGCCGGTCTATATAATGACGGTTGTCGCCGATCTTACGGCGCGCGGTGCGCTTGCGCAGGTTTGCGGCCCCGGCCTCAAGATCGTGGTGACGGCGCTTGCGACGACATGGCTTGTGCTCATATTGCAGTACTGCATCGCGGGGGCTTTGACGCGGCGCAATCCTCTCAAGGCGCTTTGGACGATGCTGCCTGCCTATTTCACCGGGCTCGGATGCTGCTCGTCGGCTGCGACGATCCCGGTGACGCTTCGCCAGGTTCGGGCGAACGGCGTAGGCGAAGAGACGGCCGATCTCGTCGTGCCGCTCTGTGCGAACATACACCTCGCGGGCAGTATCGCCAAGATAACCGTATTCAGCGCGGGCTTCCTTCTGCTGTCCGGCGGAACGCTTCACGCCGGCGCTTTTGCAGAGTATGTGCTGATGTTGAGCGTCCTCGCCGTCGCCGCACCCGGCGTGCCCGGCGGAATGGTGCTTGCGGCTGCGCCGGTTGCGGAATCCGTCCTCGGTCTCGCGCCGCAGAACTATGCCATACTTATCGCCGCTTATCTTTCCATCGACGGAGTGGGGACCGCCTGCAACCTCACAGGCGACGGCGCGATAGCGCTTGTCGTGGACCGCTTCCGCTCTGGAAAATAGCCTGTTCAGAGGTTTGTAAGCGCGGAAACGGGGAGTGTTCCCGGTTTGGGGGGCTGGATGAAAGCCCGGCGCCGGAGGGGTTCAGAAGGGTGGTCGGCAGGGCGCGCTACAAAATACCTAATAT
>DGVK01000126.1 GCA_002395905.1 Verrucomicrobia bacterium UBA4286 | reverse complement strand
CGAAAAATCCGGGATAAGGGTGTGCCATTGTTGCCAGTGTCGATTTCCAATGAAGGCCAAACATGCCGGCAAAGACCGCTCTCCCTTCGCGGCCCGCCCAGTCTATGGGCGGTCGCGGAAGACAGCCGGCGCCAGCCCGTCGGCAGATGCCGTGAGCGAAACCTCGCCCGGACCGGTGCGGCGGAGGTAGAGCCCGGCGCGCCCGTTATGAAGCGGATGGGAGGAAACGTCCTTGAAACTGTCGAGCCCGCGAGGGTCGGCGTTGCCGACCGACACTATCCTGGCGGGACCGTCCACCGAGAACGAAACACGCCTTGAATCGCGCGGAACCGCCACGCCGGCGGCGTCCTCCAGCGATACTGCGACGAACAGATATTCATTCGGATCCGGCGGGACGGCGTCCGCCTCCGGCGCAAGGACGACGCGCGCGGCTTCACCGGCCGTGCGCAAAACCTTCTCACCGAGGACTTCGCCGCCTGCGCCGTAGGCCACAGCCTTAAGCTCGCCGGGGGCGTAGCGGACGTCATTCCATACGAGCCTGTAGCGCGGCAGCACATCGTAGTAGCCGGTCTTGCTGCTGGCGGACGCGTCCTTGCGGCGGCGTCCGAGCGAAACGCCGTTCAGGAAGAGTTCCGCCTCGTCTGCGCTCGTGTAGACGTAGACGGGCATGGTCGCGCCGGCCTTTTCCGGAAAGGTCCAGTGGTCCGGCACGATGTGCAGAGTGAACGCGTCTTTGCGCCAGTAAGAGCGGTAGAGGTAGGCGCGGTCCTTCGGCATGCACAGCAGATCGTATATCCCGAAGTATGCGCTGCGGGCGAGATCGGCGTGCGCCACGGCGCGTCCGTTTACAGGACTTGCCGCGAACGGCGTCGGCTCGCCGAGGTAGTCGACGCCCGTCCATACGAACTCGCCGCCGACAAAGCGGTCGCGCTCCATGCGCTCGAATTCTATATCGGGTATATCGCTCCACCCCGCGGCGTTGCGGTCGTAGGAGTCCACGCCCAGACCTTCAGCGTCGTAGTCCTCCTTGTGGGCGGGGAGCTTTGCCGCGTAGTAGCCGTATTCAGAAAGCGCCGAAGCCGACTCGGAGTATAAAACCGGCTTGTCGGGGTAGCGCGCCTTCATCTTGTCGTACATGCCCCTGTAGTTCCAGCCTGTGATGTCCAGCGGGGCGTAGTCGCCCTTCAGCGCCACCTCGGGGAAGCAGCTGCCGATGCCTACAGGTCGCGTTGCATCGAGCGCACGCACTGCGCCGCGGAAACGCGCGCACCTTTCGGCGCTTGTGCCGAGCGAGGGCAGACCGGCCGCTTCCCAGTGTTCCTGTCCGGGCGGGCACGCCCTGCCGGGCGAGATTTCGTTCCCGATCGACCACACGAACACACAGGGATGGTTCCTGTCGCGGCGGACGAACTCGGCAAGGCGTGCCGGCACGAAGTCCTCAAGCGGCTCGTCGCCGCGGCCGCAGGTCACGTTCCACTTGTCGAAGCACTCGTCCCACACGAAAATTCCCATCTCGTCGCACATGTCGAGAAGCTCCGGTGAAGGCGGGTTGTGCGAAGTCCTGAGGGCGTTCACGCCCATGTCGACCATGGCTTTGAGCTGGCGAAGCATGGCGGAGCGATTGAAGGCCATGCCGAGGATTCCGAGATCCGAATGCAGGCAGACGCCTTTGAGCTGCACACGCCGTCCGTTGAGGTGGAAGCCGTCGTCAGGATCGAAGCGGAACGTTCTGAAACCCGTCCTGACGCTTATCTCGTCAAGAGGCGCTCCATCGCCGGCGGCGACTGATATGACGGCTGTATAGAGGGCGGCATCCGGCTTCATATCCCAAAGCAACGGGTCGCGCACGTCCAGCGTGACGGCAAAACCGGTCTTGGCGTACATGGCCGCGTCTTCAAGATCAGCCGCGCCGCGGGCGATGACGCTTCCATCCGGCGCCTTGAGCGAAACCTCCGCTCTTACGGCGGCTGGCGCAGGACGGCGGCTTGTGACGGCGCCCGTCACAGCGACCGACCACGCGCCACCGCCTTTCTCCGCAGGGCTCACGAATACATCGCTCTCATCTACATATATATCGCCGGTCTCTATCTTTCTGACGCGGCGGTACATCCCTGCGCCAGGATACCAGCGAGAGGCGAGACGGGTCGTGTCGGCCTTGACAACGACCTCGTTGGTGCCGGCAAAAAGATACGGCGTTATATCCGCGCGCATGCCCAGGTAGCCGTAGGGCTGGTGCGCACACGGCTGCCCGTTGACAAAAACAGTGCCGTCGCACATGACACCGTCGAAATCGAGAAATATCCGCCTTGCCTCAGGAGCCGACGGGACGACCATCTGCCTGCGATACCAGCCGACGCCCTTCCACGGCAGCTTCCCCGTATGAGGATCGCCGTTCGGGTCAAACGGTCCCTCAATGGCCCAGTCGTGCGGAATGTCCACCGCGCGCCAGCTGGATCGGTCGCGGGAGAACTCCCAGCCGTCGGTGAAATCCGTGACATCACGCCCGACCGCCGCAAGACAGACGAGCAAAACCGCTAAAGGACAGAGAATCTTTTTCATGCCGTTATTATATCATAATCCGCACCGCACCGCTTGCGGTTCAATGCTGCAAGCGCGGGACCAACTAGTTGCTGTCCCCGGTTTTTTTCATTCATGGTTTTTCTCCTTTGTTTTTTGTTTTGGTTGTTGTGGCTCCTTGGTTGAAGACCCCCGGGGGTCGGGGCC
>DGVK01000025.1:611-19630 GCA_002395905.1 Verrucomicrobia bacterium UBA4286 | reverse complement strand
TCGGTCTTGTAGCTCTCGGCGTCGAACTTGCGGACGTTCGCGCGCCACTTGAGAACCTGTTCCACGGCGGCGTCTATCTCGGCCGGGTTCTCGGAGTTGATTGAATATCCAAGATACATAAGCCCCGCACCGATCACCTCGCGCATATCGTCGAGAAGCGAGACGCGTCCCTTCAGCGCGGCATTCTCCAGAATCGACCACGAGCCGACATCCGCGCCTTCGGGGATCTTGTCCTTCACATACGCAAAACCGGAGTAGGTCACGGCGTACGGGACGCTGTAGGTGAACTTGCAGTCGAGAATCTGAGTCGCGAACGACTTGTCGAAATTGTTCAGCACATTCGGGATTTTAGACTTGTCGAGCCGGTCGATCATTCCTTCGCGGGCCATGGTCTTGATCTGGTAGCTGCTCGGCATGATGATATCATAGCCCGTGCCGCCGGCCTTGAGCTTGGCATACATCGCCTCGTTGGAGTCGAATGTGTCAATCGCCACCTTCACGCCAAGGGCCTTTTCAAAGCTCTCGAGAACGTCGGGCGAGATGTAGTCGCTCCATGTGTATATGTGCAGAGTCCCGCCGTCACCGCCCTCGGCCGGGACGAAACCGCTGGACTGCGCGGCCGCCAGAGCCTGGGCCGTGAGATCTATCCCGCCTTCGTCGCCAGATTCTGCACATCCCGCCGCGAACATCGCCGCCGAAGCCGCCGCGGCCGCCATCTTGAACACCTTCATCATTTCACTTTTCCTTGTTACTCAGATTTACAATCAGCCCTGCACCGCCGCGCGGCCGAGCGAAAACGCTTTCTTGTTCACATCGAGGAGCCTGGCCTTCGGGCCTGCAAGCATTTCCTCCATCGCGCGCATCCAGTCGGCCTCCGCAAACGGCGTGAAGACCGAGAGCGCCCCTGCGACGACCATGTTCATCGTGCGCGCGTTGCCGACATCTTCGACAGCGATCTTCATGGCGTCAATCAGCTTGAGCCCGGGTATGGCGGACACGCGGGCGTCGAGATTGTCGACGTCCTTCTGCTGGCCGGACGAGACCGTCACGGGCACGAGATAGAGGTCGTTGACTATCGCCACACCGCCTTTGGCGAGCAGATGGGCGTTGCGGACGGCTTCCAGTTTGTCGAAGCTTACGAGGATGTCGCTAGTCCCGTCCTGGATCACGGGTGACGCTACATCGTCGCCGAACCTCACCTGCGAACTCACGCTCCCGCCGCGCTGGGCCATGCCGTGAATCTCGCTCTTCTTCACCTTAAGCCCAGCGATGGCGGCAGTCTTCGCCAGAATGTCCGCCGTGAGGATGATTCCCTGCCCGCCGACGCCGACAAGCGATACATTGACTGTTTTCATGTCGTCAATCCTGCACGCGCTCTACCGTTATCTCGGGGTCGATCTCCTGAAGGGCGACCTCTATCCCCTGCTTGAGAGTCATCATCGCGAAGGGACACGAACCGCAGTGTCCGACGAGCCTGAGGTATACGACCTTGCCCTCGATCTTTACCAGCTCCAGATCGCCGCCATCGTTCTGAAGACCGGCGCGCAGCTCCTCGAGCTTTGACTTTATCTGCTCTTCCATCTGTGTTTGCTCCTTTGTTTATGCATAAAGGTCGACGCGTGTCTTGAGGAACTCGTCCTGCTCGTCGATCCATTTTGTGAAAAGGTCACCAAGGTCGCCGTTCTGCAGCGTGTCGCGTATCTCGGTCGAACCATACAGCTTGTCGAACCACTCCGGCTTGGAACCGAAGACCATCTTCGAACCGTGATGCTGCAGCAGGGCCGTATAAAGCAGCATCCCGGCAGTCACCGGATAGTAGGCCTCGGGGTTTGAAAGCGTGAAAAGGATCCCGTTGAGATTCTGGCCGCGGTACTGGCCCGACTGCGGCGCGTAGCGGAAGGGGCGCATCCCCACGCCGCAGCTCGACAGCCCCGGAGTAAGATCCTTGATAAGCCCCTTCTGATCCAGCCACGGCGCGCCGACGATACGGAACGCCAGCGATCCGTCGCGGTCGCAGTCGACCGAAGGATACGCCTCCGAAAAAACCGTCATCGGATACATCACCGCATTGTCCCAGCTGCGCATGGCAGGAGAGGGCGGTATGAAGTTCGGCCACGGCTCGCGCGAGGCGTGGCTCCAGTCGAGAATACGCACGACCGTGAGATCAAGCTCGAGCCCCTCGGCGTTCTTGATCCACATCGCACATTCGCCAGGCGTCATGCCGTGGCAGAAAGGTATGTTGAGCGGCGCGATGAAAGAGGCGTACTCCGGTCTGCGCATAGGTCCGTCGAGAACCCCGCCCAGAGGGATGGGGCGATCCAGCACGACCACCGAGACACCTTTCTCGGCGCAGGTCTCAAGGACGTTCTTTATCGTGGCCAGATATGTGTAGCACCTCACACCGATATCCGTAAGGTCGATCACCATGCATCCCAGTCCCGCAAGCATTTCGTCCGTCGGATGGCGGTGCTCGCCGTAGAGCGAGTGGATTGGACGGTTCCAGTATGGATGCCACGCGCTAGCAGTCTTCTCGCCGGGCGCGGACGCACAGAAAAAGCCGTGCTCCGCCGAAAACAGGCACTTGAGCCTGTCGGGGAATGCCGCCATCAAACGCCCCGTAGTGGAAGTGGCCTGCATTGTAAGCAGACCGAACGCAGAACCGCTCCCGGCCAGATGGTCGATGAGCCCCTGATAGTCTACCTTCATGGATTTACCCCCTTTGCCCTGTCTGCACCGTCCAGGCAGACTCTGAGCGCGCCGATCTCGGCGGCGGTGTTTGAAACGGACGGGTCGCGTCCCGCCGCGACCACCCTGTCCGACGCCATCCCGTGAAGCCACACAGAAGACGCCGCCGCGATGAAAGGATCTTCTTTCAGATACGCCCAGCGCGCACCTATGACGCCGGCCAGCAGGTCACCCATGCCGCCAAGCGCCATGAACGGATTGCCTGTTGTGTTCTGCCAGACTCTCAAGCCGTCCGCCGAAACGACGAGCGTTCCAGGACCCTTTAGCACGACCGTCGCGCCGTAGCGCTTGACGATCTTGCGCGCGGCCCCCGCCCTGTCGGCGGAAACCGCCTCATACCCCACGCCAAGGAGCTTCGCCGCCTCGCCCTCGTGAGGGGTAAGAACGAGCTCCTGGCCCGGCGCCGGATCGTAGCCGTCGGTCCTGCCGTACCATGCCGCGAGAATCTGAAGCGCGTCCGCATCGAGCACGAACCTGCCGCTCGACCCGGAAAGCAGCCGCGATACTATAAGCTCGGAACTCACCGACTGGCCTAGACCCATCCCGACAACCATAACATCGGCTTTCGGCGGAACGCCGTTCGGAGTGAGCTTTGTGAACGTCGCCTCCGGCAGAAGCGCCCCTGCGCACATGCGCGACGCGCCGGGCGCCACCAGATTGACGAGACCGGCGCCTGCCGCCCTAGCGCCGAGACCGGCCATGACAGGCGCGTTCGCATACCGCCAGGAGCCGCCGACGACTGCGACAGTGCCCACAGAATACTTGTTGGCGTCCGTCGGACGCTTCCTGAATGCTCCTGCTAGCTCTTGTGGCACTTTCGCTTTCATAGCGGCGATAATTATACCATATCCCAGAGAGCGCGGCAATAGACGCCGCTCGGACACTTCAGCCCCGATCCTTCAAGCAGCATTTCGCCGGCTTCCACCTTCGCGTCCGCGAACAGCTGTCCGACGACATTTGACGCGGCAACAGGCGACATGCCGGGCGTATGCGATGAAAAGAGCACGAAAAGCGGCCGCTCCGAAAGGAGTTCTGCCGCGAGGTCGAGCGTCTCCTTGAGGTCGCGTTCTATCTTGTACATCTCCCCTGCCGCGCCGCGGCCGAACGTAGGAGGATCCAGTATGACCGCATCATAGCGGCGGCCGCGTCTCAGCTCGCGTCTCATGAACTTTCTCGCGTCGTCGACGATCCAGCGCACAGGGCTTTGCGAAAGCCCGTTCAGCGCCGCATTCTCCCGCGCCCATTCAACCATCCCCTTCGACGCGTCAAGGTGGCATACCTCCGCGCCGCCAAGGGCCGCCGCCATCGTGGAACCGCCTGAATAAGCGAACAGGTTGAGCACCGACGGGTGCCTCCCGACGGCCGCAGCCGCCGCGACGCGCGAACGTATCCAGCTCCACTGCGCACGCTGCTCGGGAAAGATGCCGAGATGTCCAAAGTCCGTCCCGCCGAGCTTGAAGCGGATTCCGGCGGTTTCGATCGTCCAGCTTTCAGGCAGGTTCGCCCGCCCGTGCCAGCGGTTTCCTTCTTCACGGTCGAAGCTCGCGTCCGCACGGGACCACTCCGCCGGCGGCAGAGACGGCCGCCACATAGCCTGGGAGCACGGCCGCGCAAGCACAATCTTGCCGAAACGCTCAAGTTTGCGCCCGTCGCCGGAATCCAGAAGTTCGTAGCCGTCCATCACCTGCGTGACCTCTCCTCGTCGTAGATCACGCGGAGCGGGACGGTCGGCAGGCACTCGTGGCCTGATATCGCCTCGGTCAGTTCGGCAGCCTTGTCCTCGTCGTACCACCAGTATCCGAAGATGCAGTCTTCGTTGGAATACTTGCCGAGAACCGTCGAAGGCGTCCCGAACTTGTTCCAGTAGAGAAGGCGCGTCTCGGCGATGTTCCACAGCAGGACGTAAGGGACCTGCTCTGCGACAAGCCTGTCGATGCGGCGGTATGCGTCGGCACGGTCGGCCATCTTCATCATGCCCTTCTCGGCCTTGATGATCTCGTCGACCTCCGCCGACTTGAAGCCTGTTATGTTGTTCGAACCCTTTCTGTCGGCCTCGGAAGAAAGCCAGGTGACTTCGGGGCTGCGGAATATGCTGCCGCCCCAAGAGGCCCAGGTCATCTCATAGTTGAAGTCGTCCATGTCGCGCATCCATCCCGCGAAGTCCTTGCGCGCGATGCTCATCTTTATGCCGCACTGTTCGAGGGCGTGGTTGAACAGCGACAGAAACTTGTCCTCGCTTGTCGCGCGCGAAAGGAACGTAAAGCGGAACTCCCTGCCGTCCTTTTCAAGCAGTCCCTTCGCGTTCTTCTTCCATCCCGCCTCGGCGAGAAGCCTCTTCGCGCCCTCTATGTCATAGCGGAACTCCGGGTTGCCGCACGGATGCGCCTCGTCGTAGAGGTCGGTGTAGTAGGACTTCAAGAGGAAGTATTCGCCGAACATCATCGTGCGGTTCATCGTCTCGCGGTCGACAAGCATCGCCATCGCCTTTCGGACTCTCAGGTCGTCGAACGGCGGCTTGCGCATGTTCATGGCGAACCCCTGGAAGCCGACCGGGTTGTGGTTCTTGACGCGGCGCTTGAGTATCCAGTTGCGGTCGAACTTCTCGCCGTGGGTCTCGCCACCCATTATGCGCGCGGTGTAGACCGGGTAGACGTCGATAAGCCTCTTCTTAAGGGCCTCGAAACCGTTTTCGGAGTCGATGTAGTAACGCATCACCAGACGGTCGAAGTTGCACACGCCGCGGCTCGACGGCAGGTCGCGCCGCCACCAGCTCTCGACGCGGGAGAACTCGGTTTCGACCTGCTCGGCGATGCGCGAAATGCGGTAGGCGCCGCCGACGGGAGCGCCGACGAGATCGAGCTTGTTGAAATCCTTCCCCTCGAACGCATGCTTCGGCAGTATGTAGAAGAAGCCGCAGTGCAGAAGATCGCGCCAGTCGCTGTCGGAGCCAGGCTTCTTGCGGAACCTCACCGTTCGCACGTCCACGGTCTCGGGGCTTTCAAACGCGCCGAGGCTTACCTTCCACGGCCCGGTGTCGTTCTTCGGGTCCATGACGGTGTCGAACGTCCACTTCACGTCGCCGGCCGTCACAGGCTCGCCGTCGCTCCAGCGCGCGCGCTCGTCTATCTGAAACACAAACTCGGCCCCGTCCTCGGAGACCGCCCACCTGCGCGCCAGCCCGGGCGCGAAATCGAGAGTGCTGGTATCGGTAGAAAGCAGGCTCTCGTACATCAGCCCGAACGTCATGCCCGTGTAGGCGTTGTTGTCGACGTAGCCGTTAAGACTCTTCGGCGCCTGCGCGCCGAAAAAGCGGATGGTGCCGCCCTTCCTGGCATGCGGCGACGCGACGGGATCCGGCTCGTCCTTCCAGTCGGGCGAAGGATACCACACAAGCGCGGCGAGCGCAATCGCGGCAAAGGCTGTCATAGAACTCCTTTCAGACGCTCGATGGCCTCGAGAACGTTTTCGCGTGAATTGAAAGCGGATATTCTTATGAAGCCCTCTCCTGCACGGCCGAAGCCTGCGCCCGGCGTCGTCACGACATTGGCCCTCTTGAGGAGCCTGTCGAAGAACTCCCAGGAGTCGCCCTTGACGTCCACCCAGAGATACGGCGAATCGACACCGCCTGTAACGGTGTAGCCCTGCGCGGCGAGCGCCTCGCGCATCAGCCTGGCGTTTTCAAGGTAGAAGTCTATCGTCGCTTTCGTCTGCGCCTGGCCTTCAGGAGTGTATATGGCCTCGGCGCCGCGCTGGGTTATGTAGCTCGCGCCGTTGAACTTCGTCGTCTGGCGGCGGGTCCACATAGGTCTCAGCTCGACAGGCGTCCCGTCGGCCGCATACGCGCAAAGCCCTTTTGGAACGACCGTGTAGCCGCACCTCACTCCCGTGAAGCCGGCGGTCTTCGAAAAGCTTCTGAACTCTATCGCGCACGTACGCGCCCCCTCGCACTCGTATATGGAGCGCGGGATCCCCTCCGTGCGAACGAACGCCTCGTAAGCCGCGTCGAACAGCAGAAGCGCCTTCGATTCATTAGCCCAGTCGACCCACTTCTGAAGCTGCGCCCTGGTCGCCACCGCCCCGGTAGGATTGTTGGGATAGCAAAGGTAGACGACGTCAGGCCGGCCCTCGGCAGGCAGGTCGTCCGGAGAAGGGACGAACCCGTTCGCCGCCGTGCACGGAAGAAGCAGTATGTCGCCGCGCCCAGCCATGACGTTCGTATCGACATAGACGGGATATACCGGGTCGCCGACAGCCACCTTCACATCCTGGGCGAACAGCTCCTGTATATTCCCGCAGTCGCACTTCGCGCCGTCCGAGACAAGTATCTCGTCCGCCGCGACGTCCACGCCGCGCGCGCGAAAGTCCACTTCCGCGATCCTGTCGCGCAGGAACGCGTAGCCCTGCTCCGGGCCGTATCCGTGGAAATCGGCGCGTCCCGCCTCGTCGTCCACCGCCTTGTGCATCGCCTCAACGACGGCAGGACACAGAGGCTCTGTCACATCGCCGATCCCGAGACGGATGACTTTCGCGCCGGGATTCGCCTCAAGATGGGCGCTGACGCGGTGGGCGATTTCCGCGAACAGATACGTCGGCTTGATCTTTGCGTAGTTTTCGTTTACATGGAGCATGGCTGTACCCTCAGTTGGAATGATGGTGATGGTGGTGGCGACGATGGCGCGATTCGACATCCGACGGCTGGGCGTCCGACGCCGCGTCGCGGGGCAGATAGCCGTCGATGCACGCGAGCATCGTGAAAAAGAGCGACATCACGGCGGCGGATCTGAACGGGCAGTCGCCGAAAGCGTGTATCACCGGGATCGCCGCGGCGACGAGCACGGCGAACGCCGGCGCCGGCAGCGCGAACAGCGCCTGAGGAGGCGGCGGACGCCTGTTCGCGGGCAGAAACCTCGTAGCCTTGGAAAGTCTGATCCATGTCGAGCATGTCGGGCCGAGAAGCATCGCCACAATCGCCACCAGCAGCAGATAGCCTACGAAGCCGTGCTCGACAAGGAACTGCAGATGGTCGTTGTGAACGTTCGCCGAGCCGGGGGCCCAGTATTTGCGCGGCGGGAGCTTGAGCGGGCTGAAATGGATATATCCCCAGCCGCCCACGCCGAACGCCGCATGTTCGCGCCATATTTCCATAGCGACCTTCGAATGGTATTCGCCGCGCCCTGTCACGCGGTCGAGCGCCTCGCGCGTGTCTACGGTGTGCATCTCCTTCTGGACGCTGTCGGGCATGAATCCCGACGCGATTATCGCCAGCACGATCAGCGCGAGACCGCAGAACGCCAGCGCCCTCACACGGTCGGCCTTTTTCATCTTCGCCAGGGTCGTGACCGCCGCATGGACAAAGAGGATGGCTGCAGCCGACGCGACAAGGATTATAGCCGCGCGCGAAAGCGTGTCCATCGTCGCGAAAAGGCACAGAATCGACGGTATCATCATGAAATGCTTCATCCAGAAGAGGCGGTGGCGCGCAAACCTGCGCCCCGCATTCGTCTTTTCGATATCCTGATGGACATCGTCCGCGCGCCGCCGCCATGCCGCCACAGACAGACAGAACACGGTCGCGAAATAGCAACCCGCCATGTTCGGATAGCCGAACGTCGAAAAGAAATAGACGCGAACGCCGTCGGGGAACGGGCGCCACAGCGGACCGGGAGCGTCGGTCACCTGCTGGACGAATCCGAGAAGCGCCATGGCCGCGCCGTTCCACACGATTGCTTCAATCAAGGTTCGCTTGCCTCTTTCTACGAGCGCGTGCCTTGCGGCGAGCATCGCCAGAAGCGACGGCGCGAACCACATGACGACGTTCAAATGCCGAATGCGGTCGACGCAGAACGGCAGGAGCGAAAACGGCGGCGCCGGGCTGTGACCCTGATCTATGAGCACTTTGTCGCAGTCCGGGCAAAGCCCTGTATTCAGAAAAGGGATCAACAGCAGAGCCAGGAAGCCGAGCGTGGTCCACACAAGCGGATCCTTCTTCATGGCGCTCCATGCGCGCGAGCGGGCGTGCGCCGTCGACTCGCCTGAGTGCCTCTGCGGGAAGCACAGCGCGACCTCGACCATGAACACGGTGAGCCATGGGATTACCTTTAGCAGCAGAACCTGGTCCCGCCCGCCGAACAGCCAGCCGAGACCGCATACTACCGACGCGATGAAAAGAACCGCTATATTGTCAATAATGAACGGCATGTCTCATAACCTCCGATACTGCATCTTTCTCCGAGACCCTGGCGACAGGGCTTCCTTTGACATAAAGCACAAAATCTCCGCCGCCGCCGCAGAGCGCGATGTCGGCGCCCTTCGCCTCGCCCGGACCGTTCACGGCGCATCCCATCACAGCCACGCGCGGGAACCCGGCCGGCCGGCCGCGCGCGACAAAAAGCCGCTCAAGCTCCTCCTCCACGCGGGCCGCCACGCCAGACACGTCGACCCTGGTGCGTCCGCACGTCGGACACGACGTCACCGCGGGGCCGTTCGGTCTGAGCCCCAGCGAGCGCAGAATCTCCACCCCGGCGCGGACTTCCTTCTCCGGCGCGGCGGTGAGCGAAACGCGGATCGTGTCGCCTATCCCTTCCGAAAGAAGAACCCCGAGAGCGACGGCGTTACGCACCGTCCCCGGCAGAAGCGTACCCGCCTCTGTCACACCGAGATGCAGCGGACAGTCGGTAAGCTCCGACAACCGCCTGTACGTCTCGATTGTCGCAAGCGTGTCGCTCGCCTTGGCGGATATCACCACGTCGCGGAAACCCTCGCCCTCAAGAACCGAAAGATGCCGCATCGCCGATTCGCAAAGCGCGTCGGCGATGTGCGCCGGCGTGCGTCCCGCGGCGGCGAGTTTTTCGGCGATGTCGCGTTCGAGGCTGCCGAGATTGACGCCGATCCTTATCGGGACGCCCTTCTCTTTAGCAGCGCGCGCCACCTCCCGGACGCAATCGAGCGGGCCGATGTTCCCGGGATTGAGCCGCAGCGCGTCGGCGCCCGCCTCTATGGCCGCAAGCGCGCAGCGGTAGTCGAAATGTATATCTGCGACAAGCGGTATCTGGACACGGCGCTTTACTTCACCGAGAGTTTTCGCCGCCTCTACGTCGGGGACGGCGAGCCTCGCAAGGTCGCATCCGAGCGCGGCGCATGACTCGATCTGGGCGGCAAGCGCGTCCGCATCGTGCGGATCGGCGTTCGCCATCGTCTGCACGCTCACGGGAGCGCCGCCGCCTATGGCGAGGCTACCGGCCTTCAGGGCTCTCGTCCGCCTGCTCGACGACATCTGCCGCATCTCCCGGTTTATATGTGTGGATTCTCCAGCTGCGCACGGAATCCCTGTAGATCAAAATCGCCATGAGCGCAATCAAGAGGTACATGAAGCCGACCGACAGACCATTCACCACCTTGTCGGGCACACGCCGCCTGAAGACAAGCGCCAGAAGCGCGAACATTATGAGCCCGCCGTCAAGGACCGGTATAGGCAGAAGGTTGAGCACGGCCAGGTTGACGTTGAGAAAGCGCATGAAGCCGAGCCCGTCCCAGGCGTTGTGCCGCAGGCTTGAGTAAATCCCCTGCGCGATCGAAACAGCCCCGCCTAGCGCGTTGGCCGTCGCCTTGGCTTCCTTTGGAGTCACGAGCCCTTTAAGCACGCGGAATATCGAGCCTGCGTCCCACGCGAGCTGACGCAGAGGATTGCGGCTGGGCAGCCAGGAGCCGCCCCCCGCCGCGTTCGCCTCGCTGAGCGCCATTATGAAGTAGCCGCCGGTCGCCTCCTCATGGCGCGGCGTCACGGAAAGCTCCACCTCGCCCTCGCCGGGCCGATCAACGACGAACAGGGTAGGCCGCCCGCCCGATATCCACACCTCGGTAAGCATCTCCTTCCATGTGGAGACCGGCCTGCCGCCGACCGAGACCACCGTGTCGCCGGCCTTCATGCCGGCCTCTGCCGCAGGGCCTCCTTCAATCACCGAACCGATCTTCGACGAGAGCTCGCCGAACTTCACGCCGGGCGCGAGCGAGATCACCACCGCCAGCACGACGGCGAGCACGATGTTCATGGCAGGTCCAGCGACCGCCACGACAATCTCTTTCCACGCAGGTATGCGCACACGAGGCGCGTCGCCGCCGCCTTCAAGCTTTTTCGTCCCCTCCGGGTCGACATCCGGGATAGAAACGTATCCTCCGAGAGGAATGGCGCTGAGGCGGTATTCGACGCCGTTCACCTTCTTCTTCCAGAGAACCGGACCGAAGCCGATCGAAAACGCCTCGACCCGCAGCCCCAGCTTGAGGGCGGCAATGAAATGACCGAACTCGTGAATCGCTATAGCAAGCGAAAACAGGAGCACGCACGCAATGATGTATAATATGGTCGCAAACATTACCGCATATTATACCATATTTACCGGGTGCGCACCGCGCGAACGTTGCAACCGCACGAACTTTGCCACCGCGCGAACGATTTCATGGCCCACGGCAGCTGCACTGGTGTCCCGACATCGTGTTCCGCGGAGAATCACCGGCTGTAGCGCAGCCGCAGAAGATTAAACACGTCGCCCGGGCGGATGGGCCACAGGCGCGAGGGGAGTTCTGATTCAAGAGGGTTCTGTATGAAATCAGGAAGATCGGGGAGGAAATCCAACCCGGTCATATCCTCCAGATCGTCGATTGAAACGAGGTATCGCGCCGCGTACGCGCCGTAAGGCACTTTCTGGGGGATCACCACCGCCAGCGCGCGTATGTCCAGCCCCTCCTGCGCGACGATGAGCTGATAGAACTGCGTCGGCACGTCTATCGACGTCCCGCTTATCGTCTCGCGGTTGTCGAGAGGCGAGATGCACCCGACTATCACCCATATCTCGCCGTAGCGGGCGGTCCACAGGTCTGCGATGCGGTGCTCCATATTGCGCCACACGCCGCGGTTGAGGCTCGGGCTCTGCGGCGCGATGTTAGTCATAAGGAACGTCTGCTTCTGCATGGCCTCGCCGTATCTCGATGCCACAGCGTAGTTGGGCGCCATATGCCCCCGGTCGTATCCCGAGCGTTCGTACGACGAAGGCGGCGGTGCTGAAGGAACCGACCTGTCCCTGCTGAAGTTGGGGCGTCTGCCTACATTGTGGCGCGGCTCCTTCGTCACATGATACGCGCACCATACAGGGTGGCGAAGCTTCGGCGACCAGCCGATCATGAATTCGCCGCGGTTCAGAACGACTATGTCGTTCGGGGCGGGCTGGCCTGTGTGCCGCGGCGCGCCGGCGAAGAGAACCGAACCGGCCGGAGCCTCAGTATCATATTCGTAGACGGCGTCGTGGCCGGTCCAGCCGATCGCGTCGGTAATATCGCCGACGGAGCTGCCGACCGCGAGAAGTGGCGCGGTTATGAAGCCGGGGTGCCTTTCGCACATGCGGTCGATCCAGCCGCGCGGGTGATGCACGAACCACACTGCCGCATATGAAAAAATCGCAAAGGCCGAAGTCAGGACGACCGCGCATCCAAGCGCAAAGCGCCTGGAGCCGCTACGTTTCCTGCCGCCTCTGCGACGTCGGCTCACAGGCCGAGGTCTCCAAGCTCAATGCGTATGGTCCTGCTCTTGAGAGCCTTTTCGGCGGCATTGCCGAGGTCGCCCTCGGAATGCCGCACAACACCATCGCTCTCGCCTGCGCCGGTCGGCGCAGGCACTACCAGACGCGCCCCGCACGCAGGACACTCGGTCTCTTCGCCGATCATGTCCTGCGTAGCTTCAAGCTCCGTCTGGCAGTTGCCGCAGAGAAAGCCGATGAAAGATTCTTCGCTCATAGCCCCAGCTTGGTGGCGCTGCGCCATGCGTAGTAGTCGCGGAGCTTGAGCTTGGAAGCGGCCTCTTCGTCGCAGAACACCCACGTGTCGTTGTGGGCCTGCAGCGCCGACGCCGTGCAGAACTGGGTCATGCCGCCTTCCACCATCCCCTTGACAGCGTCGGCCTTGTTCTTGCCGAACGCCAGAAGGATGATCTTCTTTGCTTCGCAGATCGTGCCGACGCCCATCGAGAGCGCGCGGGTCGGAACCTCCTTCTCCTTGCCCTTGAAGAAGAGACGCGCGTTGTCCTTGATCGTCGAAGGCGTGAGATAGACGACGCTCGTGCGGCTGGAGAGGGACGTACCGGGCTCGTTGAAGGCTATATGCCCGTCTGATCCGATGCCGAGAACCTGGATGTCGATTCCGCCGGCCTTCTTGATCTGCGCCTCATACGTGGCGCATTCCTTGACGGGATCCTTCGCCATGCCGTTAAGCACGTGGGTGTTCGAGAGCTTGATGTCGATCTTCTCGAAGAGGTTCTTGTTCATGAAGTATCTGTAGCTCTGGTCGTGGGTGCCGGGCAGGCCGACGTATTCGTCGAGGTTCCACGACTTCACAAACTTGTACGAGACCTTCTTCGCCTTCACGGCCTTTGCCATCTCGTTGTACATCGGGACGGGCGTGGAGCCTGTCGCGAGGCCGAGAACGGTCTTGGGGTTCTTCTTGACGGCGGCGGTGATCATCTCCGCGGCGAGTTTGGAGGCCTCTTCTTTAGTCTTGCAGATTACGATTTCCATGGTTGGTTTATCCTTTTAGGGTTTGGTGACATTATACAATAGATTTCAGTCTATGTAAAGCGGGGGGATTGTCTGCGGCTTGCGCGGAGCCGCCTTGACGCCCTCCGCACCGCTGTTTTCCGCAGGTACGCGCTTTTCGACAGGTGTTTCGACCGTCGCGGCGGGAGCCTCCGGCGACGGCGGCGTCATGCTCGCGCGGTAGAGCGCGCGCCCGATCGCGACAAGCCCCCAGATGACTGCGACGGCCGCGAGCACGACGACGCCTATCCGCAGGATTCGCGGATCGAACTCCGAAAGGCGCCCGGGGATGTCCGGCAGTTTCATTTTGACGTTGGGCTTAGGCGTGGCGGGCGGTGGCGGCGCGTATACGCTTTTCGGGCGAGGCGGCATCGCGGGCGCGGACGGCGGCGCAGGGCGCGCACTCGGCGCGGGCGCGGGGGCAGGCGCGGGAGCAGGCGCAGGGACGGGAGCAGGGGCTGGCGCGGGTTCCGGTCGCGGCACGGGCGACTCCTTCGCCTGCGGCTTTGGCGGCGGCGGAATCTGCGCGCTCTGGCGCCTGCCCGACTGCAGTTCCATGTATGCTTCGATGAACGGCTTGGGGTCGAGCCCTACCGCTTCGCAATAGAGCTTCACAAATCCCCGCCCGTATATGGGCGCAGGGATCCGTGAGAAGCGCTCGACCTCCATCTCCTCCACAATCTGGTGCATGATGTGGGTCTTCTCTGCAAGCTGGCTTACAGTGTAGCCCTTGGCCTCGCGGGCCTCGCGCAGGGTTTTGCCGAATTCGATCATTGTGCCTCCTCGGTTGAGAAGAGGTCGCCCTCTTCAGTTGTTTCGGAATCGCCGTCCGCCGCAGGCTCCTGCTCTGCAGCGTCCACCGCAGGCGCCGCGTTCTGCGCGCCGCCGCCGTTGAATATCGCAAGCAGCTGGTCCTGGTCCATCAGAATCTCGCGCGGCCCGGCGCCGCGCTGCGGGCCGATGACGCCCGCGTCCTCCAGCTTGTCGCAGAGTTTCGCCGCGTGGTTGTAGCCTATCCCCAGCCTGCGCTGGAAGTGGGATGTCGACGCGCGCTTGGTGTTGATGATGCACTCCAGCGCGCGCTTGTAGAGATCGGCGTCCTCGGCGGCCTTCACCGTCTCGCGCGAACCAGGCGCCTCCTCGCCGCCGCCCTGCTGGTTGTCGGGATCGTCGGCGTTGTCGGCGAACGGGTCCTCTATGCCCGCCTCTTTCACCTTGCCGAGTTTTGTCGCGAACTTCTCGTCGAACTGCACGTCGGCGTGCTGCTCGATGAACTCGGTGATGCGCGCTATCTCGGGATCGCTTATCCACGCGCCCTGCGCACGGATCAGAAGGCCGTCCTTCGTCTTGAAGAGCATGTCGCCGCGGCCGATGAGATTTTCGGCGCCGGTGTCGTCGAGGATCGTGCGGGAGTCGATGGAGGTCGCCGTCTTGAAAGCGACGCGGCCCGGTATATTGGCCTTGATCGTGCCGGTTATGACTTTCGCGTCGGGGCGCTGCGTGGCGAGTATGAGGTGTATGCCCGCCGCGCGCGCTTTCGCGGTGAGGCGCGAGATGTCGGGCACGACCTCTTTCGCCGCCGTCGCCATGAGGTCCGCCACTTCGTCGATTATGATGACGATGTAAGGGACTGTGCGCGGCATGTCGGCGTTCACCTGCTCGTCGTTGCCGAACATATCCTGCTGGGTGAAGGTCCTGCGGTGGTTGAAGTCGAAGATGTTCCTCACCTTGGCGCGCGCGAAGAGCTTGAGACGCTTCTCCATCTCGGCCACGGCCCAATGCAGCGCGAAGACGACCTTGCGGTTGTCGGTTATAACCGGCACGAGGAGATGTGGTATCGCCGAGTAGGACGTGAACTCGACCGACTTGGGATCGACCATTATCAGCTTGAGCTGCTCGGGCGTGCGCGTCATGAGAAGGCCGTTGATGAGCGAGTTGAGGCACACCGACTTTCCCTGGCCCGTCGCGCCGGCGACGAGCATGTGCGGCATTGAGGCGAGATCGGCGACAAGCTCCCTGCCGGCCGCGTCCTTGCCGAAGAGCAGCGGGAGCTCGGCCTTGGCGTTGCGCCACGCATCCGACTCGAATATCTCGCGGAAGCTTATCCCCGCCGCCTTGCGGTTCGGAACCTCGATGCCCACGAGATCCTCGCCGGGGATCGGCGCCTCGATGCGCAGAGACTTCGCGTGCAGCGCGCCCATCAGATTGTCCGACAGGCTCGTCACCGCGCTGTATCGCGTCCCGGGCGCGAGGGCGACCTTGTACTTCGTGACGACCGGCCCCTGGACCGTGTCGCTGAGCGAGGCGTCGATGCCGAATATCTTGAGCGTGTTTATAAGCCGCTCGCTCATCTCGCCAACGTCGCCGTGATCGGCGGTGGACGTCGGCACCGGGTTCAGCAGGTCTATCGGCGGCAGGACGTAGGGCCCTTTGTCCGCAGGCTGCGACTCGGCGGACGCCGCGCCCGCGACGGCGGCCCTGGCCGCGGCCGCCGCCTGTCTCGGCGCGGCGGCTCTCGACGGCGCGGGCGGAGGCGCGGCTTCGTCGGCGCTCTGCGAGAAGAAGCGCTCCTCCTTCTCGCGCTTCGCCTGCTCTTTCGCGGCGCGGCGCTCTTCCTTCACGCGGGCCTTCTCTTCGCGCGCGGCGCGCTTCTCCTCCTCGCGCTGGCGCCTCGCCTCTTCGCGCGCGAGAAGCGCCGCCTTGTAGCGGGCCTGCTCCGCCTCGTATTCGGGAGACCCCTCCTCAGGGGCAGGCGCGCCCTGGCGCCCGGCCGCCCATCTTAGAACGGACATCGCGGCGCCGGCGATGTTGGAAAGTCCTACTGCGCTCACCACCGAGGCCGCAAGCACAGTGCACATCATGATGCATGCGCCGAAGTTCCCTATAAGCGGAACGAGGAACCGCTTCATTATGAGATGGCCGACAACTCCGCCGGCGTCGGATATGTTGAGCGAGGCGAGAACCGCGTCGATGCCCGGCGCGCGGCCCTGCACCGATTCGAGAAGGCAGGAGAGGCTGGCGCACGAAATGAGCAGCCACAGCTTCCTCATGCCGACGTTGAGCCTGCGGCCGGCAAGGCGGAACGCCCCCGCCGCCATGCAGAACGTCGGCACGGTCCAAACCGCCAGCCCGACAAGCGTGTAGCCCCAGTAGGCGAAGCCGTCGCCGAGCGCCCCTATCCAGTTGGAACTCGGGCCGGGCGGCGTCTGCAGCGCGGCTATCGCGCGCCAGTCGTAGGTAAGAAGGGCTACCAGCGGAAAGATCGCCGTTATCGGGAAGAGAAACCAGCCTGCTACGTGATGTTCGGACTTTCGGTTAGCGGTAGTAGTATTGCGATCTGTCATTTTCTGCATGCAGGCGGGAATCTTCGGACTTCATTGAATGGTAGATTATGAGAGCCAGCAGAAGCGCCAGGAGCTTGAGCCCCCAGTTGTCGGTAAGCAGCTTGAGCGCGGTCTGCAGGAATTCGAGGAAAGGATGTCTGTCGGTTTTCATCTGGAGGCCTCCGTTGTCGCGCGAGTCTCCGCCCTGGCCTTGGCCGCAAGAGCCCTGGCCGCCTTCTTTTCGCGGCGCTTCTTCGTCCAGTCGTAGAGTCTCGCCGCGAAGCTGCCGCCGCCGTCGCCCGGCCTCATCGCCTTGTTGACCCATCGCCTCAGCGACGCTTCGCGCATGTCGCCCCAGTAGCGGAAGAGCCTCCCGTTGTGGGCCACCGAAACCGCGCCCGACTCCTCCGAGACGACTACCACGAGCGCGTCGGTCTCCTCCGAGAGCCCCACGGCCGCGCGGTGGCGCATGCCGCTCGCGAGAAGGTCGGGGTTGTTCGAAACCGGGAAGATGCAGTGAGCCGAGGAAATCCTGCCGTTTCTCATCGTCATGCCGCCGTCGTGCAGCGGGAGCGGCGGCGTGAACACGCTCTGCACCAGTTCGCGCGTGAACATCGCGTCCAGCCTTACGCCCGTCTCTTCATAGCCTCTCAGCGAGATGCCGCGCTCGAAGGCGATAAGCGCGCCCATCTTCTGGTCGGCGAGCTTCATCACCGTCTCGACGACGAATTCCGGCTCGGCCGCGCCGTCGGCGGAATACTTCGGGCGCTCGAACGTCCCGAACGCGCCGACCGCCGCGAGGATGCGCCGGATCTCGGGCTGGAATATGACGACCGTCGAAAGCGCGAGATACATCAGCATCCACCGCACGATCTGCGACAGGACGTCGAAGTGGAAGACGAAGGTGAAAAGCGCCGCCAGCGCCGCGAGCACGCCCACGCCCATGAGGGCCTGGCCGAAGCGCGAGCCCTTGGCGCTCTTGAGTATCGCGTAGATGGCGAAGTAGAGGATCGCCACCTGTGCGACATCGTTCACATTCACGGCCGGCAGATGGAAGTTCATTTCACCTCGTCCTCCGCTTCATCGGGTTTCGACTCGTCGATGCCTGCGATCGCGCGGACCTCCGCGCCGTCCATCGTCTCCTTCTCTATAAGGGTTTTCGCGATGAGTTCGAGCCTGTCGCGGTTTCTCTTCAAAAGCTTCTCGGCCCTTTCGTACGCCTCGTCGACAAGCCGCGAGACCTCGTCGTCCAGCGCGCGGCGCGTGTGCTCGCTGAGCGCCGGCGGGAGGGGGTCGGCCGTCCATCGGCTCTGCTCGGCGAACGCCTGGAAGCCGAATCTGCCGCTCATTCCGTAGCGGCACACCATGTCGCGCGCGATCTCGGTCGCCTGCGCTATATCCTGCGCGGCGCCTGTCGAGATGTCGCCCGTAAAAATCTCCTCGGCTATCCTGCCGCCGCAGCAGACGACCATCTCGTCGAGGAAGTAGTTCTTCGTGCGGTTCAAGACATCCTTCTCGGGAAGGGACATCGTCGCGCCGAGGGCCCGTCCGCGCGGGATGATCGTCACCTTGTGGAGCGGGTCGGCGTGCTTCACGAGAAGCTGCAGCAGCGCATGGCCCGCCTCGTGCCACGCCGTCGACTCGCGCTCCTTGCGTGAATATCCGGCCGACTTCCTCTCGCGGCCCCAGAGGACCTTGTCGCGCGCCTCCTCCAGCGTCGCCATGTCGACGGCGTCGAGCTTCTTTCTTACGGCCATCAGCGCGGCCTCGTTGAGCAGGTTGGCGAGATCGGCCCCCGAGAAGCCGGGCGTTCCGCGGGCGATCTGCGAGAGGTCGGTGCCGTCGGCGAACTTGATCTTGCGCCCGTGGAGGTTGAGTATTTCGGTTCTGCCCTTGAGCGTCGGCAGCTCCACCACGACCTGCCTGTCGAAACGGCCCGGCCTCAGGAGCGCCGCGTCGAGCGTGTCGGGGCGGTTGGTTGCGGCTATCACGATCACGCCCTCGTTCGCGTCGAAGCCGTCCATCTCCACAAGCATGGTGTTGAGCGTCTGCTCGTAGGCGTGGGAGCCGCCCATCGCGCCTGCGCCCGTGCGCTTCATGCCGATGGAGTCGATCTCGTCGATGAAGACGATGCACGGCGCGCGCTTCTTGGCCTCTGCGAACATGTCGCGCATTCTCGACGCGCCCACGCCGACGAACATCTCCTCGAAGTCGCTGCCGCTCATCGCGAAGAAAGGCACGTTGGCCTCTCCGGCGATCGCCTTCGCGAGAAGCGTCTTGCCCGTGCCTGGCGGCCCGACGAGAAGCACGCCTTTCGGAATGCGGCCGCCGAGCTTCTTGAACGCGGCGGGCTCCTTGAGGAACTCGACGATCT
>DGVK01000025.1:0-563 GCA_002395905.1 Verrucomicrobia bacterium UBA4286 | reverse complement strand
GGAACTCGACGATCTCCTGCACCTCTTCGCGCGCCTCGTCGATGCCTGCCACGTCGGAGAACGTGACCTTCTTCGCGTCGGCCTGCACGTTGAGGATCTTCGCCTTTGACTTGCCGAAGCCGAACGGCCCGCCGTCGCCGCCCATCTTGCGGTACATGAACCAGTACATGAGCGCGAGCATGCCGACGAAGAAGAGCGTCTGCGTGACGAAAGGCGAGAGCGCGCTGCGGTGCTCGACGATCTCGACTTTGATGTTGCTCTGCAGGAGGTCGTCCATGAGCCGCTCGTTCTCGCCGGGGACGAGCTTCACGATGTATTTCTCCTTCACCGGATCGCCCTTCGCGTCGAGGGCGTCGGTCTCGATCTCGCCGGTGAGATAGGTCTCTCCCTCTTCGCGGTCGAGGTGCCGCACGACCGGTTCGACGATCTTCCCTGCGTCTATCGCCTGGTAGAATTCAAGGGACGTAAGTTCGCGCGTCTTTGAAGGATTCGGATTCACGCGGTAAAGCGAGAACATCACGGCTGCGACGAGCGCGATCGCGAGCCATGATCTGAAAGCGTTG
>DGVK01000166.1 GCA_002395905.1 Verrucomicrobia bacterium UBA4286 | reverse complement strand
GGTCCCTCACCTTCTCGGCCCAGGCGCGGTTGTCGAGACCTTCGGGGCGGAACGAGTCGTGCCACTTGCGGTCCGCAAGCGCGTAGACCGAGACCTGCGCCCAGATGGACGACGCCCAGAGGTCGAGCTGTTCGCCGTCTTTCACCTTAATCGCGAGCAGTTTCTTGAGTCCCTCGTATACCGGACGGCCGAACGCCTCCTTGAACTCGTCGTGGAATTTCGTCGGACGCGTCACTTCATGACGAAAGAGCGCCGCGCAGAGTTTTTGCGGCTTAGCGGTCGGCAGCGTCATGAAGAGCATGTCGTCAATCCACTCGCGCACCGCCGCGCGCCAGCTCGCCTCGTCGAGAACCTTTTCATGAAGTGTCGCGAGAGGTGCGCCGAGATCTCCGAAAAGACGCTTGGCGACAAGCCTGTAAAGCGCCTCTTTCGAACCGAAATACCTGCTGAGCAGCGCGGCGTTCACCCCGGCGCGGCGGCATATCTCCCTCGCCGAGGCAAGGGCGAACCCCTTTCCGGCAAACTCGTCCGCCGCCGCCGAAAGCAGCGCCTCGCGTGTCTGCATGCCGTCTGCACGCACCTTTCGCTCTTGACTTCCCATGGCCGGGGAACCTCCTTTAAGGTAATCACGCGTTTACTTTATCATATTCCGCCTCCGACTGTCAAGGGGGCGGGCCGGGCGCAGCCTTGATGCGGCGATGCCGCTCATGCGATAAAATGATATAATACGCCCCATGGAACGGATAAGTCTTTTCGAGGAGTTCAAGCGCGCAAGGGAGCGGCGGCCCGGCGATGCGGCGTTTCTGGTCGCAAGCGGCGACCGCTCGCTGCCGATCTCGTGGCGCACCTTCACCGACGACATTGCGGTGATATCTTTCATAATCGAAGCGAACGTGCCCGGCGCACCAATCGGCATTCTGGGAGAAAACTCGTATGAATGGATGGTCGCCCACGCGGCCTGCCTTTTCTCGGGCGCCGTCGCAGTGCCTATAGACGTCAATCTGAACGCCGGAGAAATCGCCGACCGTCTGCGGACGGTCGGCGCGCGCGTGCTCGTGCACTCCTCGCTCTATGCGCAGAAGTCACGCGAGGTCGCGGCCCGCATACCCGGCCTGATAACCGGCGGCTTCGGCTCTCGCAAGACGGATTTCTTCCTTAACGCGAGTCGAAAGGCCATCGAGCTAGGAATAAAGACCATCTGGTCGCGCAGCCCGGCCGATGACGACCGGGTGTCGATGATCGTCTTCACGAGCGGAACGACCTCAGAACCGAGAGGCGCCGAACTCACAACGCGCGGCCTGGAGACGTTTTGCGAATTCGCCGCGCAGACGCTTGCCATGAAGCATGGCGACAGATCTCTAATGCTTCTGCCTCTCTACCACATATTCGGAATAGCCACCACCTATCTCATGCTCGTGCGAGGAGTGATGCTGGGAATTTGCCCGGACTTCAGGCGCATATATGACGCTGTTGAAAGATTCAGGGCTAACTTCCTCTTCCTTGTGCCGGCCCTCGCCGACATTCTGACCTCGAAGATCGAGCAGCATGGAAGCACCGCATCCGAAGCGCTCGGCGCACCGATAGACTGGATCCTGACCGGCGGCGCGCCGCAGCCCGCGCGCTCCCGCGAACGCCTCGCCGGGCTCGGCGTAAAAGTCATCACAGGATACGGTCTTACCGAGACCACTTCTTTGTATTCCCTCTCCCCTTCCGACGGCGAGCCGCGACCGGGCAGTGCAGGCCTCTCGGCCGCAGTGCATCCAGATGTTGAAACGAAAGTGTCGGACGACGGTGAACTTATGATACGCGGGCCGAACGTCCTCAAACGCTACCACAACATGCCCGACCGCACGGCGAAGGTTCTTGATGCGGACGGCTGGTTCCATACCGGCGACACTGGACATATCGACGAGGACGGCTATATATGGGTCACAGGGCGAATCTCACGAACGATTGTTCTCTCGTCCGGGAAGAAGGTGGCCCCTGAGGAGCTCGAATCGAAGATAATGGCCATACACGGCGTGAAGGAGGTCATGGTCTGGGGCGACGGCTTGACACGCGAAATCGCGGCTGCCGTCTACGGCGACATTCCCGAAGAGACGTTGAAACGGGCGATAGGCGAGCTAAATCTTTCCATGCCGGTTTACAAGCGCATCTCACGCGTGCTCACGCGCAGAGAGCCCTTCCCGAAAACAGCGTCCGGCAAGATCAAACTGACCCCGCCGGACGAAATACAGACGCGTTGAACTGCGCGACGCTAGCCGATAAGATATATAACGAAACTCATCGTCACGCCGACGACCGCGCCGATCACTCCGCCGAGAAACGTTATGCCCCTCAGCTCGCGATTGGCCACCTGACGCGTGAGCATCTCCATCTCGGCCTCGTCGAGAGCCATTATCGAGTCGTAGATTATGCCCCAGAACTTCGTCTCGTCCACAAAGCGCGGGATATTCCGCGCGATGTACGAGGTGGTCTGGCTGGCGCAAACTTTCGCGACCGCCCGACGTATGTCGTCATCGACCGCTGAGCCTATGCGCTTGACCGCGTCAAGCTCCTCGCGGAAGAACGGCGACAGCAGCGGCCTTACACCGCCCGTCAAGCCGCCTACTATCGCCGTCGTCTTCTTGAGCACATCATCGATGTCCTGACGGATGTGCCGCTCGAACGCCGCCTTCACCGACGGATCGGTGAGTCTGGCGGCTATCTTGTCGGACGACATCAGCTCGCTGCTTACAACCTTCTGCACCGATTCTGCGATGGCCTTCTTCTTTTTCGTGAAGACCGTCGCGAAGAGCCAGCGTATGGCAAGGTCGTTTGTTCCGGCGCCGATGGCAAAGCCGACGGCGCCTTGAAGCACTGTCTGCCAGAGAAGCGTCATTTGCTTTCTGCCGCGGCCTTCGCCTCGTCGGCCGCGACATCAGCCGCATCTGCGAAGCCAAGCGCCTTTGCCGCCTGAAGAAGCCCCGGATCGTCGGTGGCCACGGCGCATTTCACGCCGCGCTCCGACTCAAGCTCAAGCATCGTCGCCAGATGCATCGCCTGGAGCGTGCCGATGGACACGGGGAAAGAATCTGCGGCGCGGCGCATAACGGCGTCTGTCACAGGAACCTGCGTCACAGCGGCGCAAACGGTCTCGATCCATCCGCCAAGACGCGCCCGGCCCGCGTCATCGAGTTTGCCTGCGAGACGAAGCGAATTCGCCGCGCGGAAGCACTCGGCGCGCATGAGCGTGCTGGCATACGCCTTGTCCCATCTGCCCCAGAAATCGGTCTGCTTGCCGACTCCCAGAAGCTTGCGGATGACAAACGTCGAATCAAGGTAGACTGTCATCTCTCACCCCTTTCCTTTTCCATGTCCTTGAGAGGATCGCCCTTGAAGCTGAACCCGCCGATGTCCATAATTGCAGACAGCGGTTTGGTCGGCTCTCTTAGCGGAAGACGAGTGCGCGACTCGTCCTCGCCCAGCAAGCGCGCAACAATGCGCTTGTGGCTTGTAATCAGCACCTCTTTCCCCTGGCGGGCCAGGCCAAGGTAGTGGCAGAGCTGCTGCTTCAGTGCGGCCGTACTTACTTGTTCAATCATGATGGACATATTATAGCCATTTTATGTCCATTCTGTCAACCCCCCCCC
>DGVK01000033.1 GCA_002395905.1 Verrucomicrobia bacterium UBA4286 | reverse complement strand
GGGAAGTAGCGGGTGTTGACGACGCTGTGTCCAGCCGATGCGATGAACGGATCGTCGCCGGACTCGATGTTTCCGCCGTAGGCCGGCGCAAAGGCGTCGACGCGGTCGTCGGAGACGAAGCGCCCCGTCTTGGTGTCGCGCAGACCCGGCCAGCCCGCCTGGAGATAGGGGACGAAGTCATGGACGAGTTTATCGCTCTCATATATCTTGAGGCCGTAGACGCGCATCTTGCACTTGTGATCCGCAGACGTACCGTACTGGTTGCCGATCGCCGCGCAAAGTCCAAGCGGGAACTTCGAGGTATTGTTGAATGTATAATCTCGGGTACATTCCCATATGCGCGTCCCGTTCTGCGCCAATGCGACCGTCTTGTTCGGATTGTCGATGATGGCCGTACGCCTAACCTCGTCCAGGTAGTTCTTGCGGGCGGTTGACGTTCCCTGCTTCGTCGTCAGCGTTCCTTCCCATCCGCTCGTATGGTCGCCGAAGAAGAAGCTGGCGGAGAGAGAACCGCTCCCCGGCTGACCGGCGATGTAGAATGTCATCGGCAAGGTCGAGCTCGTGCCGCCGTTGTCCATAATCCGCGCCTGGGAGGTCTCGGCATCGTCGCCCGGCTCCACAAGGGCGTAGTCGAGTTCGACGCGCGTCGTCGGGTTCGGATAGTAGCCCGTGTTGATGTAGGTGTTCAGTCTCACGGACTGGATATAGGGGTCGTCCGTCGCCTCCTTGACGCTCCAGTCAACCGGCATGAAGCGATAGGTGTAGAGCGCGTTGGGAACTACGTTTGCGACGGTGACCATCGCCGTCTTCTCGGCGATGTCGCCGTAGGGCGTGCGGACGAGTCCCGAATTGGTTACGCGGGCGGAGGTGGCGAGGGTGGAGTTGTTCAGGTCTGCCGGCTGGATGCGCATCTTCTGGTGCCAGATTGCGTTTTTGACAGAGTTGGCATTAAGAGCGTAAAGCGTGCAGCCGTAGACGGTGACGGCCTTGGTTATGTAGAGGTTCTGTCCGCCGTCGTCGTACCAGGAGTTGGCCTTGTCGGGCGTGTCCGCGATCATGTAGAGGCGACCGGTGGACGGATTGTAGGCGAAGTCGGCATTGGTGATCGTCATCTTGGTGGTCGTGCCGGCGAGGTCGCTGACTCCGTCCGTGCTTACGGGCGATCCCTCGCTGCCAACCTTCTGCGTCAGCGACGCGGTGGTCTTGGCCGCATCGGTGAAGTCCAGCGCTAGCATCCGCGTCTCATAGTCGCCCGCGTAGAAAAGCGCCACCTTGCCCGCATTGTCGAGGCTGACGAGGCTCGGCTGGCCGACGCCCCACCAGTCAGTGTGCTCGGTCACCACCACGGCGTCAGTGCCCATGCGCACCCAGCCCGAGTCGAGGCTGTCGCTCACCGCGAGACCGACCTTGTTGTTGATGCCCCTGTAGCCGTCGGACTCCGTGTCGCCGACCCTGCCCTGTACGCCGAGATAGGCCATCAAGTAGGTGTATGTGTGGTTGTTGTAGACGAACGCGCCCTTGATCACGGACGGATCGCAGACGTGGTACGAGTCCCACGCAGTGCCCGTCGAGTCGGCGGGGTCGAGCACCGCCGACTCGCCCGAAAGGTTGCCGGCGGCGTCGACCGTCGCATGGTAGATGGAGTCTACGATCTGGTTGGCTGTCGTGTTCTTGCAGTAGAAGACGTGCCGGACGCCGCCTTCAACCAGAGTCGCCGGGCAGTAGCGGTAGAAGCCGCCGCTCGAATAGTCCGTGGGCACGTTGAGGTCTACGACCCCGCCATGGACACCGCAGCACAAGAGACCGAGCGCAACCGCGCACGCGAATCTCGCAAACCAGACTTTCTTTTCCATCTTTTGCCTCGCTTTCCTTTCTGTTTTCCGCCGCAGCCGCCCGGCCGCGACAGGACACCAGTAGTTTTTACAAGTCGATTTTACTATAAACAGAGTGTTCCGTCCACCCCCTAGAATTGGGGGTGGTGGCTAGCGCTTCGCCCTCCAGACGGTCAGTGCGCACAGGACAGAGAGTGTCGCCATGCCGATCCAAAAGACAGCCAGATAGTCGATCGTGTAGCCGTTCGCGAAGGTGTGCCCGAGGAGGTACGCCCTGCCGGTCGCGGCGTCGCGCCCGACAAGCAGGCCGGATACCGCGCTTTGCAAGCCCGCGCCGAAGTAGTTGCCCAACCCGGCGATGCCGAGCGCCGCGCCGGCCGCAACGCGCGGGACGAGGTCTACGGCCATCAGTCCGCCCAGGAACGTCAACAGGATGCCAACGGCGAGCCCGAAGCACACCATTGCCGCGACATCGAGCCAAATGCACTTGACGGGAACAAGCATCATGAGCGAGAGGCCCGTTATGTTCAGCACGCCCGCCATCAGGGCGAGTTCGTTGCGGCTTCCCTTGAAGAGGCGATCGGATATTATGCCCGACAGTCCGCTGGAAACGGCCCCCACTATGGAGTTGAGCGTTATTATGCACGCGGCGGTCTCCGTTGCATAGCCTTTCTTCACCTCAAGGAAGAAGATTCCCCAGTCTATTATCGCGTACCGGCTCATGGCGAAGAACCCGCCGGCGAGCGCCACCATCCACACGGCCCAGTTCGTGAGCGCGAGACGCTGTCCCCGTCCCACGTCCCCGGCCGTCTTGCGCTCCGCCTCGCCCTTGACCTCGCCCTCCCACTCGGCGACGGAGGGGAGCCCCTCCGACTGCGGGGAGTCGCGCATGAACACGGCGATGAGCGCGACGCCTATGAAGCCGAACAGGGCCGCGCCCCAAAAGCCGCTTCGCCATGCGAGATCGGCGCCCCAAGCCTCGCCGACCTTAACCATTATGACGCTCGTCACGACGTAGGCGATCGCCTCGCCAAGGTTGTTCGAGCAGCTCCATATACCGTAGAAGGTGCCACGGGATCGATTGGGCCACCAGCGGGCAAGCGAGACGACGCAGCAGGGCGAGCCCGAGCCCTGGGCGAGGCCGTTCACGAACCAGACGACCATGAGCATGGCGGCGGGGACGTGGAAGCCGACAGTCATGGTGGCGAGGGACGACACAAACAGCCCGAAGGCGAACATGCGGCGTATGTTGGCGCGGTCCGCAAGGAACCCGCACGCAAGCTTGCCTATGGCATAGGCAACCAGCAGTGCGGATCCCACATAGCCGATTTCGCGCGCCGTATAGGCACCCTCCTCGATCATCGTCTTCTTCGTTGCGGAGAATGCAAGGCGGCATACGTAGAAAAGCGCGTAGCCGAGAAGCATTATGGAGACCTGCCGGATGCGGATCAGCCGGAAGCGACGCCCTATCTCATCCGCCGAAGCGGACACGACACGAGCCGGAGCTGGAGAAAAGAAGCCCATTTCGCGTCCCTCAGAGCGTGTGTCTGCCTATGTTGTTCAGGTATACGAGCAACTCGGCGCCATAGTCGGTCTGGAGCATCGTCGCGCCCTGCCCGAGGCTCCAGCCCCAGGTCTCAGCCGGATTGGTGAAGCCGCGCACCTCGCCGCGTCCGCAGTTGAGGGAGTCCCACATCGTGTTGATCCAGATGCGGGGCGCGCCGGGCGCCGTGCGGACCTTCTCCAGCTGCGCCGCGCCCGCGTCGGAATCCATGCACACCTCGTACATCGACGCCTTGCGCGGCTCCTCCGCGATCCACTGCGGGAGTATCTTCGCGGCGTGTTCGTGATTCTTCCAGCAGAACTGGACAACCGGCATGTAGAGCAGTTCGCCGCTCTCCACGTATTTCCAGTACTCCCTGAAGAGGCGCTTTGCGTCGGCGGGGCCGTGCGTGGACTTCACGAGCACGTCCTTCAGGGCGCCCGCCTTCTCCACCACCTGGAGTATCTCGTACGGGTGCTGTGTGAACTTGTCGATGTTGATCAGTATCTTGCCCTTCGCGAGCGCAAGCGCCTCTTCGAGCGTGAGGATGTCGTAGTCGGTGGCCTTGGCGTCCTTCCCGCCCTGATTGGACCTGAGGCGGAGCTTCTTTATTTCGGCGAGCGTGTGCTCGGAGGCCTTCCCCTTGCCCGTCGTGGTGCGGTCGAGACTGTTGTCGTGGAGCAGGACGAAGCGTCCGTCCTTCGTCATCTGCACGTCCAGCTCCACGATGTCCGCGCCGAGCGCGATACAGGAGAGTATCGCGTCCCTCGAGTTCTCGGGATAGTTCCTCCAGTCGCCGCGGTGCATGGCGACGAATACATAGTTCCTGTCGGACGACATGAGCTTTTCGCGGATCATCTCCGTCCTGGAGCCACTCCTGCAGGATGTCGTGGCGCAACCGCCAAGTCCAATGGCCAGCGAAGCGGCGGCCAATAGCATCGTGAACGCTCTGCGTGTCGTATTCATTTTTAACGTCTCCTTTTTTGCCGCGCGGCGCCCTTCGCACCGCGTGTCGTAAATTATACCACTTTTCACTCCCATCGCGACACCCATAGAATTGGGGGTATGCACCCTTATCCCGGATTTTTCGCTGCTAGC
>DGVK01000140.1:16833-21288 GCA_002395905.1 Verrucomicrobia bacterium UBA4286 | reverse complement strand
CGAGCGCCGCATCGAGCGCGACAGAGCCGAACACCTTCTCGGCCCGCGCGTAATCCTGCTCGTAGCAGGCGATCTGCGCGTCGAGAAGCCTCACATCGCTGTCCTGCGGCGCGAGAGGCCTGGCCTTTTCGACAAAGTCCTTCGCCATCGCGATTTCGCCGAGGTCTATCTTCACGCGCGCCGACGCGACGAGCGCGTCGACGTTCCGCGGCGCGAGGCGCACGCTCTCGGACAGAAGCTTTTCGGCCTTCTTCAGGTCTCGGACCTCATACGCGGCGCGCGCGGCCTCGTATTCCCGGGAGCCGTCGCCGGAGCCGCATCCGGCGGCGAAGACGGCCGTCGCTGCCGCCGCGCACTCAAGCACGAATCTGCGCAAGGAACTCGTCACGCCTGGCCTCCATGATCTCCTTCGTCCTGCCCTCGAGGTTGAGACGCACGAGCGGCTCGGTGTTGCTCATGCGCACGTTCGCCCACCAGCCTTCGGTCTCCCACGCGTCCACCGACACGCCGTCGAGCTCGAAGACTCTGGCCTTCCCCGCATAGTTCGCCTTGATCCTGGCGAGGATCTCCGCAGGCGGCGTCGTGGTGCGGCTGTTGATCTCGCCCGACTGCGCATAGCGCCTGAGCGGCGCGACAAGCTCTGAAAGCGGCCTGTCGCCCGCCGAGACTATGTTCGCGAGCGCATACGTCGCCATCGAGCTGGACTCGGCCGTGAAATTGGCCTTGAAGTAGTAGTGGCCCGAGAGCTCTCCCGCGAAGATCGCGTCATTCTCACGCATCTGCGCCTTGATGAAGCTGTGGCCGACGCGCGACATCATCGGACGGCCGCCCGCCTCGGCGATGGCCTCTTCGGCCGCCTTGGTCGACCTGAGATCGTAAAAACATGCGGCGCCCGGGTTGGTCTTGAGAAGATCCTGCGCGATGAGCGCGGTGATGAAATCCATGGGGATGATCTCGCCCTTCTCGTCCACGAAGCCCGCGCGGTCGGCATCGCCGTCGTAGGCGACGCCGAAAGCATACCTGCCGGGATTGTCGCGGATGAGCTTCTGGAGGTCGGCCAGAGTCTCGTGCTCCAGCGGGTTCGCGGCGTGGTTCGGGAAATCGCCGTCGTATTCGCCGAAGAGCGAGTCGTAGGTGAGCATGGTCTGGTTCTTGAACGCCGCGGCCTCGGCGATTCCCATACCGTTTCCGAAATCAAGCGCGAGGTGGAGCGGACGCTTCATATGCGCGAACTCCCTTACATGCGCCGCGTATTCGGCCGACACATCGACCTTCGTCACCTTCCCTTTCACGGCGGCGTCTTCGCCGAGGTCGCCGGTCATGACGAGCTTTTCGATATCCTTGATCCCCGTCGCGCCGCTGATCGGCACCGCGCCCGCCCTGCAGAGCTTGCAGCCGTTCCACTCCTTCGTGTTGTGCGACGCGGTTATCATCACGCTGCCGTCGGCCTTCAGGGTCCCGTTCGCGAAATAGCTCATCGGCGTCGAGGCGAGGCCTATGTCGAGCACGTCCACGCCTGCGTCTGAAAGCCCCTTCGTGAAGGCGGCGAAAAGCGAGTCGGACGACTTGCGGCAGTCGCGCGCGACGACCACCTTCTTCACGCCCGCGAACTTCGCATAGGCGCGGGCAATCTTCTCGAAGACCGCCTCGTCGAGGTCTTTACCGTATATGCCGCGGATGTCATAGGCTTTGAAGATGCTCATGTGTTCTCCTTTGGTGTGTGTTTGTCTTTGTGTATTTTACCATAAATCACCCGCCCGTGACGGAAAAAGCGGCCGCGAGAAGCTCCCGCGTCTCTGCGAGAGTGCGCACCGCGTTGAAACGCTTGCGCAGCGCCGCCGCGCCGGGAACGCCCGCGAAATACCTGAAAAGGTGCGTCCGCGCCTTGAGCGATATGAACGCGTCTTCGTCGAGGACGGCGTCCTCGGGGAACCTTTCGGCGAGCGCGCGCCTGAACTCCACGAGATACCGCAGATGGCGCTCTACGGCCTCAGGCGGGCCGAACGGCGGCTTCGCGCGCTTGAGCCGCGCGAACACCGCCGGGTCGCGCAGGGCCGCGCGCCCGACCATTACCGCGTCCACGCCGGTCTGCTCCATGGCGGCGACGTCCGTCTCGTCGAGGATGCTCCCGTTCCCCACGACCTTGAGCCGCGTGCGCGTGACAAGCTCGGAGAGGACTTCCAGATGGACAGGGCCGCCGTGCATCTGGCTCGTGTAGCGCGCGTGCACTATCAGGCCGCACGCGCCCGCGCGCTCGGCGGCGTCGGCCAGCTCGAAGATCCTGTTGTCGCCCGTGTGCGGCCCGAGCCGCGTCTTCAACGTCACCGGCAGAGACGTACTGCCTACCATCGCCTTCAGCAGGCGGTAGACGCGCTCGGGGTCGGCTGCGAGCCTCGCGCCCGCGCCGGACCGCATGATGCGCGGCATGGGGCACCCTGCGTTGAGGTTGAGTTCGCAGAAGCGCGGGCGCCCCCCGTCGCGAAGCGCGTCGGCCTCGCGCGCGGCGAAGGCCATCTCCTCTTCGTCGGCGCCGAACAGCTGGCAGGCGACGCGGCCTTCGCCGGGCATCGTCTCCATGAGATGGCGCGTCGGACGGTGGCCGTGGAAGAGCGCCGCGGCGGAAACCATCTCCGTATAGGTCATATCCGCGCCGCCTTCGGCGCACAGCCGGCGGAAAGGCGCGTCGGTGAATTCGGCGAGAGGCGCGAGAAGAATCCTCATACCGGCGGCGCCCATCCTAGTCCTCGCGCCATTTGATGTAGCGCACCTTCCTGTCTTTGGAGTTCAGGTAGCATTCGGCGTTGACCTCGCGCGTCATGCCCATGGACTCGCCGGTTATCTTTATCTTGAAGATGCTGTTCTCGTCGGGGACGTATGTCAGATACTGGTTGGCCTCGCTCCCTATCTGCACGTCGGCGAAGTCGCTCACGCGCTGGCAGAGATCCTCCCAGCTCTTGTACGGCCACCACGTGCGCGTCTCGTCCACGTCGTAGTCGGGCTTTTCCTTGAGCGCGTCGACGATCGCCTGCGCGACCTCGCGGCCCTCGGCCATGTCTTCATCGTCGTCCTCCACAAAAATGCCGGGCACCGTAAGCAGCTGCTCCACCGTGCATGAATTGACGTTCACCTTCGAACTGCCGCTTGTGCCGAGAAGCCCTATTATGCCGCTCACGGATATCTGCTCGTCCTTGTCCGCCTCGGGGTTGAGCACGCCGCCGGTGAGAACCGCCGGATGCTCTCTGAACCCTCTCACGTACGAAAGCTCCTGTATGTCCGGTATGGAGCCGTTTCGCGGATACCTCTTGTCTTCGTCGTCGACCCTGTCCTCTTCGTATTTCTCCTCGTACCACGCAGACTCCGCGCCGCAGTCCTTCCCGTCGAGCGAGGTCGAACTGTCGTCGTCGTCGCGCCAGTCGTTCCAGCATGCGATGAGATGGTCGACGAGCCTGAAGCGTCCGTCGTCGGTATCGACCTCGAAGTCCTCCGGGATGCCGTGGCTGGTGAGAAGCATCTCCCACCTTACGCGGTAGTTCTGGTCGCCGCCCTGGTAGAGCTCGTTGACGTTTATCGCGTTCCTGGCGCCGGCGTTCACAAGCTCGATCTCGACGGTCACCGTGCTCGGATTGAGGAGATTGCCGTCCTTGTCGCGCCGGTCGTCGACGAGCACCGGCCCGATCGTGCACCTGGAGTCCAGCTTCAAGGCGCGCTTCTCCAGCGCCCAGCGGTCCTCCTCCAGAAGCTCCTCCACATCCTCGCCGTCGCTCCACTCCTTCGCGTCGGCGAAGCCCGCTATCACGACCTCGGCGAGAACCTGCCCCGCGTCTATGAGCCGCCCGACACGGTTGCGCTCGCGCACATACACGTTCACGCCCGTCTGGAGATGGGCCTCCGTGGCGAACGACAGCACCATCACCGACAGCACCGCTATCACCCACAGCACAACTACGAGCGCGCTCGCCCGCCTCATCGCAGACCTCCGCGACATGGCATGGCGAGCGCGCCGGTGCAGCCGAATGGAATCCGGCCGTGCATGAGTCCTCAGCGGACCTTCTTGTAGCCGTAGACGGCCTTCGCGCCGAGCTGCTCCTCGATGCGGAGAAGCTGGTTGTACTTCGCGATGCGGTCGGTGCGGCTCATGGAACCGGTCTTGATCTGGCCGGAGTTCGTGGCGACGGCGATGTCGGCGATGGTCGCGTCCTCCGTCTCGCCGGAGCGGTGGGAGGTTACCGACGTGTAGCCGGCGCGGTGGGCCATCTCGATGGCGTCGAGCGTCTCCGAGAGCGAACCGATCTGGTTGACCTTGATGAGGATCGAGTTGGCGGCGCCGAGCTTGATGCCCTTCTCAAGATACTTGACGTTGGTGACGAAGAGGTCGTCGCCGACGAGCTGGCACTTGTCGCCGATGGCCTTGGTGAGCGCCACCCAGCCGTCCCAGTCGCCTTCGGCCATGCCGTC
>DGVK01000140.1:0-16674 GCA_002395905.1 Verrucomicrobia bacterium UBA4286 | reverse complement strand
GCCTTCCTTCCAGGTGTAGTCGTACCTGCCGTCCTTGTAGAACTCGGAGGACGCGCAGTCGAGGGCGATCGTCACATCCTTGCCGGGCTTGTAGCCGGCCGCCTTGATGGCCTTGATGATGCACTCCAGCGCGTCCTCGATGGAGTCGAGCGCCGGGGCGAAGCCGCCTTCGTCGCCGACGGCCGTGGAGAGGCCGCGAGCCTTGAGGACCTTCTTGAGGTTGTGGAACGTCTCGGCGCCCATGCGCAGACCTTCCTTGAAGCTCTTCGCGCCGACCGGGCGGATCATGAACTCCTGGAACGCGATAGGCGCGTCGGAGTGTGCGCCGCCGTTGATGATGTTCATCATCGGAACAGGCAGGGTGTACGTGTTGGTGCCGCCGATGTAGCGGTAGAGCGGCATGCCGAACGACGCGGCCGCGGCCTTGGCTGTGGCGAGGGAGACGCCGAGGATGGCGTTCGCGCCGAGCTTGGACTTGGTGGGCGTGCCGTCAAGCTTGATCATGAGCTGGTCGATGCCGCGCTGGTCGCACGCGCAGTGGCCGACGAGCTTGGGGGCGATGACCTTGTTGACGTTGTCGACGGCCTTCGTGACGCCCTTGCCGAGATAGCGCTTGGGGTCGCCGTCGCGCAGTTCGAGCGCCTCGTTGACGCCGGTGGAAGCGCCAGACGGGACGGCCGCGCGGCCGAGGGAGCCGTCCTCGAGGACGACGTCTACTTCAACAGTCGGATTGCCGCGCGAGTCGATTATCTCGCGGGCGACTACTTTCTTGATTGCTCTGTTCATTCGTTTTTTCCTTGTTTGCGGAAATTGGTAAGAGTGAAGTTTAACATCTCCCGCCCGAGAAGTCAACCCCGACGCGATCTTCATAAAGCGCAAAATCAATTTTGGCAAAATGAGCAAAATTGTCGGCGGCTGAGAGGGATGGGCGGCCGCGACGGGGCGCGGCCCTCCCAAGACAAACGCGCCCGTCAAAGAGCGGACGGGCGCATTTGTCGTTCTGATGCCGGTTTACATCAGGGTATTAAACCGATCACAAAGGCCGAGCCGGTCCACGTCAGCGGGAGGCAAATGCCGTAGCCGGCAAAGCCCTTCTGCGCATTCGGCGGGAAGTACACCTGCAAGTAGCTGAAGAACCTGTTCTTCTCGCCCGGCAGCGTGATCGGCGTCAGATTCGCCGAGGCTGTCGCCTTGTAGCTTCCGAACTGGCCCTGTATCGCCACGGCACCGGTGTTCTTCTTGAACGTGAGCTTCACCGTGCCAGGGCAGGCTTCGTCAACGTCCTTGCCGAAGGAGAGAGCACCGCCGAAGTTCGCGGAGATCGACTTCCAAGGCTCGGCCTTCCAGTTGTACTGGACAACTTCAGCGACCGTTGCTGGCGACTCGCCGACCATGGCGAAACCTCCGACATCTTCATTCTTGAAGAGCGTAAGCTTCTCGGTGAACGTGGCCTGCCCGCTCTTGCCGGTGATCGTGGCCGTGTACCGGTTGGCATAATCATCGTATTCGTCGAAGTATGCGCCGGTAAGCGTCCAAGTAAGTCCACCGTAGATGCTCTTGCCGCTGATCTTGCCGGTGCTGGCGACAGTGATCGTGGCCAGCCCGTCGCCTTCCGTCGCAGAGCCCTCGAACGTGCCGACAGCCCAGTCCTGCATCGGATCGACCGTTGTGGTGACGATGTAGTTGACCGTGGACTTGCCCGCCGTCGTTATGGTGATCTTGATCTCGGACGGCTTGACCGCGCCCGTCCTGGCGTCGACCTTCGACGCGGCAGTCGGCGTGCCGTAGATCGTGTTCGCCGGTACGATCACCTCCTTCGTCTTTGAGTCGATCACGTCCTTCGCCGCGAACTTGAGCCCGGCCGGGAGGCCGGCGACCTTGACGGTCGGGAGCGACAGCGCGTTGACATCCAAAGGCCATTCAAGATAGACGCCGCACGGGATGGACTTCGTCATGGACACGACATCGTCAATGAACGTGATCTCGTTGTTGAATATCGTCCAGATGCCCGCCTTGTCCTCCGCAGCTGTAATGAAGTGCGCGTAGAGCGTCGTGTCATACTCAGGCATGTCATAGGAGAAGCTGGCGGCCTGCGAGATCGGGAAGTCGGTGCCGTCGCCCTTGTACGGCTCGAGGTACCAGCCGTTGAACACGCTGCCTGCGTTGTTGGGCGTCGCCTTGAGCGAGACTTTCTTGTTCGCGGGATACGCGCCGGCGCCGGTCACCTTGCCGTAGCCATAGCCATCCATCTCAAGGGTCAGCACCGGGAAGTCGGATACGGTGAACGTCGCCGTCGAGACGTGCTTGACGCTAACCTGACGTCCGGTCTTCTCGTCAACCTCCTTCATGGTCTTCGTGAAGTAGACCGTGTAGCTGCCGGGCTTCGAAGGTGCGCCGTAGATGGAGTTCGCCTCGACCTTCACCTCCTTCGTCTTCGTGTCGACGATTGCCTTGTTCGTCCACTTCATGCCGGTCGGGAGTCCGGTCACGGCCCAGTCGCCGGCGGAGACGTCAAACGTCTCCGTGTACTCGACGCCCGGAATGTACGGACCGTATTCGTCGACGACAGCGACAATCGGGTCGTAGAAGTTCGGCACCTTGATGTAGAAGTCGTACGTCTTCGCCTTCCTGACCGTCGCGTTGGACAAGGAGAGCGTCACCTTGTACTTGCCGGGCTTCGTCGCCTTGCCGGCGATCTTGAACGTCTTGGCGTCGTACTTGAGGCCCGTAGGCAGATTCTTGAACGAAGCCTTCGGCTCGGAGCACGACGCCGTGTTGGCATCGAGGTCCAGCGTGAACGTGCCGTCGGGCTCGGTTTCGAACACCGTGTCGGCGAAGAAGCAATCAAGGCTGCTCTCGTCGTCCCAGAGCGTCGCGAAGTCGGCATTGAACTCTACATCCTCGCCCGTCACGATGTAGGAGTAGCTCGTGGCGCGGGAGACGTACCGTCCGCTTCCGTCCAGCGCGTCGTACCAGCCGGAGAACACGTAGCCGCTGGCGGCCGTCGCCTTGAGCGTCACCTTCTTGCCGAGCGCGTACAAACCGGCGCCGGAAAGCGACTTGCACCCGGGCTCCGCCCCGGACATCACGTAAACCGGCACGTTGACCTTGTAGTCGTCGCGGACGATTTCCTTGTCGAGCCACGTGGTGAGCGGCCAGTTCTTGGCGTTCTTCGCAACGTAGACCTTGCAGTTCGCCGGAGTGCCGTCGAAGATGTCGCCGCCCGAGCAGATTGGCATGGCCGCGCCCCTGAACTGGACGGCCTTTAGCACGCTGCAGTCCGCGAACGCGCCCAGATCGATATTCTCCACATCGCTCTTGGCGGCCGGCGCGACCCCCTTGCCGACGTCAACGCACTGAAGCGCCTCGCAGCCCTGGAACGCATAGCGGCCGATGACCTTCACGCCGTCGGGTATCTTGACGCTTGTCACCTTGTCGAGGCCTACGAACGCCCTGTTGCCGATTCCCGTCACGGTGTACGTGCCGAGCTTGGCCGGGACGTCGATGTGCCCAGTCGGCCGGAACTCGACGGCCGCGTTGCCGTTGTTGTAGATGATCGCGTTCTTGCCGTCGAACTTGAAGTACCAGGTGTAGTCACCGACGACGGCGGACTGGACCCCCTCGGTCACGGTCCACATCGCGTAGAGCGTTATGTCGCTCGAGACGACGTAGTCCCAAGAGACGCGCGTGCGGTAATAGACGTTTTCCGTGAACCAGCCGTTGAACGTGAAGCCGGCGCGCGTCGGCACGGGCAGTTCGCCGATCTCGAGCCCGTTGGCGTAGTCTTGCGTGAACGAAGCCTCGCCATTCGCCGGTTCGAACGTCACCGTGCTGAGCGGAGTGGACTTGTCGATGAACGCAATCTTGCTCGGATCGACGCCCGTGTCGACATCCGTGAACATCTGGATCACCTTCTCGCGAGCCTCGGGCGAATCGACATAGACGACCTTCAGCCCGGGGGTGAACGCCATGTACCCGATGTATCCGACGCTCGAAGGTATGGATATCGTCTTCATGTTGTAGCAGCCCTCGAACGCGTATGCCTCAATCGTCTCCACGCCGTCGGGGATGACCACGCCGGTGAGGTCGGTGCAGCCACGGAACGCCTGCACGCCGATGAACTTCAGCGGATAGCCGCCGATCGTGGCGGGGAGCTTGTACTCCCCTTCCGGCTTCGGGTCGATGGCGCAGACGCCGAAGTCGAAGTACTGCGGGTGATCCTCCGCGTAGCCCAGTTCGGGATTCGGCTTGAAGAGCATGGCACGGCCGAGTTTATCGACGTCAATGGTCAGCGTGTAGCCGCCCACCTCGTAGTCGCCCGAGCCGCCGCCTTCGGTCCAGCGCGCATAGAGGCTGTGGTCGGAGGCCGTAGCGACAATCGTGTCGGCGTTGACGTCGGTGCCGCCCTCGGCAGCCGTGTACCACCCGACGAAGAGCTTGGTGCCGTTCGACGGCGTTGGCAGCTCGCCGTAGGCCGCGTCGAACGTGACGTCCTTGAAATCGGGATAGACCGGGTCGCCGCCTTCGTTGACGAACGTCACGCGGTAGGTGTTCGGCGTCCAGTGTGCGTAGTACGTGGCGTCGGCCGAGATCGTGCTGTAGATGAACACCCTCTCGCCGCCTTCCGCCTCGGTGAACCAGCCGTCGAGCGTGTAGCCCGTGAGCGTCGCCTCGGGGAGCGTGTCGAGGGACTGTCCGTCAACGACGTTCCTCGGCGTTTCGTCGCACGCGCCGCCGTTCGCGTCGAAGGTGATGGTCCAGGTGGTCGGCGGAATCTCCGTCCAGTACGCGTAGAGGTAGAGATCCTCGGTCACGGCGTAGTCCGCCTGATACTGGATGCCGCTGCCGTCGGGACCGGTCCACCAGCCGCCGAACGTGTAGCCCTCGCGGGTCACTTCGGGAAGCGCGCCAATCATCTGGTTCTTCTCAACAAGCTTCGTGTCGTCGCCGACAATCGTACCGCCCATCGCGTAGAACGAGACTGTCCAAGTCGTGGACTCGACCTCCGTCCAATGCGCGTAGATCGTCATGTCGCCCGATATGACATCCGTGGGCTGTATCTGCCAGCCGCCAACGGGATTGCTCCACCAACCGTCGAAATCATACCCTTCACGTGTCGCCAACGGCAGCTCGCCGATGGGTTCGCCTTGCTCGACCGCACGCGTCGTTTCTGCGCAGACGCCGTCGGTCGCATCGAACGTGTATGTCCAAGTGGGCGCAGTCGCCACACGAATCGGATTAGACTGCCATTCGCCCGCCTCAACTTCGGTCTCCCAGCCCGTATCGGGCACAATGGAAGCCTCAAATGCGGCGTCGCCGTAGTAGATGTAGTCACCTGTATCCGGACAGGAACCGAGGTATGTCACGGTCGCAAGCAAATCGCAATTCGCGAACGCACCCTCGCCTATGTACGCCATGGTCGATGGAATTATCAGGCTCTCGATTGACGTACAGCCCTGGAACGCATACTTGCCGATGCTTGCAATGCCTCCGGGAATCGTGACGCCAGAGAGCCCTGCGCAGAGCTGGAAAGCGTAGTCGCCAATCGCCGTAACGGGATAGCCGTCGATCTCCGCCGGAACCGTGACTTCGCCAACCGTGTCGGCAGGAATGGCAGCTTCGCCATAGCCTTTGTAGATCTCCGCATGACCATCGACAATCACATACGACCACTCGACGCCGTACGGGTCGAGGTGCTTGCCGGACGTGCTGCGCCAATGAGCATAGATCGTCATATTGCCCGTGACAGTCGTCGTAGCAGTCACCTCGACGTCGCCGTCAAGCGTAGTGAACCAGCCGAGGAAGTCGTAGCCTTCGAGCGTCAGCACTGGCAGGTCGCCGATTGCCGCGCCGTTCTCGACCGTGCGCGGCGCCGGATTCGGCGCGCCGTTACCGTTGAACGTCACAGTGAAGGTCTCCGGCGGAGGCGGAGGCGTCTCCGTCCAGTGCGCGTAGAGAGTCTGCGTTTCGGTGATCTTGACGACATCGGACGGATACACCTGGACGCCGCCCTCGGCTTCCGTGAACCAGCCGGCGAAGTCGTGTCCGGCGTACGTCGGCACCGGGAAGTCATCTGTCGAGTACGCGCTGTCGTAGGTGACCGAAATGGCAATGAGCGTCGTTCCGTTCGACTCGAATACGACGTCATACACGTTCGGCGTCCAGCGCGCATAGTAAGTGGCGTCGGTCGAAACGGTCGTTGAGGCGGTAACTCGTTCGCCGCCGACGGCTTCGGTCCACCATCCGTCGAGCGTATAGCCGGTGCGCGTCGCGGCAGGCAGATCGCCGACCGCGCCGTCCTTGAAGAGCGTCCGAATCTCGTCGCCCTCGGCCAGGGTGCCGCCGTTCCCGTTGAAGGTGACGACGACGACGTCTGGCGCGACCTCAGTCCAGTGCGCGAAGATCGTGCCGTCTCCCGTCACGATGAAGTCTGCAGAGACCTTCGTGCCACCCTCGTACTCCGTCCACCAGCCGTCGAACATATAGCCGACACGCGTCGGAACGGGCAGTTCGCCGATGGGCGAGCCGTCATACGCCCAGATGACATCCTTGTCGCACACGCCATCGTTCGGGACGAGCGTGACCGCGTAGTAGTTGAGGTCCGTCCAGACCGCGAAGCAGGAGATGTCCGCCGTGACTTCCGTGTCGGCGGTGATCTCGTCCCCGCCGCTCGTGAACCATCCGTCGAAGCCGTGGCCGGCCCAGACGGGCGTCGGCAGGAGCGCGCCGATCTTCGAGCCTTCTTCAACCGCGATTACCGCAGGATCAACCGTGCCGCCAATCGGGTCGAACGAAACCGTGTGCGTGGGCGCGGGCGCCTCGTTGAACGTGAGGCCGTCCACAAATGCAGAGTTGAGTCCGGAATCGACAAGCATCGCCTTGACGCGCGCCGTGTCGCCGTATTCGACGTTGAACGTCGCGAGTGCATCGCATCCGCCAAACGCCGCCATGCCGATCGTCGTCACGCTCTTCGGCAGCGTCACGGTCGTGAGGCTCTGGCACATGTTGAACGCGCCGCTGCCGATTTCCGTCACGCCGTCGGGGATTACGAGTTCCGTGATGCTGACGCCCGCAAACGCGCCGTGGCCGATCTTGCCGACGGGCGTGCCGCCGAGGACGGACGGAATCTCATAAACGCCGGTCGGCCACGGATCGACCGCCACAAGGCCTCTGTCCTCGTGGATGGTCGCCTTGCCGTCCTCGATCTGGTAGGTGTAGGTGTAGCCGTCCTCCGTTGCGACGGGCGTCCAGTGCGCGTAGGCCGTAAGATCGCCGGTGATCTCCGTCCAGTTGGCCACAATCTGTTCGCCGCCGTCGGCAGCCGTCCACCAGCCGTTCTGGACGAAGCCGATCCGCGTCGCCTCAGGCAGGGAATCAAGCTTCTGCCCCTTCGCGACCTTGACGCTTGCCGTGTCGCACGTACCGTCGTTCGCGTCGAACGTGACGATCCACGCGTCGAGCTCGAACTGCGCATAGAGCGTGAGGCCCTCCGTCGCGACGACGTATCCCGGCAGGAGCTCTCCGTCAGGCTCGGCGCTCCAGCCAAGGAACACGTAGCCGTCTATCGCCTGCACGGGGAGATCGAGTTCGTCGCCCTCCACGCCGTCAAGCTGCGCGGACCACACGCCCGAAGGCTGCTCCACGCCGTCGAAGCAGGCAAGGCCGTTAACCTTGACGCGCTTCGCCCACACCGCGTGGAACGAGAAGTCGGCGGTAACGACGGCGGACAAGTCGAGCGGCTGGTCGTCGTCATCGACCCAGCCCTTGAACTCGTACCCTTCGCGGGTCGGCACCGGCTGCGCGTCGATTATGTCGCCGACAGTTGTGCCGTGATCGACCACGACGGGCGTGCTGCCCGCACCCGTGTCGATCGTGACGGTGTACTGCTTGATCTTCCAGTGCGCGTAGTAGGTGACGTCGGCGGTCGCCTTCGTAGCGGCGGAGATCTTGTCGCCGCCCTCCGCCTCGGTGAACCAGCCGAGGAAGTCGTAGTTGGCGCGCGTAGCGGTTGGGAGCTCGCCAAGCGCCGTGTTTGGCGCAACGTCGTACTGCGTCGCGGATGCCGCGCCGCCGTTTCCGTCGAACCTGACGAACCAGAAGTCCGGCAGTGCCTCGACGAACGTAAGGCCGTTCACGAACGACTCCTCAAGACCGGAATCGACAAGCATCGCCTTGACGCGCGCCGTGTCGCGCGCCGCGACGTTGACGGTCGCGAGGCCTGCGCTCCTAAACACATTCGCGCCGACACTCTGCACGCTCTGCGGAATCGTCAGCGTTTGGAGCGAGTAGCAGTGGTCGAACGTACGGTCGATGATGCTCACGACGCCGTCGGGAACCTCGACGGACGTGAGACCGCTACAGGTCGAGAACATGGACGTCGCACCGATGGAAGTGGCCCCATCCTCAAACGTGACGCTCGTAAGGCCAGTGCAATTCATGAACGCACACTCTCCGACATTCTCGCCAGCCAGATGCGCGGGGATGGAAACGCTCGTCAGTTTCGCGCAGTCGGCGAATGCATACTTACCGATGCTCGTCACGGAGCGCGGAATCGTCAGGCTCTTCAGCTTGCTCCACCTGAACGCATACGCACCAATGCTTTCGAGCGATTCAGGAAGGGTGACGCTCTCAAGGGCGACGTAATGATCCTCCTCATTCCTGTTGTAGCAGAACGCCTGGTCGCCGATAGCCGTCACGCCTTCGGCAATCGTAACGTTCTTGACGTACGACCGGTCGAACACCCTGATAAACGAATTGACGGCGGCCTCGGTCTTCAATGTGACATCTGTCAAAGACGAGCATCTGTAGAACGGCATGTATCCGATATCCGTCAGTCCCTCAGGAAGAATCACGCTCGTAAGGCCGCTGCAGCTCGAGAACGCATTAACACCGAGTTTATTCACGGAATCAGGAATCACAAGGCTCGTCAAGGAATGGCAGCCGTTGAAGGCACTGTTCTCGATGCTCGTCAGGCCGTCTGGAAGATCAAGGCTGGCAAGCTCGCCGCATGCGTCAAACGCATACTCGCCAATGGTCTTCAATCCTGTTCCGAAGTTGACGGTCGCAAGCTCCCAGCACCCACCAAACGCCTCATAGTCGATTTCCGTCACGCTGTCGGGAATCGTCACCGATGTCATCTCTGCGCACTCGCTGAACGCGTACTTTCCAATCTTCGTGACAGGATACCCGTTAAGCGACGCCGGGATGGTCAGCGAACCCGTCGGGACAGGCTCGACAGCAGGCTTCCAGTCGGTGGCGTAGTCGGGGTCGCCTTTGCTGGCGTAGGGGTCGGCGTAGAATATCTCCGCCCCGCCGTCAACAACCCGGTACCACCAGGTCTTGCCGCCGACAACCACGGAGGTACGGCCGCCCTTGTCGCGGTAGGTGACGTTGATGCCGGACGCGCAGCCCTGGAACACCTTGCTCTCGTCGATGCCGTTCAGAGTATCCGGCAGACTTGCGCTCGCGAGGTTGGAGCAGCCATTGAACGCATAGTCCGCAATCGATGTCACGCTGCGCGGAATACTGACGCTCGTCAGCCCCGTGCATCCCTGGAACGCATTCCGCTCGATGGTCTTCACCGTGCTGGGGATGATAACGGACGTGATGCCGGTGTAGTCCTTGAATGCGTAAGTGGCGATAGCATCGACAGTCTTGCCGCCGAGCTTGGACGGGATCGTAATGGTGCCCGTCGGCTGCGGTTCGATGAAATGCGTGATCGTCACGCCGCTGCCGCTCGCGCTATTCTGGTAGTACCAGGTGTAGCCATTGACTACCTGCGCCATGTAGTCGCCCTCTTCGCGGCGGAACGTGACGACGAGATTGTCCGCGCAGCCACTGAACCAATAAGAGAAAATGTTGGCCGTGCCGTAGAGCGAGCCGGGCAGACTGGCCTTGTACAGGCCTGCGCTGTCCTTGAAGGCGTCCTTGCCGAGACTCGTCACGGTGTCCGGCAGCGTCACAGTAGGAAGACCGCACCCGCTGTACGCATTGGCGCCGATGGTCTTGACGTTCGATGTGGAGCTGATGCCCGTCTTGTTCAGCGACGTGCAGCCCGAGAACGCGCCCGCGCCGATGTCCGTGACCGAGTCGGGGAGCGTCACCCACGTAAGCTTCGTATTGTCCTTGAAGGCTTTGGCTCCGATTGCGGTAACCGTGTAGGAGCCGAACTTGGCGGGAACCGTCAGCGAGTCGGCCGTGGAGTCTGTTCCGGTGACCGTGGCCTTGTATCCGGTGGCGGTCGTGTAGCGCCAGGTGACGCCGTCGACGACACGCGCGAACGAACCGTCCGAGAAGCGGTACATGACCTCCATCGTGGACGGCACGCCGTAGAACGCAGCGCTCTTGTCGAACTTGCCGAAGAAGCTTTCCGGCAGGCTCAGGACGGAGCAGTAGGAGTAGGCGAACGCATTCTTGGCGATGGACGCCGGAGCCATGGAATCCGGAATCGTCAGAGTCCCGCTGCGGGACGTCAGCCCCGCGAAGCCGAAGGCGTTTTCGCCGACGGACGGCCCGTTGGCGATGAGACTGCCGACCGCCTCGGACATGAGCTTCGGGCAGTGGTAGAACGCAAACGGCCCGATTTCAGTCAGGTTGTCGCAGTTGTAAACCTCGAAGAGGCTGGAGCAGCCGAAGAACGCAGACGGCGGAATCTTCTTGAGATTTCTCGAAAGCGTGAACTGCTTGAGGCTCGTGCAGCCCTCGAACGAACACGTGCCGATTTCGATCACGCTGTTGGGCAGGACAACTTGAAGAAGATCCGTGCAGTACTGGAACGCGTAGTCTCCGATCCACTTCACGGAGCTGGGCAGGGTGACGCCCGTGATTTCGCTGTACATGAACGCGTCATCGCCGATGCTCGTCACGGGCTTGCCGCTGAGAGTCGCCGGGACGTTCAGCGTCGTCGTGCCGAGGAGTTCGCATGCGACGATCTCGACCTCGAGGTCGTGGCTGATGGGGATGAAGTACCACTTGACGTTGTTCACTGTCTGGACATAGCCCTGCTGGTAGCCGTCGTCGAAGCTGACCAGGCAGACGAGGTCATCATGGCAGCCCCCGAAGACGCTCGACTCGGTGAATCCGGCCGCGAACTGCTTGGGCAGATACGCCCACTTGAGGGCGGAGCACCCGTAGAACGCATTTGCGCCCAGTTTGTCCTTTTCGACGCCGGCGGGTATGGTGACGCTCGCAAGCTTGGTGCAGCCCTTGAACGCGTTCGCGCCGATCTGCGTCAGGCCGGCGGGGAGGGTGACGCCGGAAATGCCGGAACATCCCTCGAACGCGCTGTCGTGGACGGCCGTGACCGTGCCGGGGAACGTCACGCCGGTGATGCCGGTGCAGTTCTTGAACGCCCCCTTGCCGATTTCGGCGACAGGGTAGCCGCCGAGCGTTTCGGGGATCGTGAGCCAGCCGGTCGGGTCGTCGGGCGTCACGGCCGAACGCGAGACGAGTGTCGTGCCGATGACGGCCTTGCCGCCCACGACCGTGTAGTTCCAGAATTCGCCGTTGATGACGGACTTCCTGAAATCGGGCTCGGCCCGCTGGTCGGGCGGCGTGGTCTGCCACCAGTAGAAGCCGAGCTCCATGCCGGCCTTGTGGTTCGCGAACAGGCGGGCGATGAGCGACTTGCAGGTGTCGAGCGACGTAGAGTAGAACTGCTCCGGCAGGATGGCGCTGACGAGGCTCGTGCAGTCGGCGAAAGCGCCGTATCCGATGGTCGCCGACGGCGGCGTGGAGATTTTCTTGAGCGAGGTGCAGCCCTTGAAGGCGGACTCGCCGATGCTCTTCACGTAGATGCTGAAGGAATGCTCAGAAAGCGACGTGCACCCGCGGAACAGTTCCTCGGGGTATTCCTTCACGTTGTAGCCGAGGGAGGCGGTCTTGAGCGCGGGGCAGAAGGAGAACGCCTTCTTCCCGACGCTCGTCACGGTGCTCGGGACGTCGAGCGAGGTGATGCCGCTGCCGTAGAACGCCTCGTCACCGATGGTCTTGACGCCGGAGGGTATCTCGACCGACTTCATTGCGTGACAGTTCTTGAAGGCCCTGCCGCCGATCTCGGTGACATACTCCGAAATCTGGACGGATGTCAGCCTGTTGCAGCCGATGAACGCGTCTTTGGCGATGCTGACAACTTTGATGTACACGCCAGGGGTTATCTCCACACGCTCCGGAAGGTAAAGGTCTCTCGCAGTAGTCGTCGCGATGGCCGGGCCCGTGCCGTCGCCGATCTGGGCCTTGAAGTCGGCGGTCTCGACGCACATGTAGTCGGTCAGCCCGTGGCTGGCCTTGAAGGATCTCCGGATTGTCAATTCGTTCGAGCAGCCGGAGAACACCTTGTCTTTGATGTTGCTGTACCACAAGTCGCGCGGCAGGATCACCGACTTGAGCTTGCTGCAGCCGGTGAAAGCGCCCTTGCTGAGAACCGTGACGCTGTCCGGAATCCTGATGCTGGTGATGGACGCGCTGCTGCAACCCTCGAACGCGCCGTCTAAAATCGCGTCAAGCGACGCGGGAAGAGGAATCGACCTCAGGCTCGAACACCCGCGGAAGGCGTACTGGCCGATCTGCTCCAGCGTGTCGGGCACGTACACGTATTGCACATAGCTGTATTCAAAGGCGGAGTTCCGGATGTCGGTCACGCCCGAAGGGACGGTAATCCTCTCAAGGCTTGGATCGCGCGCAAACGCGCGGCTGCCGATGGACACCACCGGGCGTCCGCCGAGCGTCGAGGGGATGGTGACTTCCCTAAGCGATGCGGAGTGGTCGAGACCCTCGACGCACGAGCCTCTCGATGAGGTGGAGTAGTACCAGGTACGCCCGTCCACAACCTCGGTCGCGAGGCACTTGAACTCGGTCGCGGTGTTGGGGAACACCTTCTCCACGTCGATGCTCTGCAGCAGGGCGTCAGACTTGACGTAAGCCCTTCTGAGCTTCGTGCAGTCCCTGAACGCGCCGACGGCGACCGAAGTCACGCTGGCGGGGATCGTCACCTCCGTCAGGTTCGCGCAGCCGGAGAACGCCCCCATCCCGATGGTCGTCACCGTATTGGGGATCGTGATCGAGGTAATGTTCCTGCAGTTGTTGAAAGCGTATGACCCGATGCTCGTCAGAGTCGAGGGGAGCGTCACGCCTGTTATGCCGGAGAGACCGGATAAGGCGTACATCCCGATAGCCTTTACGGTATAGGCTGTCGTGCCGGCTTTGACGGTGGAGGGGACGGCAAGGACGCCGCCTTCTGGAACAGGCGACACGGCGGGAGTGCCCCGGTTCGACTCCACGCTCTCGATCGTGGCGGAGCCGACGGCCTTGTCCACATGGAACTCCCACGCGTAGCCGCCGGTCTTGTAGGTATGCGCATACATAATCTTCAAGGTCTCCGGCGTTCCGCCGAATGCCTTGTCGGCAAGACCGTCGTCGTTGATGAAGGAGTGCGGAAGGATTACCGTCTCGAGGGATGAGCAGTTGGCGAACGCATTGACACCGATGCTCGTCACGCCCTCCGGAACCGTCACTTTCAGCAGAGAGGTGCAGTTGCAGAAAAGCGCGCCACCGACGGCCTTGAGACCTTTCGGCAGCGACATCGCGGAGAGCGAAGTGCATTTCTCGAACGCATCCTGCCCGATTGCGGTTATGGAATCGGGCAGAGTCATCATCCTCAGCGAGGAGCAATTCTTGAACGCATATGCGGAAATCGTCTGCATCGTCGCGCCCTGGATGTTCACCGTATCCAGCTTGCTGCAGTCCTCGAATGCGCTCTCCCCGATCGAATACACGGTGCTTGGAATCGTGACCTTCGTGATGTCGGTGCACTTGTAGAACGCATGGCTGCCGATATGAGACACCTCCATGCCGTTGAGGCGGAAAGGCACCGTGACCTCGCCGGACGGCTTGGGGTAGACGGCCGCCTCCGTGTCGGAGAAGCGTATCGAGCACTTGTTGTCGCCGCACGGATCGTAGTACCATCTGATGCCGTCGACCTCAACGTAGTCGTCGCCGGCCCACGCCGCGCCTGTGAACGCAAGCGCCGCGATGGCGACGAACGCCCTCGCGATGCCGCCGAATACACGACGCACCTTCAATGCCGCCTTGGCGGCAGAACTGCATTTCTTCATTGTGTTTTTCCTTCTTTGGGTTAAATCACGCCGCGCATTATAGCACAGCAACCCCACGCCATGGGAAACTATTTTTGGCAAAATGGGCAAAATGGGGAGACGAAGGACGGGGGATGAAGGACGGGGGATGAAGGATTAAGTATGAGGGTTTAGTAGGGGAAGGTCCGCCCGAACACGTAGTGCGGGGAAATGACCGGCGGCGGCGGAACCCGCCCCTTCGCCAGAAGGGAAAGCGCGTAGGAGGATATCTTCTCCCCCGATTCCGCCGCATCGCACTCGAAGCGCGTGAGAGGTTCGGAATACACAGGGCCAAGGCCGCGGTTGGAAAGTGTCACGATCTTGACGTCCTCCGGCATCCTGATCCCTCGCCTGAGAAACGCCGTGAGCACCCCCTGCGCGACAAAGTCGTCCCAGAAAAGGATCACGTCGGGGAACTTGGATCGTTGCATGTCCATGAACAAATTGTACGCCGACCGCTCGATGCCCTCGTAGCGCCCGAGGCCGTCCAAGCGCGGAACAATCATCCAGCGGCTCGCTATGCCGGACTCCGCCAGCGCGGAGCACGCGTCGGGGGTGTCGTTCCCTTCGAATCGCACCTGCATGACGCGCTTCACGCCGGCGCGGACGCAATGGGCCGCGAAATTGCCGATCGCCTCCTCCGCCGAGAAGCGTATCCACCGTTCGCCGTCGATCTCGGGCTTGTCGCCGTAGACGAACACGCTCCTGACGCCGGCCGTGCGCAGGCACCTGCGCACGGCCGGCGTCGAGTACATGACGACGACGACGTCGGGGGTGCGGGTCAGCTCGTGCTTCAGGAAGGTGAGGCCGATGTGCTTGTCCAACGAGAATACCACGGTCGAAAAGGCGTAGCCCGACGCCCCCAGCCTGTGGCGCAGCGCATCGGCGATTGTCGTGACGTGGTAGCTGCAGGCGTCGACGTCCGGCAGGGCGAAGAGGACGCGCCCTCGGAGCGCGGTGACGTCGCGCTGCATGACGACCGTGCCGACGCGCGGACGCGAGCGCACGTACCCTTCGCGCGCGAGCTGCTCCACGACGCCGCGCGCTACGCGGAACGTCAGGCCGCACGCCTCCGACAGTTCCTTGATCGTCGGGATCGTATCACCCGCCTTGAGCCTCCCGTAGGCGATTTCGTCCTTTATGAAGCCGCAGAGCGCATCCGCAAGCGTAGTCGCCCCGTCGGGCGTGTAGTGGAAGTTCTTAAGAAAATCGCTGTTCATCTTGATTACTCTGGATTTTTGAGCCGCAAAGATTACAAAGGCCGCAAAGCCTGTTTTGAACTATGAATGCCCCATTCGATGTCTGGGGCAACATTCGCACCCGTGCGCACGTCAAGGCGCTCGACAGCAACGCCGTCCGGCGTGGCGGTCATGAAAAGCGCCTGGTGCGAACCGTGGTCGCCCTTCGGCTTCGGCAGCCAGGTCTCGATCTGGTAGTACAGCGACGGTATCGCAATCGCGGCAAAGCCATCCGATAGGACGGTCGCCCCGCGACCGCCTCCCGCCACGAACGAAGTGGCATTGGTGGCGGAAATGTGGGCGTGTCCGCACACGGCGATAGTATTATCCGTTAGGAAAGCGAGCGACGCACCGTCGTCCCACGAGACTTCGTCTCCGCAGCCGGACCGCGCGAACAGCCCGCGATACGCGCGGTGCTGCGAAAAGACGTGAAGCCAGGCCGAACCTTGCGGCGGGATCAGCTGTGGAGACTTCATGCTGACATCTTCTGGCAGGAAATGCACTAGCGTAAATTCAACGCCTTTCACATTGCGGCGCACGACCGGCTCGAACTTTTCGCCAAACACCCGCTCCCAGGCGACGTCTGGCCCGATGTGCGGGATGTAGTCCGCCCAACGCCCCTTCTCGACCACCTCGCGCTGGCGCACCTTGAAGTTGAGCGCAGTATCGTGGTCGCCGTAGTGGAAAAGGCGGACAACCGGTTCGCCGTCCGAACGGCGGGAACCGTGGAACACTTCGTTCCACGCGGCGGCAACGTCCTGGAGTCCCGAAAGAAGGCCAAAGTCGGTCAAGTCGCCTGCCGCGATCACGGCATCTGCCTTTTTCGCGTCGAAAATCCGCAATGCGCGCTTTAAGTCGGAGTTGTCGTTGTCGTCGCCAATGTGGATGTCGGCAAGAAGGCCAACGCGGACGGCGCGGGGCGCCGTCCCTACCGGTTCGCACGGTATGGCGCGCTCACCGAACGCGCCGCCAAACCTGCGGCACAACGGTTCAAGGTACTCCCGCCCAAAGAGCGCGATGCGACGCGCTTCAATCGACCCTTCTGCGACCTTAGACGACGCCAACGAGACGAGAGACACGAGCTGAGACAGCACCTCCGACGAATAGATTTCCCCGCGCAGCTTCTCCTCCGTCGGCGCCTCGCATACGCCGGGTCCGAGCGGCGTGTCGTACGGCTTCGCAACGACTTTCATCCAGCACTGCTCAAGCATATCGAAGAACTCCGCCATCTCCTTTGCGGCAGAACCGAACATAAGGCGGTGGTGCTCTGCGAGAATCGCCTCCACGTCGGCGTCGGGATTCCAGCA
>DGVK01000043.1 GCA_002395905.1 Verrucomicrobia bacterium UBA4286 | reverse complement strand
GAGCGGGCGGCCGTCCTGCCGCCTTGCCCGCGCTTTGCCCATCCTCGGCTGAAAATTTTGCGCACCCACTTGAAACACGGCGGACAGTTGTGGTATAATTCGTATCGTGAACGCCACATTCCAGAGCCTTGCACGTAACGCGCGTAAAATGCGCGTAGTGCGCTTGCACGGAATCCCCCTCCCCCCAGTTGCCTCTAAACGTTGCGTAACCGGCGAACGCGAAGCCGAGAAGGCCGAGGGCACGACACCCGAACTGCGCAAGACCGTCGCGAACCTGCTCATGACGGCCTCGCAGCGCGTCAATGCTGTCGCCATGCTCGACCCAGACAATGCCAAGGCCGCCGAGGCCATCGAGAAGGTGACCGGCATCATTAAAGACCTCAAGCGCGTCGCGTCCGAGGCCAAGCATCGCAAAGGCGATACGCCCGACCCTGAGCCTGAACCCACGCCGGCACCGGAACCCAACGGGGATTCTCCCGTTTCGTAATGAATCTTGAATGGAGGAAAAACAAAAATGAAAAAACTATTGATAATGATATGCGCGGCGGTGTCGATGACGGCACTTGCCTACACGACATCAATCACCGACACGACGGGATACGTCGTGCAGACTGCGACGGATGCTGTTGGGAAGAGTTCAGTCATCAATGGCGATAACTTTCCTGGCGGTGCGCCTGTGGCGGGCAAGAATTACCTCGTCAACAACGAACTAAACACCCGTTCACCAGACGTCAAAAACTCGGACAACACATTCAGAGGCGATTCGCTCACTCTTGACGGCGGCGCGAATCTGCTGCTGAAGGGACAGGGCAGCAAGTTGACCATTGCCGACCTGCGCATCTACAACGCCATGATCACGCAGGGTGACGGCAGCTGCAGAAAGACGCTCAAGGGTGCCATAAAGGTTTACGGCAAACCGTCCGCACCGTCAATATTCATTGGATCCGGCAACAACGGTGTGCGCCATACTCATGTCGAGTCAAGCATTTCCGGCGCGAGCGGTACTGGCATCAAGGTCATGCACAGCGATGAAACCGACTCAACGGGCGCGCAGTTCTACACGCACTTTGCTGGCAACAATTCTGGCTATGCCGGTTCCATCGAAGTCGAGAGTGCCGGCAACGGCGTTTGTCTCGTCGGCTACAACAACAACGCCTTTGGCTCGTCGCCAAACATCACGCTTACGAATGGCGGCAAGCTGTTTGGCGGTGGAAGCGGCATGGTTTCCCTGTCTGGCGCGGCAATTACGCTCGACAATGGCGGACAGCTTGGCGTGTACAGCAAGGATGGCAACAACATCGGTCTGCAAATCGGAGGCAATTCAACGATAACGGGTACGGGAACGCTGACCATCGGCAATTCTGGCGTTGAAGGAATCCATCTGCGGCGCGTTGCCCTTGCCCAAGTGTCGATTACCGAAATTGACGGCATACAGGTGAACAACGGACTTCTGCAGTTGTCAGGAAATTACAACAATCCGGCGATTCCAATCGTCGTGACTCAGCCGTCAATGTTGCGGACGGTTCTTGACTGCCGCGTTGGACCGATCACGCTCCAGTCAGCTTCCTACGTAAATCCAGGCGCAGAGAACGTGACCTATGCTTCGCTGACGCTGGAGCAGACGGAAGACAATCCTCCTTACATCGCCCGGGCGTTGCGTGGCGGTTTGATTACAATCAATGGCAGCCTCGTCAACAATCTCCGTTCGGGCGGCAAGATTCGCATCGACTTCAACGACAACGACATTGCCAACGACACCCTCGTCTCGGATCTTGCCGGTTCGAGTTCACATCGGATCCTGACGGCCGCGAACCTCGGCACGGCGGGCGTGACGGCGGACGACTTCACCGCGACGGCGGATTCTGCGAAAGACTTCATACGCCCGTACATACTTGGAGGCACTTTCTCGATTGAAACGGCTGACAGCAAGACCTACCTCGTGTACACGCCGCCGAAGAAGTTCGTGTGTCTGAACGGCAGGGACGCCGGCGGCAACGACGCCAAAGGATCGTCGTTCCTCACGGGTGGACGTTGGAGCGATAGAAGTGTTCCCCATGCCGATGCCGCGTACTTTGTGCCGGCCGACAAGCAGCTTCGTGCGCCTGATGGTAAAGAGGGGACGTTCCCGAAAACTTCGCTCGCAATTCTTGATGGCGGCACGTTCAGCGTACAGCAGGCCAAGGTCACCGTCAACGACCTGCGCCTTTACGGCGGCTGCATTGTAAACGCTACGCGCAACAATGGCAACAGGCTTGTCGGCAACATCACAGTATTGGATGCGGCAACCAAGCCTGTGTTAATGACGCTTGAAGTGAACAAGGGCCAGAATCCAGACTATCGTCCGCTTTACGTTGACTCCAACATATCCGGCAGTGGCATCGTCCAGATGCGTTACAACCCCGGTGCCGATGCAGACCATTCGCCGCGGGAAGGCCGCTTTGGACGCTTCCATCTAAACGGGAACAATGCGGACTTCTCCGGTGAATGGCAGATTGCGCATTGGTGCATCAAGACGGTGTTCGCCAACGCTGCGGCTGTCGGCAGCGCGTCGGCGATCCACTTCAAGTCCAACGGAGTCTGCTGGGTTCAGGACTCGTACACGATTCCGGCAGCTACCGGCGTGAATGTCGATGCGGCGGGAAGCGTCGCTGGCGACGAGGTTAAGACGAACGGCGGCACGTTCGAAATTGATGCGGGCAAGGTGCTTGACGTCGCTGGCGTCGTTTCGGGCGGCGGCATTTTGCGCAAGACGGGCGCGGGCGCGTTGCGGCTTGACGCGGAGAACACCATTTCAACGGCGGTAGTCGTCAAGGAAGGTTTTATCGGCGGTGCTGGCAAGGTCACGGCTGTTGAACTGGAGGATGGTGCGGGTCTTGACGTTTCCGCAACGCAGGCGACGCCGTTTGAAATCGGCACACTCACTGTCGATGGCGGCATTACGTTGAACATTCGCAACGCGGCGGGTGTGGATATCAGCAGGATTGCCGTCGCGAAGGTCGGAACGCTCACTGGTACGCTTAGCAACGCGAAAGCCACGGTAGAAGGTGGCAAGGGCGGAAGCTACACGCTCTCCGTTGAAGGCGGCATCCTCTACGCGGCAAAGCGAGGAATGATCATCTCGATCCACTAAACTTTAGGGGATAGAATATGCGGAAGGGACTTGCAAGCATGCTAGCCATAGCATGCATTGCCGTAGTTGCGGAGGCGGCGTTTCCACCTACGCCGTGGGGCGGGAAGGTCACGAGCGAGAACTGTCTGCGCGACTACCCGCGTCCGCAGATGGTGCGCAATGACTGGACTTGTCTGAACGGCGACTGGGACTACGCGATAACGGCGGTGACAAACACTCCGGGGCGACCTGCGAAGTGGGACGGCAAAATACGTGTTCCCTTTGCGTTGGAAGCCCCGCTCTCAATGTGCGGAGGGCGGCTTCTAAATCCCGACGAATATCTCTGGTACACGCGCGACGTGGAACTTGACCCAAGACCGGGCGAAAGAATACTTCTCCACTTCGGGGCCGTTGATTTTAGGGCAATCGTCTATCTCGGACACGACGAAGTTGCGATTCACGAGGGAGGGCATCTGCCGTTCACGGTCGATCTGACGCCGTTTGCCAGGAAGGGCGTAAATGCGCTGACCATTCTCGTGTGGGATCCGACGGAGGACTATGTGCAGTCGTGCGGCAAGCAGGCGTTCAAGTCCAGCACATGTTTCTACACTCGCGTAAGCGGCATGTGGCAGACGGTCTGGATTGAGACTGTGCCGGAGAAGCACATCGCAGACTACAAGGTCGACACCGACATAGACAAGGGCGAAGTCACGTTGACGTTCAATGTCGACGGACTCGTGTACGGAGACAGAGAGGAAGGTGTCGTGGAGATTTATCCAATGTCTCTGCGCGGGACATTCCGTCCCGGCGTGCCGGTCACATTCCGACTCCCCGCGCCCGTTTCGCTGTGGTCGCCGGAATCGCCGGCACTCTACCATTTCACGGCGAGGTTCGGCAAGGACGATATAAAGGGCTACTTCGGGATGCGCAAGTTCGAGAAGCGGCGCGACGCAAAGGGCGTGCTGCGATTCTTCCTCAACAACAAGCCATATTACGTGATGGGAACGCTGGACCAGGGATGGTGGCCAGACGGGTTGCTCACTCCACCAAGCGAAGAGGCGATGGAGTTTGACATACAGACATTGAAGAAATGCGGTTTCAACGCCATGCGCAAGCACATCAAGGTAGAGCCGCTCAGATACTACGCGCTCTGCGACAGAATCGGTCTTCTGGTCCTGCAAGACATGCCTAGCCGTGGTGCAGACTGCATAGCCCCGTTTCATGCCGACTCGGTCAAGGGATATGGACTTTATCGAGAGGAAGTCAAGGGAATAATGGACTTGCTTATGAAGGTTCCGTCCGTCGTAATGTGGATTCCCTACAATGAGGGATGGGGGCAGCACGGCCAGAACTTGACCCACACTACTCTGGATTTCATCAAGCGTTATGATCCGTCCCGTCTTGTCGATGGTCCGTCTGGCTGGAACGACTTCGAGGGGGGCGAATGCCTTGATCCGGCAGATGCTCCGAAAAAGCTGACGCGGCTGACAACCGTTCATCTCCCGGATGGATTATGCGAGGCGGCGGATGTCGTGGATTACCATTACTATCCCGGTCCGGCAATGCCGCCCGTGAACAGTCGTCGGGTTCCCTTCCTCGGCGAGTTTGGCGGACTTGTGACATCGAAAGACATTGAGAAAACGTATCTCGGTCTTATGGACAAACTCGGTGACTTGGCCGAAAAAGGACTAGGCGGGTCTATCTACACGCAGAGCACGGACGTTGAGTTTGAGTCAAACGGTCTTCTTACCTATGACCGGAAAGTTCTCAAATACCATCCCGAAACACTAAAGACCGCCCACGCGGCTATTATCCGTCGCGCCGTAGGAGAATGATGATGTTGTTGTTGACAGGGGCTAATGCGAGATGAAAACGATACAATCAATGGCAGCGACGTGTTTGTGCATGGTGGCAACGGCTGCACACACGGCGACATTTCTTGGTGTGGATGACGGACGTGTGCTGACAAACCCTGACATGGGGCTGACGATGCACTATTACTCCAATGTGCCACATGAGTATGGTTCCAGAGTTGAACCGGGCGACGACATGACATGGTTTCCTGGATGCTCCGTGTGCTATCTGCGGCTGCCGTGGAGCATGATCGAGCCGGAAGAAGGCGTGTTCGACTGGGCAACCATCGACACGCCGGCCCAGCGCTGGATAGCCAAGGGCGGTCAGATAGCCCTGCGTTTCACCTGTTCGGAGGACTGGATGTACTACGCCACGCCGAAATGGGTGGAAGACGCAGGCGCGAAGGGCAAACACTACCGGCTTTGGGCAGGCAAAGGGCCGATTCGCACTCCCGATGGCAAGACGCTGCCGTGGGATCCGGATTTTGGCGATTCCGTGTTTCTTGAAAAACTGGATAAGTTCATCGCCGCCGTCGCTGCGCGATATGACGGACGCCCCGAGGTCGCATTCGTTGACATCGGCTCATACGGGCTTTGGGGCGAGGGACATACCTTCGGCTCCAGCCAGGTGCCGGAAGAAAAGCGCGCGGTCGATATTTCGCGACATATTGACTTGTGGCGCAAGTACTTCAAGCGGACGCAGCTCATTCTGTCCGATGACATCGACGGCAACGCCAACCAGACTGGAAAATATCCCATTTTAGACTATGCGCGTTCCAAGGGCGTTGGCTGGCGCGATGATTCAATTCTTGTAGAACCTCCGCCTAGGTCATGGTACCATGCAGACCAGGCTGAGCGCTACTGGCGAACGTTGCCTGTCGTTCTGGAGCATGAACACTATGAAGGAAGCGTGAAGCGCGGCGCGTGGTCTCCTGAACTTCTGGTCAGGTCGGTCGAAGAGCATCATGCAAGCTACATGTCGATCCACGGCGACCCGAAGAAACTGCTGGACAAAAACCGCGAGGCATTTGAGAAGATTGCGCGGCGTCTCGGATATCGCTTCGTTCCGAAGTCCGTGACATGGCCGGATATTGTGACGGTCGGCAAGGATGGCGACACGTTCGAGGTCTTGTTCACGTTTGTGAATGGCGGCGTCGCGCCGTGTTACCGCGACGCCTGGCCGTGTTTGACGATCAAGGACGAGAAGGGGCGTATCCTTGCCGTTCTCGCTGATGGCGACTGTAACCTTAAAGGGTTGCTGCCTAAAGCAGTAAAGTCGCATGCGGCAAAGTTCCGCCTTGGACGCTTCGGAGCGCCGACGTTCCCATCTGGCAAATATGACGTGTTCATTTCGGTGGGCAAAATCGACGGTACGCCTGTCTATGAATTGCCGATGAATGGCAGTGACGGACAGCGGCGGTATAAAACAGGCACAATTGTTATAGGCTATGCCGACGGTGTTGGCGATATGATGTAATGCCGTCATCAAAAAACAAGCAAAGGGACAGTTGCAATGAGGTGGATGTGTTGTTTGAGCGCGTCGCTTGTCGCCGCAGTTGCGGCGGCGGCGACGTTTGTCTCGCCGCTGGAGAAGGCGCCCACAGATGGCGCGGCGGCGGTGTTCGAGCGGAGGTTCACAAACGCGGGTTCGGTCAGCCGCGCTACGTGGGACGTGACGGCGCAGGGCGTGTTCGAGGCATTCGCCAACGGGCGGCGCGTCGGGGACGACTTCCTGAAGCCGGGCGTCACGGAGTGCGGAAAGTGCCGCCATGTGTATTCATACGACGTGACGGACAGCCTCGACATAAGGACGGGGGCGACGAACGTCCTCTCTGCGACCGTTACGTCTGGATGGTGGTGCGACCAGATGATGAGGGTGGCCGAAGGCGTGAAGTCCCCTTGGCAACTTGGAAAGGAAGTTGCGTTTCGCGGCGAGCTGCGGCTTGAGCTGGACGACGGCTCGGTGCAGACGGTCGGCACGGACGAGAGCTGGCTTGCGGCTTACACGGGCCCAGTCATCTCGGCGGGGATATACGAAGGCGAGACGTACGACGCCCGGCGCAAGGTGGAAGGGCTGAAGGGCGTCCGCCGCAACACGGAGTTCAAAGGGGAGTTCCGTCCGGCGGCGGCGAAGGTGGCGTTGCGCGAAGACCTCGCGCTGAAGCCGCGCGAAGCGTACGTCGTCAAGGGTGCGGAAGGTGCGTCGAAGGATGCGTTCGGCATCGCCAAGGTCGTCAGGCGATACGGGGACGGAGAAGAAATCCGGCTTGTGTCCGGCGAGATGCTGGTGGTCGATTTCGGGCAGAACTGCTCCGCCGTGCCGTCGTTCGAGGTGGAGGGCGGAGCCGGAACGGAGCTTGAGATACGGACGTCCGAGATGCTGAACGAGTCGCTCGGCGAGAAGTCGCGCGGCAACGACGGCCCGGCGGGGACGCCGTACCTCGCCTCCCTGCGCGACGCATACGCCGGGATTCGTTACACGCTGAAGGACGGGGCGCAGTCGTACATGCCGCGCTACACGTACTTCGGCTACCGCTATGTTGGTGTCACGGCGACGGGGCCGGTCGTGTTCAGGCGCTGGCGCTCCACGCCCGTCTCGTCCGTCACGCGGGAGATGGAGCGCGGGAGCATCGTGACCGGTAACGCCAAGGTCAACAGACTCATCGCGAACGTGCGCTGGGGAATGCTCTCGAACTACCTTTCGTCGCCGACGGACTGTCCGCAGCGTGACGAGCGCCTTGGCTGGACGGCGGACACGCAGGTGTTCATGCAGAGCGCGGCGTACCTTGCCGACACGAGGGAGTTCCTCGGCAAGTTTCTCGCCGACCTGCGCGACGCGCAGCGCATCGACGGCTGCTATCAGTGCTTCGTCCCGAACGTGCGTCACGTCTTTGAAGAACACGGAAGCGCGGGCTGGACGGACGCCGGGGTGATAATACCCTACCGTCTGTGGAAGTGGTACGGGGAGCGCAGGTTCATAGACGAATCGTGGGAGTCGATGGTGCGCTACATGGAGTTCCTCGAAGGCAGCGAAGAGCCGTACGGCATCAACCACGGCGACTGGCTTGCGTTCGAGCACCATGTCAGGCTGGAGGACGACCTCTCCGGCGACGCGATGGACAAGCGTCAGATAAAGCCGCTAAAGGCATACTTCCGCGTGTGGGTGGCGATGCTCATGCGCGAGATGGCGGCGGCGACGGGAAGGGCTGTGGCAGCGCGTCATTATGCGGAGGAGGAGGCGAAGCTGCGCAAGGCGTTCGCGGCGGCGTACATGGGGGCGGACGGAACGATCAAGGACGAATACAAGGGGCAGTGCAACGACCTCTACATGCTAAAGCTCGGCCTTTGCGGAGGGGAGGCGGCGGTCGAGGCGACGAAGCGCGACCTGATCGAGAACATAAAGGCGCATGGCGACCGCCTTCAGACCGGTTTTCTCGGCACTGCAATCCTTCTGCCGACGCTTACGTTCGAGGCGAATGCTCCGGAGCTGGCGTATTCGCTGCTGCTGCAGGAGGCGTTTCCGAGCTGGCTGTATTCTGTCAACCAGGGTGCGGCGACGGTTTGGGAACGCTGGAACGGATATACGAAGGAGAAGGGATTTGGCCCGGTGGGCATGAACAGCTTCAACCACTATGCCTACGGATGCGTGCTGGAATGGCTGTTCTCGGCGGCGGCGGGAATGCGCCCTGACTCCGAACAAGGCGGCTGGCGTCATTTCCGCCTGAGGCCGTATCCAGACCGCAGGCTCGGGTCGTGTTCCGCATCGTACCGCACTGATTTCGGCACGATACGCAGCGCATGGCAGTACGGCGACGACGGCAGTCTCACATGGCGATTCTCGGTTCCGAAGGGAAGCACGGCGACGGTCACCTGGCTTGACGGTTCATCGCGTGAGTACGCATCGGGCGACTACGAGCTTGTGTCTTGGTGACCCCTGCCGCAAATGGAAAAGTCGTAGGCGGAGGGGACCCCGCCGGGCCCCATGGGCTCAGCCCCAACGGCAGCACACACCCGTGAGAGCCCCCGCTCTCCAAGACTTTCCCTAAGTCTTGCCCAAGCTTTGCCAAAGTCTTGCCCACACTTTGCACAAGTCTTGCCCAAGCTTTGCCAAAGTCTTGCCCAAGATTTGCACAAGTCTTGCCCAAGCTTTGCCCAAGTCTTGCCCACGCTTTGGCGAAGTCCTGCCCGGACTTTGCCTCAAGCCTGCCTGACCTTTGCCTCAAGCCTGCCTGCCACGCGCCGCGCGGCACGGTCGCTGCAGATTTGGTATAATATACTTCATGCTGAGCGAGATTCTGGAGTTTGCTATGCTGTTCGCTTTCGGCTTTTCATGGCCGTTCGCGATAGTCAGAACGTACCGCGCAAAACGCGTGGACGGCAAGAGCCCTATGTTCATGGTGATTGTCATCGTCGGATACTGCTGCGGGATAGCCTCGCATCTGGTCGACGGCTCTAAACTGTGGCTCTGCTGGGTGTATCTGGTCGATATGGCGCTCGTTTCCACCGATCTTTCGCTCTACTTCCACTATGCGGCGAAGAACCGCCGACAACAGCCCAAGGAGCAGACATCATGACCAATGTTCTTGAGAAGATCATTTCCTCGCCCGAAAAGTACTCGTTCGAGATAGAGCGCCTCGGCGACTGCAAGATCGACTCGCCAGTACGCAAGCACGAATTCGTCAAGGATGACGAACGCATCTTCATAACCGAGAACAGGTCTTTCTACAAGCGCCTCAAGGAACTTCTCGGCCGCGAGCCCACTTTCGAGCGCGCGGGGCCCAAGCCGAAGATTTTCCACGACCCGAGCTGGACGCGCGTCGGGATCGTCACCGCCGGCGGCCTCTGCCCCGGTCTGAACAACGTCATCAAGGGCCTCGTCGAGATTCTTACCTACGACTACGGCGTGAAGACGATATTCGGCATCCGCTACGGCTACGCGGGCCTCAATCCTGCATGCGGCTACAAACCCATCATGCTCGACCCCGACGTGGTCGACACGATTCACGAGATCGGCGGCACGATACTCGGCTCCAGCCGCGGGCAGCAGCCGGCCGACGTGATGGTGGACACGCTCGTGAGGATGAACATCAACATCCTCTTCTGCATCGGCGGCGACGGTTCGCTGAGGTGCGCCGCCGATATTGCAGAAGAGGTGAAAAAGCGCGGGCTCAAGATATCCGTCGTCGGCATACCGAAGACGATCGACAACGACCTTATGTTCGTCGGCCGCAGTTTCGGTTTCGAGACCTCGGTCGCCGAGGCTGCGAACGTCATCCGCGGCGCGCACGTCGAGGCCAAGGGGACGCCCGGCGGTATAGGCCTTGTGAAGCTCATGGGCCGCGACTCGGGCTTCATCGCCGCGTATGCATCAATGTCGAATCCGGTCGTGAACTTCTGCCTTGTGCCGGAAAGCCCTTTCACCCTTGACGGACCGAACGGACTTTTCTCCGCGCTGGAGAACCGCTTCGCCGCGGGCAAAGACCATGCCGTCATCGTCGTCGCGGAAGGCGCCGGGCAGGAGCTTTTCAAGGATATCCCCGATGTGCGCGACGCGTCGGGCAACATCCTTAAAAAGGATATAGGAGAGTTCCTCAAGCGCGCGATAGAATGCCACATGAAAAGCCGCGGCATAAAGACGTCCGTAAAATACTTCGACCCGAGCTACACGATAAGGAGCTGTCCGGCGAAGGGGACCGACGCGATACGCTGCTACATGCTGGCGCGAAACGCCGTGCACGCCGCGATGGCGGGCCGCACCAACTGCGTCGTCGGCAATCTCGGCGAGACGTTCGCCCTTGTGCCGATACGGCTGGCGACGATCGAACGGCAGAAGATACGCACCGACCGCGAGATGTGGCGCAGCGTCATGGACGCGACGGGGCAGGAGTTCTATTTCGGCGGCAAGGAGCGCAAATCGACCGGCTCGGGGCTGGACCTCGACGCGCCGTGAACGACAGGGAGAGGCGTCCAGCATGACCATCGACGAACTCAACGCGCTTGCGGAAAGCGACTGTTTCAATGAATTCATACGCGTCTGCGAGGCGCGCCAGTGCAAGGTGCTCTCGAAGATAGCCGACGATATAACCGCCCGCCCGGGGGTGAGGCTCATACTTCTCGCGGGAGCGAGTTCCGCCGGCAAAACCACGACCGCCAAACGCCTCTGCACGCAGCTGAGGGTGAACGGCGCCGAGGCGACGCATTTCTCGACCGACGACTATTTTGTAGGTGACGCGCGCAACCCGCGCGACGAGAACGGCGAGCTTGACTACGAGACCGTGGAGGCGGTAGACGCGGCGCGCCTTGCCGCCGACCTGAATGCGCTTCTCGAGGGTCGCGAGATACATCCGAGGCGGTTCGATTTCGTGAAGCACGAGGGGTTCGACGACAAGGGGACTATGAGCATGCCGAGAAACGGCTACATCGTGCTCGAGGGCATTCACGCGCTCAATCCGTGCCTGACGAAAGACGTGCCCGAGATGTGCAAGTACCGCGTGTTCGTCGAGCCGAAGACGCAGCCCGAGCTTTTCTTCAAGACGCGACTGAGGTCGGCCGATGCGCGGCTTCTGAGACGGCTCGTGCGCGACAACCAGTTCCGGAAGATGAGCCCGGTGGAGACGTTCCGCATGTGGCCGAAGGTTCTTGCGGGCGAAGAGAAGTGGATAAATCCGTTTCGCGGCGACGCCGACGTGGAGTTCGATTCGGCGCTGGAGTATGAGCTTTGCGTGCTCAAGCCGTATGTCGCCGGGCTTCTGGAGATGGTCAAGCTCAAGGTTCCCGGCGAGAAGAAGGCCGCGATGCTGGCCGATCTCATGTCGGCGGTCGTCGCGGTGCCGCCGGTCGCGGTTCCCGGCGACTCGATACTGCGCGAGACGATAGGGTCCAGCCAGCTGGACTACTAGCACGGCGTCTCCGCGCGCACGGCAATATGGTATAATATCCAGCAAACACAAGAAAGGAAACGAGAGATGAAGATTCTAGTGACGGGGGGCGCCGGCTTTATCGGCAGCCATACAGTGGTCGAGCTTCTCGGCGCGGGCCACGAGGTCGTTGTAGTCGACAACCTCTGCAACAGCTCCAGGAAGTCGCTTGCCAGAGTCAAGAAGATAACCGGCAAGGCGCCTGTGTTCTACAAGGTGGACATACGCGACGAAAAGAAGCTCAACGCCGTTCTTGACAAAGAGGGACACTTCGACGCCACGATCCATTTTGCCGCGCTCAAGGCCGTCGGCGAATCCACGCGGATACCGCTCAAATACTACGCGAACAACCTCGGCGGAACCTTCACGCTTCTCAAGTGCCTGGCGGAGCACGGCTGCAAGAACATAGTGTTCTCCAGTTCGGCGACGGTCTATGGCGATCCCGCCTCGGTGCCGATACGCGAGGACTTCCCCACGCCCGGCTGCACCAACGCCTACGGCTGGACCAAGCTCATGATGGAGCAGGTCTTCAAAGACGTCCAGAAGGCCGACCCCGAGTGGAACGTCATCCTTCTCAGATACTTCAATCCCATCGGCGCGCACAAGTCGGGTCTCATAGGCGAAGACCCTGCGGGCATCCCCAACAACCTTCTGCCCTACGTGGCGCAGGTCGCAGTAGGCCGTCTGCCCGAGCTGAGCGTTTTCGGCAACGACTATCCTACGCCCGACGGCACAGGCGTGCGCGACTACATCCATGTGGTCGATCTTGCCATTGGACATCTCAAGGCGATCGAGAAGCTTGAGCGCGAGCCGAAGCTCGGTCTCAAGATATACAACCTCGGCACAGGCCACGGTTATTCGGTGCTGCAGATCGTCAAGGCGTTCGAGAAGGCGTCCAAGCGGCAGGGCCCATACAAGATATGTCCGCGCCGTCCCGGCGATATCGCCGAGTGCTGGGCCGATCCATCGCTCGCCGCCGCCGAGCTCGGCTGGAAGGCTGAACGCGGAATTGACGAGATGTGCGAGGACGCGTGGCGCTGGCAGAAGAAGAATCCTTACGGATTCAACAAGCCCAAGAAGGCGTGACGGCGCTTGAGCACATACTTGAAGGGCTGGAGGCCGAGCTTGCGCTTGAGCGCGAGCTCGGCGTTCGTCTAGTAGAGTGCGACCGCTCGCTTCTCGCGTCCGGGGCAGGCGCGCCCGCTCCGGCAGCGCCGCCGCGTCAGGAGGCGCGCCCTTCGCCCGCAAGTCCCGCGCCGCAGCCGACGCGGCCGCCCGTGCGCACGTCCGGCGGCGGAATTCTGGACTTTGTCTTCCTTCACGACCGGCCGCTCACATCCGCCGGGAATGATATGATGGAGAAGATCGCCGCGGCGCTCGGCAGGACTCTCGAGACGGCTCCGGTGGTTTGCGAAGGGCCTGCTCCGCAGGCGAAGGCATACATCGTTCTTGGCGGTCTGGCCCTTAAAAAATGGCTTCCCGGCGTCAATGCGTCGCCCGGCCAGTGGGTGTCGACGCAGCTTTCGCCGAATGTGCTTGTGACCTATTCGCCTGCCTACATACTGCGCTTCTCAACCGTCACGCCGGCGGTGCAGAAGATCAAGAAGGAGATGTGGGCTTCGCTCAAGTCGGTTCTCCAGCGTGTGCGCGGCAGTTGACGGCGCAGGGTAAATAATAGTAAAATACGCAATTCTACGAGAGGGAAGCAGATGAAGCAGATTGGTGTTGGAATCCTGGGCTTTGGGACCGTGGGCGCCGGAGTGGCCGACGGACTTCTCAAGCATCGCGACGTCATGGCGAAACGCCTTGGCGTGGATATCGTGTTGCGTCGAATCGCCGACCTTGACATCGTCACTGATCGCGGCGTGGCCATTCCTGACGGAGTGCTCACTACAGACGCGAAAAGCGTCATCGCCGACCCCGAGGTGAAGATCGTCGTCGAAACGATCGGCGGGACAGGTGTCGCGAAAGCCTTCGTGCTGAACGCGCTAAATTCGGGCAAGTGCGTCGTGACGGCCAACAAGAAGCTTCTCGCCGAATACGGCCGCGAGATATTCGACACGGCGGCTAAGAACGGCGTGGACATCTACTTCGGGGCGTCGGTCGGCGGCGGAATACCGATCATACGCGTATTGCGCGAGGGACTCGCGGGCAATGACATAGAGTCCATCCACGGCATCCTCAACGGAACTTGCAACTACATCCTCACTCGCATGGAGAACGAAGGCCTGCCGTTCGACGAGGTTCTCAAGGACGCGCAGCGCCTCGGTTACGCAGAGGCCGATCCCTCGCTCGACATCGACGGGTTCGACACTGCCCACAAGGCGTGCATCCTCGCGGCGCTTGCCTACGGCTTCCAGCCGAAGGTCGCCGATGTCCAGGTGGAGGGAATACGCAATCTCGCCGGTGACGATGTGAAGTATGCGGCGGATTTCGGCTACAGGATCAAACTCCTGGCCCGCGTCGCCCGCGATGGCGACGAGGTCGAGGTGGCGGTCGCGCCGACGCTCGTGCCGATGAGCCACATGCTTGCGAGCGTGAACGATGCGTTCAACGCGGCGTGGGTCAAGGGCGACATGAGCGATTATACGATGTATTACGGGCGCGGCGCGGGCCGCGCGCCGACGGCGTCGACCGTCGTTGGCGACATAGGCGACATCGCCCGCAACCTGGCGCACGGCGAGACGCGTTATTCGCGTGGCGTTCCCGACTACGGCAGCAGTGCTGTGAAGCTGCGCGCGGCGGGCGAGATAGCCTCCAGCTTCTACATCCGTTTCATGGTGGCGGACAGGGCCGGCGCGTTCGGCACGATTGCGACAACTCTCGGCCGTCACGGTGTGAGCATATCGGCCGCGTCGCAGAAAGCTGAAAAGGCCGTGGCGGGTTTCGTTCCGGTCGTCGTGCTCACTCACGAGGCCAAGGCGGCCGATCTTGAGAAGGCCCTCGCCGAAATAGAGGCGAGCGGAGTTGTGGGCGCGAAGCCCGTCAAGCTCAGGATGATCTGACAGAGGGGTACCGAAATAATGAAAGTATGCAAGTTCGGCGGCAGCTCGCTGGCAAACGCCACGCAGCTCAACAAAGTAATAGACATAGTCCTTTCGGATCCCTCGCGGCGTATCGTCGTCGTCTCTGCGCCCGGCAAGCGGCACCCGGGCGACACTAAGGTGACCGATCTTCTTATCGATCTCGCTGAAACGGCCCTCAAGGGCGAGAACACTGACCGCCAGTACGGCGCCGTGGTGGAACGTTACGCCGAGATGGCGGCCGAGCTCAAGCTCGGCGAGGAGATCGTGCGGGAGATCGAGATGGATATCATGGACCGTCTGGCGCAGGTCGCGACGCTCGGCAGCGCGGAGTTCATGGACCTTATGAAGGCGGCCGGCGAGGACGACAACGCCAAGCTCGTCGCGGTCGCTTTTTCGGCACGCGGCAAGAAGGCGCGATATGCAAGCCCGAAGGAGACGGGAATGATCCTTCAGGGCGAGTTCGGCGATGCGACGCTCGATCCTGCGAGTTACGCGACGCTGTCGCGCGCGTTTTCCAACTTCGAGGGAATTGTGATATACCCCGGCTTCTTCGGCTACACCAGAGAAGGCAAGGTTGCGACGTTCCCGCGCGGAGGAAGCGACATCACGGGTTCGATTCTCGCGGCGGCCGTCTGCGCCGACGTGTACGAGAACTTCACCGACGTAGATTCTGTGTTCCCGGTCGATCCGCGGATAGTCCCCGAAGTCAAGGACGGCGAAGGCATCCCTACGATGACCTACCGCGAAATGCGCGAGCTCGCATACGCGGGCTTCGGCGTGTTTAACGACGATGCCGTGATCCCGGCCGTGCGCGCGAGGATTCCCATCAACATCCGCAACACCAACCATCCTTCCGAGCCGGGGACGATGATCGTGCAGTCGCGCCGCGTGGTGCCTGGAACCGTTGTGGGCATAGCCTCCATGGACGGCTTTTGTAACATCGTCGTGGAGAAGTATTTGATGAACCGCGCGATAGGCTTCGGTCGCAGACTGCTGCAGGTTCTGGAAAACGAGCATATCGCCTACGAGCACATGCCCTCCGGCGTGGATTCGCAGTGCGTCGTCGTCAAGGGGCAGAATCTTCCGAAGGAGAAGGAGCGCCGCGTCATACAGGAGCTCAAGCGCGAGCTGGAGCCAGACTACGTGGCGATCGAGCGAGACCTTACTATTCTCATGGTCGTCGGCGAAGGTATGTGCTATACGGCAGGCATGTTTGCCAAAGCGTGCCTCGCGCTTGCTTCCGCCGGAATATCAATGTCGATGGTCAACCAGGGGTCGAGCGAGGTCTCGTTCATGATCGCCATTCGCCAGACCGACCGCGACCTGGCCGTTCGAGCGCTTTACAAGGCGTTCTTCGGCTGAGACCGCCGTCGTGCCTGGCGGCCCTGTGCGTCAGGCGTTCAGTTCGTCGGCAAGCTTGCGAATTCTGCGCGATGTTCTCACGGCGCAGAACTGCTTCCCGCACATCGAGCAATGGTCGTCGTCGTGGGCTTCGTCGGTGAAGGCGCGTGTTTTGATCCATCTCGCCCTGGCGCGCGCCGGATCGAGACATGCGGCGAACTGCCGGTCCCAGTCGAACTTGGCGCGGGCGTCGGCCATCTCGTCGTCGCGGCGGCGCGCCCCAGGAAGCCCGCGGGCGACGTCGCCGGCGTGTGCGGCGATCTTGTAGGCGATGCATCCCTGGTGCACCTCGTCCGCGTCGGGGAGACCGAGGTGCTCCGCCGGCGTCACGTAGCACAGAAGCGACGCGCCGTAGGTCGCCGCCGCAGTCGCGCCGATCGCCGAGACGATGTGATCGTAGCCGGGCGCTATATCCGTCACCACCGGTCCTAGCACGTAGAAGGGTGCCTTTTTGCATACTTCCTGTTCGCGCTCCATGTTGGCCTGGATCTGGTTGAAAGGCACATGCCCCGGGCCCTCGACCATGACCTGCACACCGTGCGCGCGGCAGCGCTCGACAAGTTCCCCGAGGACGTCCAGTTCGCCGAACTGCGCCTCGTCGGACGCATCCGCGAGACACCCGGGGCGCATGCCGTCGCCCAGCGAAACCGTTACGTCATACTTCGCGAGAATGTCCATTACTTCGTCCCAGCGGGTGTAGAGCGGGTTCTCGGACTTGTTCTGCATCATCCATTCGGCCATGATCGCGCCTCCTCGCGAGACGATTCCCATGCGTCTTTTCATCGCGGCCGGTATATGCTTCAGGAGAAGTCCGGCATGAAGCGTCATGAAGTCCACGCCCTGTTCGGCCTGGGCCCGTATGACATCGATGAGAAACGCGGGATTCATCTGCGGGATTTCGCCGTCCGTCCTTGAAATCGTCTCGTAGACCGGCACCGTCCCGAGCGGTCTGTCGCTCGCATCCAGCATCCCGCGGCGTATCGCCGCGAGATCGTCAGGGCCGACGGAAAGATCCATGACGAAGTCCGCGCCTGCATCCATGGCGACCTTCAGTTTTTCGAGCTCGTCGCCTTTCCCCGAGTGAGTCACGCTGCGTCCGAGGTTGGCGTTTATTTTCGTGGTGAACATGCGCCCGACGCCTGTAGGCTTCGCGTTCTTGTGATTGATGTTCAGGGGAATCACCGCCTCGCCGCACGCGACTGCCGCGCGAACAGTCTCTGCATTGACGTTTTCGCATTCGGCCACTTTTTTCATGGCCTTTGTAATGATGCCCGCACGGGCGAATTCTAGTTGCGTCATTTCGGTCGTACCTTTTTTATTGTGTCCAAACTTTTCGGTGCATATTATACCATTTCCTGCGTGATTCTGTGTCGCGCCCGGCCCGGCGGCAGAAGCATTCCAGTTTAGTCTGGCAGCATTCCGGTAAATTTGGAATTATTTTGGGAGCAAGTGTGGACGCGCCGCTCCGTAACATGTCGCAGTGGTTTATGGTATAATAACCGCTCTTTGCATATGACAGAAAACAAAAAGGAGGGTCGGCATGATGACGCAAAAAGAACTGCATGATGAATTCTGGCTTCTGACGAAAGGAATGCTGCAGGATTCGCGGCTGGACACGGCCGAGGCGAACGTGGTCAAGCGCTGGCTCGAAGAGCATCAGCGCGGCGACGAGTTCGCGACTGTGATCGAAAAGCTCGATGGCTTCCTCAAGGACGGGTTCATCGACCAGTTCGAATCGAGGCAGCTTGTCAATTCGCTCGGCAGCGTGCTCCGGGCCTTGAACGACACGTCGAACGCGTGACGGTGCCGCACGCAGGGTATGGACGGGCGGCGTCCTCGTATGGTATAATAAGAGCATGAATCTTAAGAGGTCTTTTGTCACGCTAGGTTTTGCGTGCGCTGCGGTGCTGCCCGGCGCTGCGCCGGCTGCGGTGCTTTCCGGCACCGGCGCGGACGCGCGGTACGCCACCGATGCATATCCCGGCTTCGACAGCGAGGAATCGATCGTCAAGCCGTCGAAGAAGGAACCGAAGTTCTTCGCGTTCATAAACGGGCCGAAGAAGGACAACCCCGCCGACCAGCTCGAATGGGCGCGCCGGTGCGAGGCCGAGGGGTCGTGGCGCGCCGCGCGCAAGGCCTACGATTCGCTCGTGCGCGAGTGGCCGTCGTCGCCCGAGGCCGTCAAGGCGCAGAAAGCCTACGCCGACCTCCTGCTCAACCATGACCTTGACTACGAGGCCGCATTCAACGAATACCGCTATCTTCTCGACTTCTATTCACTTGACTGCGACTACGGGGCGATCGCCGCGACGATGTACAAGGTCGCGGAGCTGATGCGCGAGGAGGGCAAGACGATAATGTTCTTCCGCTTTTCGAACACGGTTGACGTGCGCCGCGCCTACGAGGCGCTTGTCCTGCGAGCGCCGGGCGCGTCGTTCGCGCCGCAGGCGATGCTCACGATCGCGTCCATGCGCGAGGACGAGGAGAAATACACCGAGGCGGTGCAGGTATACGAGAATCTCAGAAGCCTCCATCCGGGGACGCGCGAGGCGGCCGAGGCGCTCCACCGCGAGGGGGCTGTGCGCATGAAACTTCTGGAGATGCACGGCTACAACCGTGAGCGCGTGCGAGACACGATGTCATTTCTCAGGCAGTCGCTTCGCGGGCGCATGGAGGACGCCGTGCGCGCCGACTTCGAAGGCTGGCTCGACGAGACTGTCGAGATGGAGGCCGAGGAGGCGTGGAAGGCTGCAAAGTTCTATGATTCGCGCACGCGCACGCGCCGCAGCGCCATCAACGCGTTTGAACGTTTTCTGAAGGACTATCCCGCCAGCCGTCACGCCGACGAGGCGCGCGCGCGCGTCGAAAGCCTCAAAGAGGGTGTACAGCAATGAAAAGAATCGTCATGCTTCTTGTCGTCGCGTCGCTGGCATTCGCCGGCTGCCGCACCGGCTATTCGTGGAAAAGCGGCGTGCCTGAGAATCTGCGCACGGTTTGCGTGCCGGTGTTCCGCAACGAATCCGATTCGACCGAGCTCGGGCCGCTCGCGGCACGGCAGATTCTGCGCGAACTGCAGCGCGAGGGAACGTTCAGGATCGCGCGGCCCGACGACGCGGCAGTCGAGATACAGGGCGTGATAAAGAGCGCGTCTTCGTCATTCAGCGGCGGCAGCCGCAAGACGGGCATGAGGTTTGCCGACTACAGGTACACGGCGGCGGTGGAGGTGTCGGTCGTGGACAGGCTGAGCGGCCGCGTGCTCATAGACGGCCGCCGCTACACGGCGGAGACGGTCTACGCGGCGGGGCTTGATCTTTCGACGGCGGCGCGCAACGCAAATGGCAGACTGGCGGAAGACCTCGCGCGGCAGATTGTGGATGACCTGCTGGCGGTGCAATGGTGAAGGAGGATACGATGAACGACGTTCATGCAGTGATAGAATTGAGGATAACGCCGCAGCGTGACTGCGGCTTCGGCAAAATCGCGGAGAGGGTCGCCAAGTTCGAACAGGTCGAGGCGTGCTTTCTGATGTCCGGCGGCTACGACCTCCTGGTGTTCGTGAGGGGCGAGAGCCTGCAGGACGTGGCGCACTTTGTGGCGGCCGACCTGTCGACGATTGACGGCGTCCTCTCGACCGCGACGCATTTCATGCTCAAGACCTACAAGGCGAAGGGCGTTCTGGAGGCGCTCGGGACCGATGAACGGCTGGCCGTCACGCCGTGACCGAGGCCGCGAGGAACACTACAGAGATTTAACGAAGGAGATGTAAATATGGCAGTTGATCTTGCACAGAAGGCGCAGAATTTCACGAACCGCGGCCGTCAGGCGCTGGAGTCCGGCAAGTACGAGCTTGCGGTTGATATGCTCATGGAGGCGGTGTCGGCGGCGCCGGATGTTCTCGAAACGCGCAAGCTTCTGAGAGCCGCGCAGATCGCAAATTTCCGCCACAACGGCAAGGCGGGGCTGGGCGCGAAGCTCGGCTACATGATGGCCCGCGGCAAGATAATGGGCCTGGTTAAGAAGGGCAAAGGGGTCGAGGCCATGGCCGAGGCCGAAAAGCTGCTCTGCCAGAATCCGCTCGATGCCGACAACATCGAGGCGGCGGTCAAGGCGGCCGAGGCGGCCGGCAAGGCCGACCATGCGGCGATATCGGTCGAGGCTGCCTACGAGTGCAGCAACAAGGATCCGTCGCTGCTCGAGCGCGTCGCGACCTACTACACGATGGCGAAGCGCTGGGACAAGGCGCGCGACGCCTACCAGAAGCTTGCCGAACTCAAGCCGGGCGACCAGCGCGTCATGCAGCTTCTCAAGAACACCGAGGCCCAGGCGACGATGAACGCCGGCTGGGAGCAGACTGCGGGCAAGAAGGGCGGCTTCCAGAATCTCATCGCCAACAAGGAGCAGGCGAAGAAGCTCGACCAGGCCAACAAAGCGATGGTTGTCGGCGAGGACGCCGAGGCGCTCATCCAGGAGAAGATCAAGCAGATCGAGGCCGAGCCGAAGAACATGAACTATCGCCGCGCGCTCGCGCGAATCTACATCCAGAACAAGCGCTATGCCGAGGCGGTGGAGTGCCTCACGGCGGCGATCGAGGCGTCGGGCGCGATGGACCCCGAGCTCGACCGCATGCTTTCGCAGACGCGCGTGCAGTACTACGACCAGCAGATCGCCGCGCTCAAGGCCGAGGGCAACGAGGACCGCGCGGCCGAGCTGGAGGGCGAGAAGAACCAGTTCGTCTTCGACGACCTCGCCGCGCGTGTCGAGCGTTATCCGAACGACCTCCACCTCAGATACGAGCTCGGCGTGCTGTACTTCACCTACGAATACTACGACGAGGCGCTCGAACATCTCCAGCTCGCGCAGAAGAGCCCGAAGGACCGCCTGTGGGCGTTGTACTATCTGGCGATGTGCTTCATGAGGAAGGGCCAGACTGATATGGCGGTCATGCAGCTTGAGACGGCGCGCGACCAGCTGCCGATGATGGACGACCTCAAGAAGAAGGTCGTCTACCAGCTAGGTCTCTGCGCGGAGTCGCAGGGCGATCTTGAAAAGGCCTACCAGTACTACAAGGACGTCTATTCGGCAGATGTCGGCTTCGAGGATCTATCCGAGCGCATGCTCGCCGTTTCGCAGGCTCTCAAGGAACAGCAGCAGGGGTAGAAAAATGGCAGCCCCAAGGAGAGTCGAACTCCTCTACCAAGCATGAAAAGCTCGTGTCCTAGCCGATAGACGATGGGGCCGCTTCAAACAGGCGCAAATTATACCATAATTCCCCCGTGCATTGCAAGGGGGGGCCGGAGGCGGCCGTGACCGAGCGCGAAGCATACGTCGCATTCAACCTCACGGACCGCATAGGCTCCGTGGGTGTCGATGGTCTGGCAGAGCGCTGCGGCGATGTTGCGGCGGCGTGGGAGAGCTATCCCGAAAAGGTGTCGCGGCAGGGAGGTGAAGTCGACTGGAAGGGCGAGTTCGCCAAGGCGCGGCGCTACGGCGTGACGATTGTAACACCCGTCGACGAAGAGTATCCGCCGCTTCTCAAGAAGACGCGCGGCCATCCGCTGGCGCTGTATGTGAAAGGCGACGTAAAGGTTCTCTCCAAGCCTGCCGTCGCGATCGTCGGCACGAGACGGGCGACGGCTTACGGGCTCGACCAGGCGGCCAGGTTTGCACACGATCTGGCGCAGAACGGATGGTGCATCGTCTCGGGCCTTGCGCTTGGCGTCGACGCCGAGGCGTCGCGCGGAGCTCTCACCGCAGGCGGGCGCACGGTCGGTGTGCTCGGGTCGGCGCTCGACAGGTTCTATCCCGAGCAGAACCGCGAGCTCGCGCGCGAGATTGTGAAGAAGGGCGGCGCGGTCGTAAGCGAGTTTCCGTTCGGTCGCGACCCGGATCAGCAGACTTTCCCGCAGAGGAACCATGTCGTCGCCGCGCTGGCGTCGGGCGTGATAGCGGTCGAGGCGCCTGTAAAGAGCGGGACGCTCATAACGACCTCCATCGCCGCAGATATCGGCCGCGTTGTGATGGCGGTTCCCGGCCGGGTCGATTCTCCGCGCAGTGCGGGATGTCTCGCGCTCATACGCGACGGGGCGACGCTTGTAAGGAGCGCCGACGATGTTGCAGAGGCGCTTTCATCGCTGCTGCCTGCCAAGGAGCTGCGGCGGCCGCACGGCGCGGCCGGGCATGCGCCGGCCGCCGCCGCGTCAAGCCCTGCGGCTCCGGTCGCTCCTGTGCCTGAGCTGTCGCTCGAAGAGGCGATGGTGATGAGGGAGCTAGACACCGGCGGCGTCACACAGGATAAACTTGTGGAGCGCACCGGTCTTTCGCCGCAGAAGGTGCGGTCGCTTGCCATGACGCTTCGTTTGAAGGGTCGCGTACGGTTCCTCGCCGGAGGCCGCGTCGCCCTGCCACGTGAAATTTGATATAATCTGCGCTATGAAAATCAACCTGCCAGCCATTGTATTGTTTATGCTGCCCGTGCTTGCCGGATGCCTCGGTCCCGCGCCGAAGGCGCCGAGGAACTGGCTAGTCGAATGGACGGGCCCCGCCGCCGCCGAAGAGGCGAACCCGGCGGCGCCGTCGGTGAAGCTTCAGCAGCTTGAAGTGCTGGCGCCGTACGGCGGGACGCGCCTTGCGGTTATGCGGTCCGACGGCTCGATAGCGTTCGACGCGTTCAACTCGTTCGCCGCCGCGCCCGCCTCGCTCATGAGGGGGGCGGCGTTCGACGCGATCGAGGCCAGCGGGCGCTTCTCGCGCGTCGTGAGGCCGGGTTCTTCCGCCGCCGCCGATTTTTCGCTGGAGGCGACCGTCGTGCGCCTGGCTCTCGACTGCCGGGCCGAAGGCCGCCGCGAGGCGTCGGTCGCGCTGGTCATGACTCTTGTGCGTGGCAGGTCGGTGGTGGCTTCGTCAAAGGCGGAGGCGTCGGCTCTTCTCGAAGGCGGCAATTTCTCGGCCGCGTTTTCGCGTGCGTTTGGTGACGCCGCGCTTGCAGCGCTCAAGTCGCTAGAGGTGAAATGAAGTTGTTCACGTCCATCGGCAGGGGTTGGATGGACGGCCTTTTGGCCTTCCATGATTCGCTGGCTGTGCTCGGCGAGACTGTCTGTGAGACGTTGGCGCTGCCGTTAAGGCCAGGGCGCTTCAGAGGCCGCGATTTTCTCGTGGCGTTCCAGCGCGCGGCGTTCGACGGGCTTCCCATATGCACGGGAATCGGCTTTCTGCTGGGGCTCATACTGGCGTTCGAGTCGGCTGCGGCGCTGAGGACCTTCGGCGTCGAGTCGTATGTTGCCGACCTGCTGGCAATAGGGCTTTTCCGCGAGCTCGGGCCGCTCGTGACAGCGATCGTGCTCGCGGGGCGCTCAGGCAGCGCGTTCGCGGCCGAGATCGGCACTATGAAAGTCGACGAGGAGCTGGACGCGCTGTCGACCATGGGGCTGCCGCCGGTGAGGTTTCTCGTCCTGCCGCGCACGCTCGCCGCGACTTTCGCCATGCCGATCCTTACGATATTCGTCGAGCTGGCCGGCCTTGTGGGCGGGGCGATCGTCCTCAAGATGATGGATATACCCGGCGCGGTGTACTGGGGGAACGTCGTGCGCACGGCGGATACGTTCATGATAACGTTCGGGCTCGCTAAGGCGGCCTTTTTCGGCATGCTCGTCGGTTTTGTAGGGTGCTGCGCCGGTATGCGCACGCGGACGACCGCCGACGGCGTAGGCGTGGCGGCCACTTCGGCGGTCGTCGGCGGGATAGTCTCGGTCGCCGTTTCCGACGGCGTCATCGCGGTTGTATGCCACTTCTGGGGGGTGTGACGTGGACGACGCGGTGGTGAGGCTTGAGCATGTAGACGCGGGCTACCCAGGAGAGGTGGTCCTTCGAGACGTGTCTTTCGAAGTGAATCGCGGCGAGGTGTTCGCGCTTCTTGGAGGTTCCGGCTGCGGGAAGTCGACGGTCATGAAGCACATGATCGGGCTGAACCCTGTTCTCGCGGGCGATCTCACCGTCGCCGGCGAGCGGTGGACCGCGAAGACGCGCGCGGCGCTCTGCCGCAGGATCGGGGTCATGTATCAGAGCGGCGCGTTGTTCGGATCGATGACATGTCTGGAGAACGTCCTGCTGCCGCTTGAAGAGTTCTCCGGCCTCAAGCGCCGCGCGCGCGAGGAGAAGGCGCGCTCGCTTCTGGCGGACGTCGAGCTTCTGGACGCGGCGGAGAAAATGCCGTCCGAAATCTCCGGCGGCATGCGCAAGCGCATCGCCATCGCCCGCGCCATGGCGCTGGACCCGGAGGTGGTTTTCCTAGACGAGCCGAGCGCCGGTCTCGACCCGATAACATCGTCGGCGCTGGACGATCTGGTGCTGCGCCTGAGGCGCGAGCGAGCCATGACGTTCGTAGTGGTCACCCACGAGCTGCCGAGCATTTTCAAGATCGCCGACAGGTGCGCGATGTTCGACAAGGCGCGGCGCGGCATGATAGCGCTCGGGACGCCGACCGCGCTGAGGGACGGTTCGGAGGATGAGTTTGTGAGAAGGTTTTTCAACAGAGGGGAGTCATAAAGATGTCAAACGAAAACAAGCCGAGGTATGCGCGAATAGGTTTCATCGTGCTTGCGGGCGCCGTCGCCATCGCCGCCACGCTCGTGTATCTTGGCGGTTTCAGCGGGAAAGATACGCAGGTGATCATAGAGTCCTACTACGACAAACCCGTGAGCGGACTTTCGGCGGGGAGTGCGGTGAACTTCCGCGGCGTCAAGATAGGCGAGGTCAAGTACATCAGGCTCGAAGGACTGCAGGCGGGCGATCTCACCACGGCCGACGCGCAGCGCGTGAGGATATTCATGTCGTTTGATCTGCACAAGATAGGCGTGCGCGGCCGTCCGCCGCCCGAAGAGGTCGAGCAGGCGATAGGCGAATACGTCGCAAGAGGGCTGCGCGCCTCGGTGGTGTCGAGCGGCATCACCGGGCTTTCGCGCATTGAACTGAACATGCTCGACGACCCGCCGCCGCCGGCGGAGCTCACGTGGACGCCGCGCCATCCTCTCATACCGCCCGCGCCGTCGCTCATGGAGGGTTTCGCCGACGCCGCGACGAAGGCCATGAACCAGTTGAACAAGATGGACTTCGTGTCGGTGTGGAGCAACGTGCAGGATGTCGCGGCGTCGGCCGCGCGGCTTGCGCGCAACGTCGACGCGCTCGTCGAGGGGCAGCGTGCGACCGTCGGCTCGATAGTGCGCAGCGTGGACGCCGCCGCCGAAAAGATTGAAGAGCTCGCGCGGAAGCTGGAGGAGAATCCGTCGCTGCTGCTGCGCCCTGCCGATCCTGAGCCTTTACCGGAGACATCGTTATGAAAAATGCAATCCACAAGTCGTTCTCTCTCGCCGCTGCCGCGTTCGCGCTTTTTGCCGGCGGCGCTTTTGCCGACATCCGAGCCGTGACGCCGGTGCCGTGGGACGGTGACCCCGCCTGCTGGCAGATGAAGCGTCACGCCGAAAAGATGGGCGCCGTCACGAACGGCGGCGCGAAGGTCGTCTTCATCGGCGACTCGATAACCCACTTCTGGGAGACGAAGGGCAAGGTGCAGTGGAAGAAGTATTTCGCAAGCGGCAGACGCGCCGCGCTCAATCTCGGCACAAGCGGCGACCGCACGGAGCATGTGCTGTGGCGCATCACCGAGGGCGGCGAGCTTGACGGCTACGAGGCGAAGTGCATCCTTCTCATGATCGGGACGAACAATACAGGCCACCACACGTTTGCCGAGGAGCCGCCGGTCGACACTATCCTCGGCGTGAAGCGAATCCTCGACGTGATCGCCGAGAAACAGCCAGGGGCGAGAACGATCCTCACGGCGATCTTCCCTCGCGGGGCGGACGCGAATGACCCTCTGCGCAGGCGCAACAATATCGTGAACAAGGAAATCGCGAAATTCGCCGACGGCGGCAAGGTCGTATGGTGCGACTTCACAGACAGATTCCTGGACGGTGAGGGCCGCCTCAGCCGCGAACTCTTTCCCGATCTTCTGCATCCTGACGCGGCCGGCTATGAAATATGGGCAAGCGCCGTTGTGCCGCTGATAGACAAGATTCTCGCTGCTCCGGCGGACGAGGCGATACCGTCCGTCTGGCCGTCGGCGCCGTGCATTTATTCGACGGCGGCGAACCTGTCCGCCGAGCCTGTGAGCGGATTTCCGGATTTCTTGTGGTGGGGCAAGGGCCGTCCCCTTGAGAAGAGAAACGAGATCGTCGGCAACGGACCGGTCGAATACGATCTTGTCATGGTCGGTGATTCTATAACCCATCGCTGGGAGCGCGAGGGCGGCGAGGGGCGTGAACTGTTCGCCGAGCTCCGCAAGAAGTATCGCGTTCTGAACCTCGGCTACGGCGGCGACCAGACACGCCACCTCATATGGCGGCTTGCCAACGGAGAGCTTGAGGGCTACAAGGCGAAACTATTTCAGGTCATGATCGGCACGAACAACCGCGATAGAGACCCTGCGGAAACGGCGGCCGGCATCAAGCGCGTTTTGGAAATCATAGAGGAGAAGCACCCCGAGTCTAAAATACTCCTTCTGCCGATCTTCCCTCGCGGGGCCGCCGCCGCCGACAAAAAACGAGTGCAGAACGAGAAGGTGAACGCCATAATCCGCAATTTAGCCGACGGCGACAGAATTGCATGGCTGGATTTCAACGAGCGGTTCTTCAACGCGGAGGGGCAGCTTACGAAAGAGGTTATGAACGACCTTCTCCACCCGAACGAGAACGGCTACAAGATATGGCTTGATGCCATAATGCCTGTGCTCAGGGAATATTGCGGCGACCGCTGACCTCCATAAGCGCGAAGAGGGCCCATTGCGGTCGCCAAGTGTCGCCGGAGCCGAAGCGGGTGGCGGCCTGCGGCTGCACGCGGTCGCCGTTTTTTTGGTATAATACCCACTTCAACAGGAAGAAGGCTTTACCAAAGTGAAAACTGAGACGGCAAAGTTTCGTGCGGCGGTCAGGGTGCTTTGCACTCTGGCGGCGGTTGCGTTCGCAGGCGCGGCTCATGCGTCGTGGTACTGGCCCTTCGGGGACGAAAGCTCAAGCAGGAGCAGGGCGAGGCTTTCAGAACTGATGGAGGACGCGACCGCCGCAATCGACGACGCTGCGGACTGTGCTGCGGACGGGAAGATTTCGGAGGCGATAGAGAAATACCGCAAGGCGCTTGACGAGCTGGACAAGGTGGAACGCGAAAATCCGGAGCGCGCCGCTACCGTCGAGTTTGCGTCCGTAAGGAACAAGCGAGCCTATGTGAACGCGGCTATAGATTCACTTTTGATGGCGCAGGCGCGTGAAAACGCGAAGGCTGTGGCGGTGACGGACACGACCGAGCTGGAAAAGCGCTTTGCAGAGCGGCGCAGGCGTTTGCTTGGCGACGATGGTTCGCGGGAACGTGCTTCTTCACAGGCGGCGGCGCCGTCGAGCGCGGCTGAAGCGGCGGCGGGCGTTCCTAAGCTTGAAAACCAGAAGGACGCGTTTATGGAAAAGGAGCGCGCCCGCAAGAAAGCCGTTCAGAGCAAGGCGGCTCGCGCGAAGATGGAGGGCAGGATCGCGACGCTTCTCGAGAAGGATCCTTCAAGCCCCAAGGCGCGCGTGATGCAGGCCGGGCTGATGATGGGCGACGGCGATCTTGCGGGGGCGAAGCAAAAACTGGCGGAAGTTCTGGCGCAGTCGCCTGCCGACACGTCGGCATTGAACATGATGGCGGTGTGCGCGGCGACGGAGGGCGGCTATTCCGAGGCGGATGATCTTCTCTCGCGCGCGATAAAGGCGAACCCGCGCGACTACCGCGCCTACTACAACATGGCGAATCTTGTCATGCAGGCGACCGGCGAGAAGACTGTCGCGCTTAAATACTACGAGACCGGGCGCAAGGTGGGCGGCCCGGAGGACAAGGCGCTGGAGGAGTCGTTGAAATGATCGCGTTCATAGCCAGTTTCATGATTGCGACGAATGCTACGCCCGCCGAGCTCGTGGCGAGCTGCCGCACGATGATCCCTGCGGATGTCGAGCTTGACGGGCGCATAATCCTCAGAAACCGCAAAGGTTTTTCTCAGGCGGAGTATGGCTACACGCTCACCCGCAGGAACGGCGAGACCGATCTTGTTGTGAAGGACGGCTCGGGCGAGGCTGTTCCGTTCGAGAAGGAGGGTCGCATACTTGGGACTGATGTCACATGGAGCGACATAACGCTCGACTATCTGTGGTGGGACGACTTTTCGTTTGATGCCGAGCGCGAGGCCGAGTCGATTCACGGGCAGAAGTGCGCCGTAATCGTCATGAAGAAGGGCGAGAGGTCTGTGCGCGTGTGGGTGGACCGCAAGACCGGCGCGCTGATGCAGGCCGAGGAGTTCGCCGCCGACAGGCCTGTAAGGAGACTCTGGGGGACCAGAATAAAGAAATTTGGCGATCGCTGGATGGCGAACGTCATGGAAGTTGAAACCCTTGGTTCGGGACACCGCACCAAAATAACAGTGGAGGAACTGAAATGAAAAAAGCAGTGAAAATCGTATTCAAGACGATCTTTTGGATCGTTGTGGCTCTGGTGGCGGCGGTACTCGCCCTGCCTCTCTGGATAGGACCTGTCGCGAAGAGCGCGGCCAACGGGTCGGTTCCCAAGATGACAGGGACGGCGTTCAGGCTGGGCGACTTCGGGTTCAACTTCTACACAGGAAAGCTGCGCGTAGGCGATGTGACGCTCTACAATCCCGAGGGATACAAGCCTGAGGAGGCGTTCAAGCTCGGTTCGCTCAATGTCGAACTTGAAGTTCTTTCGACGCTTTCCGACACGATCGTCGTCAACGACATAACGATACGTGACGTATTCGTGTCGTATGTCAGCAAGGACGGCGTGAACAACTTCGATGCGATTCTCGAGAACGTGCAGAAGGCGACGGCCGGCGAACCCAAGGAGGAGACCGAACCCGTCAAGGAGGCCGAGGCGCCTGCCGCCAAGGAGGATAAGCCCAAAAAGAAGGTCATCATCGACCACCTGCTTATCGACGGCGTGACGGTTCAGTGGGGGCCGCTGCCGATCAAGCTGCCGACGAAGATCGAACTTACGGGAATCGGCCGCAAGTCGAACGGTGTCGACTGGAGCGAGGCCGCGACCGAGATATCCGACGCAATCATGAAGCAGTTGAACTCTCTTGGACAGGGACTCATGGATTTCAGCGGGGCCCTCAAGGACATGGGGCTGGACGGAGCGAACCAGATTCTTGACACGGTGAAGGATTTGGATGTGAAGGGTGCGACCGACGCCGTCGGCAATGCGGCGGGCGCGGCGATGGGCGCGGCGGGTTCTGCGCTCGGCTCTGCGAAGGACGGCGCCGGCGCGGCGTTCGGTTCTGTAACCAAGACGCTTGGTTCGGCGACCGAGGGCGCGGGTGACGCGGTTGGCTCGACCGCCGCGAGCGTCGGCAAGGCGGCGGGGTCCGTTGCGACTGGTGCCGGCAAGGCGATCGGTTCGGCGGCTGACGGCGCGGGCAAGGCGCTCGGCGCGACGACCGACGCGGTGAAGTCCGGCGCAGGCGCGGCGATGGATGTCACGACCGACGCGCTCAAGGGCGCCGGCAATGCGGTAAAGGGGCTTTTCGGCAAATAAGCCGCCGCGCGAGGCCGCGCAGTTTGATCTGAGGCAAGACAACAGGAAAGAAAATGGAAAAGAAAACAGCAACGAGGAAGAAAGACCGCCGCGTAGAGATGTCGGTGGAAGGGCTTAAAGAGGATTTTGCCTGGCACCTGCGCTATTCGCTGGCCAAGGACGAAACCAAGGCCACCCCGCGCGACCAGTACACGGCTTTCGCCAATGCGGTTCGCGACCGCATAGTCGAGCGCTGGATCAACACTCAGGAGGAGTACCACCGCCAGAACACCAAGCGCGTGTACTATCTGTCGCTTGAGTTTCTTATCGGGCGCCTCCTCGGCAACAACGTCATCAACCTCAAGGCCGACCAGCTCTGCCGCGACGCGCTCAAGGAATACGGCATAGACTGGAACAGCCTGCGCGACTACGAGAGCGATGCGGGTCTCGGCAACGGCGGCCTCGGGCGGCTTGCGGCGTGCTACCTCGATTCTATGTCGACGCTTGACCTTGCCGGTATGGGATACGGCCTCAGGTACGACTACGGCATCTTCCGCCAGAAGATAGTGAACGGCAGCCAGGTCGAAGAGCCCGACCACTGGCTCAAGGACGGCTATCCGTGGGAGATGGCGCGTCCCGAATACGTGCAGACCGTGCATTTCGGCGGACATGTCGAGTGCGCGACCATCAAGGGCCGCCAGCAGTGGCGCTGGGTCGCGGCGGAGACGGTCGAGGGCGTTCCCTACGACCTGCCGATCGTCGGCTACAACAACGCGGTGAACTCGCTCAGACTGTGGTCCGCCAAGGCCGTCGACGAGTTTGACCTTGCGGACTTCAACAAGGGGTCGTACGTCGAGGCCGTGGAGACCAAGGTTCTCGCCGAGAACCTCACAAAGGTGCTCTATCCGAATGACAACACGATGGCCGGCAAGGAACTGCGCCTCAGGCAGCAGTACTTCTTCGTGGCGTGCTCGCTCAAGGATATCCTGCGCCGCTACCGCGAGACGAACGACGGCTGGGACGCGCTTCCCGACAAGGTGTTCATCCATCTCAACGAGACGCATCCCGCGCTGGTCGTGCCCGAACTCATGCGCATCCTCATCGACAAGGAGGGTCTTGACTGGGACAAGGCGTGGGATCTCACCCGCCGCTCGACGGGCTACACAAACCACACGATCCTCCCCGAGGCGCTCGAGAAGTGGCCCGTGCCGATGATGGAGCGGCTGCTGCCGCGCCATCTGCAGATCATCTACGAGATCAACGGCCGCTTCCTCCAGCAGATAAGCGCGCTCTATCCCGGCGACATACGCCGCCTGCAGAGGATGTCGCTCATCGACGAGTCGGGCGAGCGCTATGTGCGCATGGCCAACATGTGCCTCGTGTCGACGTCTTCGGTGAACGGCGTCGCCGAGCTGCATTCGCAGATCTTGAAAGACAGTCTCTTCAAGGACTTTTACGAGCTCTTCCCCGAGCGCTTCCACAACGTGACGAACGGCATCACGCCGCGCCGCTGGCTTCTCAAGGCGAACCCGTCGCTTGCCCAGCTCATCACGGAGTCTATCGGCGACAGCTGGATAACCCGTCTCGACCAGCTCAAGAAGCTCGAAAAGTTCGGCGGCGACGCGAAGTTCCTCGATGCGCTCGCCAAGATCAAGCGCAGCAACAAGGGCCAGCTTTCCAACTGGGTCAAGCGGAATCTCGGCGTCGAGCTCGATCCCGACGCGATATTCGACGTGCAGGTGAAGCGCCTCCACGAGTACAAGCGCCAGCTCCTGCTCGCGCTCTACATCATAATCTTCTACAACCGGCTCATCGCCGACCCGGCCTACGACCCCGTGCCGAGGAGCTTCATCTTCGCGGCCAAGGCCGCGCCTGGCTATTACATGGCGAAGCTCATCATCCGTCTCATCCACGGCATCGCGGGCGTTGTTAACTCCAACCCGAAGACGCGCGGGAAGCTCTCCGTCGCGTTCCTGCCCGACTACCGCGTCTCGCTCGCCGAGAAGATCATGCCCGCCGCCGAAGTGTCGGAGCAGATCTCGCTCGCCGGCATGGAGGCGAGCGGAACAGGCAACATGAAGTTCATGATGAACGGCGCGCTCACGCTCGGCACATACGACGGCGCGAACGTTGAGATCAACCAGGAGGTCGGCGACGGCAACATGTTCCTCTTCGGCATGAGGACCGAGGAGGTCGCCGCGCGCCGTCCTTCCTACGTCTCGCGCGACATATACAGGAACGACCCCGAGATTCGCGAGGCGCTCGACATGATCAAGGCGAACGTATTCTCGCTTCTCGAGCCCGGGCTCTTCGACCCGATCCTGCGCAGCCTTCTCGACTACAACGACTATTACATGCTTCTCGCGGATCTGCGCAGCTACATGGAGGCGCAGGACCGCGTGGACGCTACGTATCGCGACGTGAGGAAGTGGAACAGGATGTCGCTCGTCAACATTGCGAGGTCCGGCAGGTTCTCCTCCGACCGCGCTGTTCTGGAGTATGCGCGCGACATCTGGCACATCGACCCGGTGAAGTTCTCGTAAGCGAAGGCCATGGCCGAGAAGGACAGTTCCGGTTACTACATCCGAGGCGAGGACGGCAAAGCGTTCGGCCCTGTGGAGCTCGCGACGCTCGTCGAATGGGCGGGCGATTCGCGGGTAGGGCCGACGTCGAGCGTATCCAGAGATCAGACGAACTGGATTGCCGCCCCGCTTGTGCCGGAACTCGGCATGACGTGGCTCGTCGAGGCCGAACAGGGCGTTTTCTACGGTCCGTTCAACCGGCGTGTCGTCGACGGGCTTCTCGAGTCTGGGGCTGTCGCGAGCGACACGCGCCTTTATGAACTGAGCGGCGGCGGAAGCGCGGCAGAGCAGGCGAAGCTCAAGGCCGAGCTGGACGCGAAGACCGCGTCGCTTGCCGACCTTGAGGCGCGCGTCGCTGCGCAGGCCGAGACCACCAGAAATACAATCGCGTTCATGGAGTCCAAAATCGCCGAGCTTACCGATGCGCAGGCGAGCGCCGAGAAAGCGGCCGCCGCCGGCCGCGAGGCGATGAAAGCCGAAGTCTTCCGCACGCGCGAGAGGGCCGAGGCCGCCGAAGAGCGCGCCGCGAAAGCCGAGGCCGAGCGCGACGCCGCTTTCAAGAAGGCGGGAGTCCTTGAGACGGAGCTGGCGGACCTGAGGTCGCAACTGGAGGCGGTTACAAGGTTTTCGGCGCTCGCCAAGAGCGGCGGCCAGGAGGTCGTCCAGCCGGAGGTGGTCGTGTCGGATGCGCCGCCGCCGAAGACCGAGCCTCGCTTTGCCGGCGCGAGCGGTGCGGCGGGACTGGCGGCTCTCGAGGCGGCTGCGCGCCGCGAACTCGCCAGCGCCAAGAAGCAGGGTATTTCTCTAGGCGGAATCTTCGGAGGCAAGAAGTGAGCGACAACGAGGCCAAATGGTTCCTGCGCACGCAGGACGAGACGTTCGGACCGGAGTCTGAGGAGAAGCTTATCGCATGGGCCAAGATGGGCCGCATCCAGCCCGGCCAGGAGCTGTCGGACGACAATGTCGTCTGGCGGCGCGTAGAGGATGTGCCTTTCCTCGACATGCGCTACTCCATAGATCTGGGCGACGGTAATCCGAGAGGCCCGTTCCATAAGGCTGCCGCAGAGGCGCTTCTGGCATCGGGGCGCCTTCCCAGAACGGCGACGATAGTGGAGGTCCGCGCGCCGTTTGAAGAAGAGCCTGCGGCTGCCGAGCCTTCGCAGGCGGCGGCGCAGGAACCTGTCGTGCAGGAGCAGGAGCCTGTTGCGCAGGAGTCCGCAAAGCAGAATCCGGTCGCGCCGAAGGTGATCGTGCAGGAGAAGGTCGTCGTTAAGGAGGTCCGCGTAGAGGTTCCAGTAGAAAAGGTTGTCGTCAAGGAAGTTCGCGTGGAGGTTCCGGTAGAGGTTGAAAAGATCGTCGTCGACGAGACGCGCGTTAAAGAGCTTGAGGCGCAGGTCTCTGCCGGTGAACAGCGTCTGGCGGATGCGAAGCGCGAGGCCGACAAGCTCAAGGAGCAGGTGACGACGCTCGAGGACGAGCTTCGCCGTCTGCCGCAGGCGGCGAGCGAGGTGGCCGACATACAGGCCGCCATGTTCTCGGCAATGACGAGCGAGGCCGAAGAACTCCAGAAGATGCTGGAGGAGGAAAAGCGCGAGGCGGACGAATTCCGCAAGCGCCACCAGGACCGTGCCGACAGGCTTCTCGAGCGCCGCCGCAACCTGCTGAAGCGCGCCGGCTCGAACATCGAGGAGATGACGCGCAAGGCTCTTATCGAGCGCCCGGAGGACCCGAGAACGGCGCAGTACCGCAAGGAGCTGGAAGAGCTCCGGCGCGTGAGCGAACGCAAGGCGTTCGAATATGAAGACCGCATCCGCGGGCTAACCGAGAAACTCAAGGTCAGGGAAACCGAGATTGCGCGCGCGACAGCCGGCATGAAGGATTTGACCCAGTTGCAGGCCGAGGCCCAGACCCTCAGGGAACAGCTGCAGCTGAGGGAGAAGGAGCTTGTCGCCGAGCGGCAGAAGAGCGAGGAGATGCGCCAGCAGCAGGCGTTCGCCCAGCAGGCTATGATGGCGCGGCTGGCCTCGCTGGAATCGCCGTCGATCGGCACGGCGCAGTCGCTTTCAACCAACCAGAGCCGCGAAGCGAAGATGGTCAAGCTTCCCCGCTGGATGACTATCGGCAGATGAACGCGGCGGTCTGCATAGTTCTGGCGGTGTTGTCGATCTGGGACTACCCGGCGCGCCAGCCTGTCCACGACAGGCTGCGCCAGCAGTTCGTCGTGGCCGCCCGCGAAGGTGATACGGAAACGATGATAGAGACCTGCCGCAAGGGGGTGAAGCTCCTGCCCGACGATCCCACGTGGCACTACAACCTCGCCTGCTCTCTCGCGTACATGAAGCGCCCCGGCGAGAGCCTCGACGAACTCGAGAAGGCGATAGACCTCGGCTTCCGCGAACCGGGCGTGATAGCGAACGATACCGATCTCAAGCGGATATCGGGCGAGCGGCGCTTCAGGGAGCTCGTGGAGTATGCGCGCGAGATGCGCACGCGGCCGATGATATCAGGTCCGCTCGCAAGCGTTGACGCGACAGGCGTTTTCGGGCGGTCGATAGCTCTCGGGGCGCAGAACTTCGGCTGGGACTTCGACTTCGGCTGCTTTGTCGCAAAGCTCAAGCTGGCGAAGGAAGGCACTGGCGGGAACATCGGCGACCTCTACATGAACCGGGACCATTTCCATTCGCCGAACGGACGCGAATCGCTCGATGCGTTTCTGGCGTCCTACCCGGGTCTTACCAATGTGACGCTCGACCGCGAGGGGCGCGAGCGCGGCGCAGATCTCGACTTTCCGAATATAATCTTCCCCTACCCCGTTTTCGGCAACTGCTCGCGCGCGCGGGTCGGCGACGCGTTCTGGCGGTCGCTCCCGCGCTCGATGGTGACGAGCGACGCATTCCGGCTCAAGACGATGGCGAGGCTCTGGCTTTCGAACCAGACGTGGGTGTTCCCCGCCAATGCCGACACCTCGCCTGTCGGGACAAACGGCGACGTGTTCGCGTCCGTAACGCCATACTGGCTTGTGACGGCCGGGCGCAGCTGGAGCGACCTCTACTATCTGAGGGCTGCGCTTGAAGCAAGCCGCTCGCTCAAGGTCGAAACCAAGCAGGAGGCGGTGAAGAAAGGTCTGCTCGCGCCGACGATACAGACACTTATAAGAAAGTCGCTTGTCGGCGTCACGAACGAGGTGTGCTATCTTACCGCCAGGGCGCACCCCACGGCGCTGCCGCCGAACGGACTCGACCTGAACCGGCTAAAGGCGCTGGCGGCGACGCTTCGCCCCGAGGAGATTCCGCCGCTTGCGGTCATCGCGGTGAAACCGCGCCCCGTGGCGGAGCCGCCCGTGTGGCCAGAGCTTACGTATGCGACGGCGTTCGCGTGGGCCTATGTGCTGCGTGCCGGCGAGACCGAGCGTTCCTTCACGGTGACGGCGAAGGGATCGGACGACTTCGCCTTCGCGGTGGTGCACGACGACCTTGGCGCGGCGAGGGTGGAGAGACTTTCGCACGAGACCGCGCTCATAACGCTCGACAAGAGCAAAATGTCGCCGACGAACCGCGTCGACGTGGCGGTGTTCGGCAAAGGCCGAGCCACTGCGCATGGTGCGCCGAGCTACATATCGTTTGCTGTGGTGGACGCGTCCGCGCCATATTCCGACCCTGTCCTCACGCCTTTGGACCAGCCGCCCGCGGAAGATTCCAAGTGAAACGCCCCGGGCGGAATATGCAAGAGGAGTGCGCAATAATATTATGGGACTTGTGAAGACCAGACGACTGGCTCGGCACTCGCTTCGCTCGGCGTGTTCGCTTCCCCAAGGGTCGCGAACCCCCGCAAGGGGCGGTTACGCGATGCAGAAGCAGCAGAATGCAAAGGCGGGGAAGAAGGCGCCGTTGCCGAATAGCCGTCAGCCCAAGTGGATATTGGAGCCGTCGAAGTTGATGGAGATGGCGATGGGCGAGTGCCGCGTGGTATAATTTGAGCAGAGATGGAGAAATGAAACGAGAAGAGAACCAGACTGTCGAGTACAAGGAGTCCTGGCACGAGAAGTACCTTGAGTGGATCTGCGGATACGCGAACGCGATAGGCGGGACGCTGTACGTCGGCATCGAGGACGAGTCAAAGAAGCCCGTCGGCGTCAGGAACCCCAACAAGCTGATGGAGGATATCCCCAACTCCATACGCAACACAATGGGCATTGTGGCCGATGTCGCTTTGCTGAAAAAGCAAGGCAAGGACGTTATACGTATTAAGGTTGCGGCAAGCGCCTTTCCCGTCAGCTATCAGGGGCGCTTCTACTATCGGACGGGATCAGTCAAAATGCTGCTGACAGGGCCGGCATTGACGCAGTTCCTGATGGAGCGATCCGGACGGGAATGGGACTGCGTCTCGTGCTTCGGGGGATACCGGGCGACCGACTTTACCTTCATTGCGCTCAAGAACCTCTATCAAAAGGTGAACGGTGCAAAGATGAACAAGGTGGATTTTCTATCATTCGGACTCGTCACGGAGACGGGCGTGATGACAAATACCGGTGCACTGCTGGCTGACGAATCGCCGATACGCCATTCTCGCGTGTTCTGCACGCGCTGGAACGGGCTCGACATGACTGCGGGCGTAATGGATGCCGCCGACGATCAGGAGTACAGCGGAGGGCTTCTCCAACTGTTAAAATACGCCGAGGACTTTGTTCGCCTTCACTCCCGTCGAGCGTGGCACAAACGACCGACAGACCGTGTGAACTTCCGCGAGTATCCCGAACGCTCGGTTCAGGAGATGCTCATCAACGGACTCGTTCACCGCGACTACCTTGATACAGGCAGTGAAGTCCATGTTGATATCTTCGACGACCGAATGGAAATCACGTCCCCAGGCGGCATGCCGGGCGACCGCAAGGTTCAGGACTATCCGAACATTCGTCGGATTCCGTCGCGTCGCCGCAATAAGTGCCTTGCGGATATGTTTGAACGGCTCGATCTCATGGAGCGCAAGGGCAGCGGGTTCAAGAAGCTCTACGAGGACTACGAGAAATTGTCAGTCAACCTCGGGAAACGGATACCGATTCTTGAATCCGAGAGCGACTACTTTCGCGTTACGCTGCCGAATCTTCTCTATGGATTTACAGACGGGCAGCTCGTCGCAGCCGTCGACAACTCGTCATACGGGATGCCGAAGAGCGAGTCGCAATCACTCGCGACCCACCATGATACCCCACCAGTCACCCCACCAGTTACCCCACCAGTCACCCTGCCAGTTGACGAAAAGCAGAAAAGGCTTCTGCAGGCTCTCAAGAACTCGGAGCTTGGTACGGCTGAACTGCTGGAGGCACTGCATATCCGTGACCGAAATTATTTCCGTGAGGGATATATTCGTCCGACACTAAGGGCCGGTCTTATTGAGCAGACCAAGCCGGAAGTTAAGCATTCTAGGTTTCAGAAGTACCGGCTGACGGACAAAGGCCGTGCCGCACTGTCGGCAAGTGAACATATAAGAAAGGACAAAAATCATATTTGACAGCACCGACAACATGGCGCGGGTCGAGCGTGAGATCGAGAAGAGGACGGAGGCAGACTACGAGTAGTTTTAAGACACATGATTAACAGAATTATGAGTATCTAAAACAAACGCCACAGCAGTTTCAATAAACAACTAAACAAGGAGAAGAACAATGTCATTCAATGAACTGGCGAGGAAACGCTATTCGTGCCGCAAACTGGCGGCGAAACCCGTCGAACTCGTGGCGACCATCTAATAGAAGAACCATGAAGCGATTGTTGATAGGAGCGTTGGTGATGGCTGGCGCGGTGATGCTTGACGGCTGCAAGAAGGACGAGGCCGCGAATGATGCGCTTTCGGTGATTGCCGCCCGGACATCGGTGCGGAGATACGATGCCTCGCGCGAGGTGACGGATGAGATGGTCGAAACACTGCTGCGCGCGGCGATGTCCGCGCCTACGGCGGTCAACCTCCAGCCGTGGGAGTTCATTGTCGTGCGTGACAAGGCGACGCTGGCGAAACTCGCTGGCGCAAATCGCTTCGGCGGCATGATCGCGCAGGCACAAGTCGCGATTGTCGTCTGCGGCGACACGGTGCAGGAGACCAATGGCGAACCCAACAAGTGGTGGATGCTCGACTGCTCCGCCGCAACGGAGAATCTGCTTCTCGCCGCGACCGCGCAGGGACTGGGCGCGGTCTGGACGGCTGCGTATCCACACGAAGATCGCATAGCAGCCGTGAGGAGCATCCTCTCTATTCCCGAAAGATACGTTCCGCTCTGTGTTGTTCCCGTAGGCTTCCCCGCCGATCCGTCTGCGAAGCCGAAGGACAAATGGAAACCCGAGAAGGTTCACAAGGAGAAATTCTGAGGGACACGCAGGAACATGGAGCAACGGGCGCGGCAGTATGACGAAATCCAGAAGCTGGAGGGCTTGCTGGCGTATGCCGTCGTACACAACGAAAACGAAACGGAAGAGGCCGAGCGCATCCGCGCCGAGCTGGTGAAGATGGTGGAGGCGATATAAAAACCATGATCGGGCTGATACTTTCGATAACAGGCTTTGCGGCCTTGTTCATGGCGATATGGATTCTCCACAAGCCGCTCGCCGAGGAGTGGTGGCACTTCACGCTGGCGGACGAGCCGTATCCCGACACGTATTTCGACTTCCCGGCGAGAGAAGAGGGAAAAGGGAAGAGGGAAAAGGGAAGAGGGAGGAGATGATATGGTTTGCGATTACAGAGATTTGGAAGTATGGAAACAGGCGATGGAACTGTGCGAGTGCGTATATGCCTTGGTTCGCAGTTTCCCACAGGAAGAAAAACGCGCACTTGGCGATCAATTGCGACGTGCAGTGGTGTCGATACCGTCAAACATAGCAGAAGGCAACGGACGCGATTCTCGAAGTGAATACGCCCGGTTCCTTTCGATAGCGAGAGGGTCGTTGTTCGAGGTGCAGACCCAACTGGAACTCGCCTCGCGATTCGGATATATACCCAAATCCGAAATCCCCGCATCGACAATAGACGGCATTAGCCGAATGCTGATTACAATGATACGGAAGCTGCGCAGTGCGTGACACTGCGCGAGGTAAGGGGGAAGAGGTAAGAGGGAAGAGGAAGAAGCTACCCATACCAACTCTTCCTTTTTCCCATTTCCCTCTTCCCTGTTTGCTCCTTTCTCAACCAAGAAAGGAGCAAACATATGGCACGAGAAAAGGGAACAGGAAACCTCCAGATGGAGAAGAGCGGACGGTGGACCGTCCGCATCGGGATAAACGGGCACCGGATCAGCCGCTCGGCGCGGACTACCGACAAGACAAAGGCGGAGGCGTTTCTGAACCGCTTTCTCGCCCCGCTGGGGCTGGGGGCGCAGAAGCTACCGCTCGCCGAGGCGTGGCACCACTACGAGATGTCGCCAAATCGACGCGACATCGCCAAATCGACGCTCGACTCGAAGCGCACCGTGTGGATGGCGTTCGCGCGGTGGATGGAGAAGTACCACGTCGAAATCGGCCACCTCGCGGAGGTGACGGAGGAGGCGGTCGCGGAATACCTCATGCAGTTCAAGTGCAACCACTCCGCCACAACCTACAACAACCATGTCTGCGTCCTTCGCGAGGTATTCCGCACGCTCGCGGAAAAGGCCGGCGTCGTCAACGACCCGTGGGCGAACGTGTGCCTACGCGCCGACGACAGCGTAAGCCGCCGGGAACTCTCGCTTGACGAAGTGGAGCGGCTCTATTCCGCCGCTTCGAAGGAGGGCAAGGAATGGAAACTCCTTCTGGCGACGGGCATCTACACCGGGCTGCGTCTCGGCGACTGCTGCCGTCTGAAATGGGAGTGCGTGAACCTCGAACGGCAACTCATCCAAGTCATCCCAGAGAAGACCAAGCGGCATGCACACGGCAAGCCGGTGACGATCCCGATTCATCCGCAGCTCTTTGCGGAGCTTGTGGAGGTAAGAGGAAAAAGGGAAGAGGGAAGAGAGAAGAATGTGAATGAGGGGGAAGATACGAATAAAGCGGAAGGATTGCTCACTTCCCTTCCCTCCCGGGAAGTGGATTCTTCCTCTTCCCCCTTACCTCTTCCCTCTTCCCTATCTTTCGTCAACCCTGCCATAGCGGAACTGTACTTGCTCCGCAAATGGCAGTTGGATGCGGGGTTGCGAAAGATATTCAAGTCGGCCAACATCACGATGTCGTTCAAGATGGATGGGCGTTGCCGCAAGACCGTCATCGCGTCGTTCCATTCGCTCCGGCACACATTCGTTTCGCTCTCGGCCAACGCCGGCGTCCCGCTCCCGGTTGTGCAGAGCATCGTCGGGCATTGCTCGACCACAATGACGCGGCACTATTATCACGAGAATCTCGACGCCTTGCGTTCCGCAGTCGCCGCGATTCCCGTAATAGGGAAGAGGGAAGAGGGAAAAGGGAAGAGAGGGGATGAGGGATGGGGAATGAGGGATGAGAAAAGCGGGACTGAGGTTTTTGACAAGATTGACGGGGCGGCGGATTCTTCCTCTTCCCTCTCACCTCTTCCCTCTTCCCTCAAGCGTGGCGGCATCGCCGCCCGCTTGCACCGCCTCGACCGCATCTTCGCCAGGAACCTCATCACGGAAGAGGAGTTCAAGGCCGCCCGCGCCCGGATTCTCGCCGAATTGTAGCCCATCCCTTCTGCACATCTCTGCACCCCGGCGGCACAACAGAACCTACTTTGCGCCTATGCACACGGCGCAATGTGGTGGTTCGTTTATTGTCGGGTACACAGCCAAAGAAGCGGAGCAGGGCAAGTTCCTCATCATCGGCGCACAGTTCGAGGGTGTTACTGACGGGTCAATGAAGATCAACGGCCTTGTAACTGGCGTTGAGGGCGTCAATTACGACGATGACGAATTGTTCCGCACAACTGCCGCGCAAATTCAGATTCCGATTACAGGTGGCTACAGGACTTACTACTATCTTAACGATGGCTATGATCTTGAAAAGGATGATGGCACGACAGCACCTGGCTGGTGCGATGGCGCAGGCAACCTTGTTGATGCCGAGTTTACGCCCGGTGTTGCAGCTTGGTTCAAGAGCGTTCCCGCCGATGGGTCGGCTACTGTTTCGGGTGCCGTTTCTGAGGAAAACCAGAAGACCGTGGATTGTCCTGAAGGGTTTGCACTTCGCGCTAACACGTTCCCTGTAACAATAACACTTAACACGGCTTCGATGACGTCGGAGAATATTGTTGGCGTTGACTACGATGACGATGAAGCGTTCCGTAACACTGCATCGCAGATTCAGATTCCTATTACGGGAGGCTACAGGACATACTACTACCTCAATGATGGATACGACCTTGTCAAGGACGATGGCACGACAGCTCCCGGCTGGTGCGATGGCGCAGGCAACCTCGCCGATGCCACGATTCCTGCGGGGCAGGGATTCTGGACAAAAGGTGTGACGGGTGCGTTCACCCTTAAGTTCACTAAGTAACCAATTTCTGCCAAGCAGGGTGTTTGGCGGCAATAAAAAAGGAAACGAAAATGAAGAAACTGATTATTATGATGGCTGTTGCGGCGGGTGTCATATCTGCCAAAGCAGCATCTGTTGACTGGAGTGTTGCGGGTGTCGCAGCGCAGGAGAACTACACCGTGTACCTGCTAACGTCTCTTGCCGACAAGTATGAATCGGCATCGGCCATCGCATCTGCAGCGGTTGACTCGGCCACTATTGTCAAAAGTGGACGTAAGTACACAACTGGCGACCAGACGGCATCTGGCGCATCCATAACTTCGACATCAATGAAAGATGCGTATTATGTGATAGTCTCTTCTGCTGATGCCACGAGCTACACATACTACAAAACAGATATGTCTGCTTTGGTGTATGACCCTGACAATCAGGAAAGTTCATCGGGCGTATTCAACTCGGTTGACGCCGCAACGATTCTTTCTTCGGGAACGACAGCGAACTACGCCGCTGTTCCTGAACCGACGTCGGGTCTGCTCATGCTCCTCGGCGTTGCGGGGCTCGCCCTCCGTCGCCGTCGCGCCTAATCGGTTAGACGCATAACGCACAAAGCCCGTCCGTGATTGCACGGGCGGGCTTTCAATCTTTTAGACGAACATGATTGCACCGCAGCAGAAACAAGTGAAGCCCCCAGCGCAGAAGTCCGGCGGCAAGTTGCCAATGTGCGCCGTCGCCTTGGGGCTCGTCATGGCCGTCGGCGTAGCGGCGTACCTCTTGATGCGCCCCGAAGAGCCTGTAGAGCAGCCGGCGAAAGCGACAAAACGCGCTGAGAGAGTTACTAAGGCCAAATCAACAGTCCCCTCCAAGCCTACGCCCAAGGTTGAACAGAAGATCGAGGCGAAAGACCCGTCGAAGATGTACGAGGACGGAGTAGAGGTGGTAAAGTACATCGTTTCCACCAACAACAGCGGAGCGGTCACGGAGAAGCTGACGCTTGCCGACGGACGCAAGATCGCCAAGGTTCATCCGCCGAAGCCGGTGTTCGACAATCCCGCAGACCAGGTCATCGCCCTTGCCGTCAGCGCAAAGCCGGGCGAATCCATGCCGCCGCTTCCGAACCTGAACGGCATTGACGAGGATTTCGCCAAGTCGCTTCTCTCCCCCATCAAAATCAACGATGACGACCCCGATGAGGTCAAGGAACTCAAGGCAAAAGTCATCGAGACGAAAGCGTATCTCGTGGAAGAAATCAAGAACGGCGGCAGCGTGATCGAAGCCCTCAAAGAACATCAGGCGGAGATGGAGCGCATCGCCGACAGCCGGCTCATGGCCATCCGCGAGATGCAGAAACTGCAATCCGATGGCGACCCGGAAATGGCTCGGGAGTTCGCCGAGAAAGTGAACGAATCATTCCGGGCAAGGGGCATTCCCGAAATCCCGGTTCCGAAGAAGTAATTTCAGAAAGGACAAGACATGAAGAGAACGATTCTTGCAATGGCGGCGGCTCTTGTGGCCGCATTCGCAGTGGCGGATGACGCGCCCAAGGCCAAGCGAGGCCGCCCCAAGGGACGCAACCCGTCCGGCGGCATCGTCGAAAAGGCGTATGCCGGGAACGTCATAAGGGCCTTCAACGCCCAGGCGGTCATTCCCGCCGACAAGGTTGCCGCATTGACGCTTCAGATGCGCTACGAGACAATCGTGCCGTTCGAGACCGTCGGCGCAAAGCCCATGACCTTTGCAGAGGCGGAGAACGCGGCTGGTGGTTTTGTCGGCAAGGACAAAGTAGGTGCGGCAGTTGTCATAGTAAACGACCCGTCAAAGAGCGACTTCTACCGCGCCAGTCCTGAAGGACGCTGGGCGGTTCTCAACGTCTCGCCGCTGAAGGCCGACAATCCGGCGCAGGAGAGGCTTGAGGAGCGGTTTGCGAAGGTTTACTGGCACGCGGTCGTCCGCGCCCTTGGAGGCGGCTACGCGGCTGTGAAGCCGAGCGTGATGACGCCGTTCAGCGACCTCAAGAGCCTTGACGCGATTCCCACCACGAAGCCCAGCCCGGACGTCGTGAATATGCTTATAGACACGGGTTCGCTATACGGCATCAGGACGATCACGATTGCCTCTTACCGCACCGCCTGTCGCAATGGCTGGGCGCCTCCGCCCACCAACGATGTGCAGCGGACGATTTGGAATCAGGTTCATCAGATCCCCGACAAGCCTATCACCATAGAGTTCGACCCGAAGAAAGATAAATAGCAGTTTCGGCGACATAGGTTTGCGTGCAGAAGGACACCCTCGAAACGGGGGTGTCCTTCTGCCGTTTACTGCCCATTGACGGCACGAGGCGGGATGCCCGGTGCCTGTGAATGCTGGCTGACAATGCCGTCCGCTTATTGTCGGGTATGCACAGAATGAGCTCAAGGCCGGATTCTCGGCTACGGGCGCTCAGTTCGTTCCAATTTCTGGCGAGGGCATGGATCTCTGCGATATCGTCCCGACCGGCTACAACAAGGACACGTATGTTGGCGGATCAATTTATGTCCAGTCGCTGGATGCAGACGGATACACTGTCGCTGGTAGTAAATATTACTGGTATGATGACGAGGATGGAACTGCATGGTTCGATGGTAGTGATGAAGAAGTTGTACGGGGGCAGGTCACACTTTTGCCCGGCGAAGCACTTTGGGTGAACGCCAACTCTGCAACTGAGGCTCTCCAGTCTTCTGGTGAGGTGGCCAACGGTTCCATTGATGTGTATCTTCGTGCTGGATTCAAATTGGTCTGCAACCCCACCCCTGTTGCTGTGCCATTCAATGATGACAATAACAACGGTAAGTTCATCGCTCCCGCCGGATATAATGCTGATACATATGTTGGTGGATCAATATATGTTCAGAAGCTGGACAAAGACGGATACACCGTTGCTGGTAGCAAGTACTACTGGTACGATGACGAAGATGGCACCGCTTGGTTTGATGGTAACGACGATGAAGTGTCTGGGGAAGAATTGAATCCAGGCGAAGCACTTTGGGTGAAGGGAAATTCATCCGCAGAGAAAATCAACTTCCCTGCTGCTCTCTAAAATTTCAAGGTTCACGGCATAGGGTCGTGAGTCATTGAATAACAAACAAAGGAAAACAAAAATGAAGAAACTAATGATAGTGGCCGCAATTGTCTGTGCGGCGGCTGTCTCCCATGCGGCTGCGTTCGACTGGAAGACGGCTAAAAGTGGTGGTGCCGTAAACGCCTACGAAGGCGGTTCCATTGTCGCGTCAACAGTTTATCTGTTTACCTCAGATAAGGCGTCTGACATTGTAACTGCCTTTGCTGCTGGCAACGATTGGACAAGCGGAAAGCTTGATAGCAGCTCTATCACGGCTGCTGGCAAAATCGCTGTCAAGAGTTCAACCTTTGAGTATGGCGGCTCTGGTGTTGGTGCAACGATTAACGCAATCTTTGCTTTCACTGAAAATGTTGGCGGGCAAGATTATCTCTACATATCGAGTGCTGCTTCTGCCAACGGTCCCGCTACAGGTTCAGCGACCATCACATTCACCGAGGGTGGCGTCTCGACTGCGCTCAACGATGTTACTGCTGGCTATAAAGGTGCTGGCTGGTACACGGCTGTCCCGGAGCCGACAAGTGGCCTCCTCATGCTTCTCGGCATGGCGGGTCTTGCCCTCCGTCGTCGTCGCGCCTAATCGCGCTGAAGCGTAAATGACGCAAAAGCCCGTCCGTGATAGCACGGGCGGGCTTTCAATTTTCAAAGCGAAATGAATTGGAGCGTAACATACAGGGCCAAGGACGGCAAACAAACCGTCGGAGTGTTCGAGGCGGAGAGTCGAGAGGCATTGTTCAAAGCGCTGGCCAGCAAAGGTATAGCCGCCATTAGGATTGAACAAGGGACTGGCAAAAAACCTCAGTCAAAAACTCGGCAATCAACTCTCAATGTCGCGAGAGGTATTGCGGCAGGCGCGATTGTAATCGCGCTCGCGGCAGGTTCATGGTATCTTCTAAAACAAAGCCACATTGAGCCGGCACACAATGCAAAGGAAAAGAGGCCATCAAGGATAGTCGAGGCAACGCCAGAAATTTCGGCGAGAGCTGTAGAGCCCACTCCTGAACCCCCAGTCCCCAAAGAAGTCCCTTATTGGGAGCGAGAGTCGCCAGAGGGTCTTACATTTCGCCAAAAGATGAAGTGGAACATCCACCACCGTCCTCCAGCAGCTTATACAAACAACACTTCGCAGACCGAGCCGCGTCCCGCATACGCCATTTTTGACACGCGGAGCGACAACTCAATTGCAGCGTTGCTGACTGTTCCGCCAGGAACTGCGGCTGTTGGCGACCCAGAGTATGAACTTTGGTTTACGCGTGATTTCCTTAAGTCACTTGAAACGCCAATAATCGTAACGAAAGACGATACGCCGGAAGAGGCGCAATTGAAGCGTGACATGATTGCAACAAAGATCGACCTAAAGGCACGATATGATGCCGGAGAGGACATTGCACTCATCATGAAAGAGTCGCGAGAGGAACTTCAACGACTGTCCGTCTACAGGACGGAGATTGAATCAGCCTTTCGCGAGATGACAAGCAAGCCCGGCATTACGGAACAGGATGTAGACGACTTTGTTGAGTCGGCGAACATCATGCTGGAGGCAAAAGGAATAGCGCCAATGACACTTGGCCCGATTGCGAAGCGGAGGCTTCTTCGCAAGGCAAATGGATATTGAAGGAGTAAACTATGAAGCATTTGATTCTTACAACAATCACACTTGTTTCTGTATTCGCTCTGGCGGAATCGCAGACCAATGGAGCTACTAGAGTAAAGCGGAAGCTGAACCGTGAGCAAATGATGGAACGATGGAACGCAAGGACGGGGGGCGAAATCCAAATCCCCAACTCCCAGCGCGGAAATATCGTATTCGTCAACGCACAGAACGCTGCCGACGAAGGACTGATATTCGAGGTTGCAGACGGCTTTGCCAAAGAGCATCATCTGAAAATCGATGTTCAGAAAGGTGACTTCTCGCTTCCGAATCCTACGATCAAGGGGAGTGCATCGCTCTTTATCGTCAACGATGCCAATCTTCCAACGATTCTTCATGCGCCTGAAAACAAATGGACAATGGTCAACCTAGCTCGTCTTCGAGAGGGGAATGGCAGTAAACCGCAGTTCTATTCGGAGCGCGTGAAAAAGGAGGTGACTCGTGGCTTCTGCCTTTTGGCTGGGGCGCAGACATCCAACTACCCCGATTCGCTTCTGACGAGCGTAACAAAACCGGCTGACCTTGACCGTTTTCTTGGATGCCGACTCCAGGTTGACATTCAAGAGCGATTCATCCCCTATCTAAAGGGTTTTGGGATTACTCCAGCCAAGTTCACAACCTATCTTGAAGCCTGCCAGCAAGGTTGGGCTCCAGAGCCTACCAACGAAGTCCAGCGTTCGGTCTGGCAGAAAGTCCATGCCATCCCGGATAAGCCCATCAAGATCGAGTTCGATCCGAAGAAGGACAAGTAAACACGGAAGCCGCCCTCGAACGAGAGCGGCTTCTTCATTGCCGACGGGAGGTTACTTGCCTTTGTCTTGCTTGGGGTCGAATTCGATTGTAATCGGCTTGTCGGGGATTTGATGCACCTGATTCCACACAACCTTTTGAATGTCGTTCGTGGGAGGCGGTGCCCATCCTTCCTTGCAGGCAGTCCGATATGAAACCAATGACTGCGTCGGAACTCCGATTTTGACGAGATACTTGCGAACCCTGCCCACCACATCCATTGGCGGCATGAAGTCCGTAAAGGCATCCAGTTCCGTGGGCTTGGAAACAGTCCCCATCAGCGAGTCTGAATATGTCGAATCAAACGCGCCGCACAGCATTGAAAACGCCCGAGCCATTTCTTTGCGCGTTCTTGCGGCAATGTAAGGTTGCTTCGCTTTGTCGGCTGAAAGCGGGGCGACATTTACAATCGCCCAGCGGCCTTCGGGCGAAACAAGAACGGGGTCTTGGTATTCGGCATTCTCCACTATGAATATCGCCGCCTTTGCATCTTGGAACGATGAAACTGAGGCTTTTGCTTTCTCTATTGAGACGGGAGCGCCAGACACCAATTCAACTTTGACGTGGAGGGTGCGTGACAACTGCGCGGCAACGGGAGCGAGTTCATCTATGGCAACGGTCTTTTGCGTATTGACGAAAACGACCCTGCCCTTGGTTTTACCGGGCCGTTCCAGAAAGCCGCCAGTCCTTTCTATCACCGATTTTGGAAATTGCTGCTGTGCAAGAGCGGCGATTCCACCCGCAATCACAATGGTTATGACAAGAAGTCTTTTCATTCTTTGGTTCCTTTCGATCTTAGCATCAAACTTTTGCGGAGCATTGTCGTGTCTTTCAGCGGCGCAATGCCCTTGTTTTCAAGAAGTATGTTTGCGGCTTTTATCAAATCCTCGGCGTCCTCTTCCGTACTGACCGTTCCCTTGGCCGATTCGAGGATGTCCGACTTTACCATTCTCTTTATTTCGGCAAGTCGGCGAAGTTCGCTGCGCGTCTCATCGAGGATTTGCGCAAGCGATTCTCCCGCGCGCATCCGGTCGTTGATTTCAATCTTGACCTCGTTCATCGCCTTTTTAGCGGCGGCGGTTTCCTCATCATCGTCCTTTGTTATGACAATTGGCGTTTCCAAAGATCGCAGATAATCAGCTTCAAAGCGTTCGTCATAGCGACGGACTCCAAAAAGCATTTGCCCCGGTTCAGAGGATATGAGCCTGTATATTTCCTTTTCGGCGCGGTTTTTGAATGGTGACGGCTTGTAGAGGGGCTTGCCGTCTGCGCCAATGTTGAGATTAATCCTTCGCGTGGGGCGTGTTGGGTCGACGGCGCGAATATTGCTGCCCTTATAACGCAATATGCCCTGGGCATCCCTGTAGGTGTCATCATCTGCGGGAGGTTCTTGCGGAGCAGGTTTAACCTGAACGGCTGGCGGCGGCGCGACAATGGGCTTTGGCTTGGCCTTGCGTTTCTGTTCCGTCTTCGGCGTTTCGCCAACATCGGCCGGTCGGGAACCGACAAACCAGACGGCAACGCCGAGCAATGCACATATTGCAACGCCAGCAATAAGTAAATGACGACGAGGTTGCCGCCGAACGTCTCTGGGAGTGTGTCGTTTGGGTTGTATCATTGCTTATAAAGATAAAGCCCGCCCGCTACGGCGGACGGGCTTCATGTTTCTGTAATTTACAGATTACGCACGACGACGGCGGAGAGCGAGTCCAGCCATGCCGAGAAGCATCAGCAGACCAGAGGTCGGCTCCGGGACAGCGGCCCAGTTAGACGCGTTCTGCGTAGCCGTAGCCTGTGTTCCGAACGCGAGGTTCTTCGCACCCGTTGCCGAAGTGAACGACACGCTCTTCGTCGCACCCTCGTTCACGAGGTAGTAGTGGCTGGCAGAGGCTGCATCAGTGGCATCGAAAATTACAGCAAACGCCGACACGCTACCTGACGAGAAGTCAGAGGAGATGCCCGTTGGCTGCAGCGCGATACCGCCTGATGTAAGACTGTTATTGGCCGAGGAGAGGGCGATTGCGTCAGCCGTTTTCCCCGCATCAAGTAACGTTGTTACAGCATCAAGCGTTGTCAACGTAATGCCGCTAACATTCGATGAGTTCGCAGTGACGAACAAATATGCAGCATATCCGTCCGCCTTTGTGGCCGAATCAGACGATGAATAAACATTGCTGATTGTCCAGTTTATCGATGCTGCATGAACGCAAACCGCAGATACGGCCACGCCAAGCATAATCATTAGTTTTTTCATTTTCGTTTTCCTTTGTGTATTCTGCACGACACACCTTGCGTCGCACAAAAGTCATTAGAGGGCTGCCGGAACCGTAATGAGAGTTCCCTCATTTGCGATATCAATCAGAATTCCCTGCCCAGGCTGAATAGTGATATCGGCAAGTTCCATATCTCCATTCAGCCATCCATCTTTATCAAGGCCACTCTCCTCGGCCGTCGCATAAACATATGCTTCAATAGTGGCGCCACCTTCATCCAAAATCTGAAGGTTGTCAGACCAGCTCTCCGCAGAAGAACCCAACTTGATATCTTGAATATTTATGGCAACAGGACTATTGTTTCCCGTAAAGTTGAATCCTGCGACGCTCTGGATTTCCGAGTCCGCGTCTGCCACCGCACCAGAGAATGTGACCGAAGAGTCGTTTGCAGAATCAACAAGGATTCCAGCGCCATACGGGATTGTAACGTTCGCAAGTTCCATATCGCCGTTCAACCATCCATCGCTATCCAAGCCGCTTTCCTCAGCGGAAGCATAGACATACGCTTCAACTGTAGCACCTCCATCATCAAGAATCTGAAGGTTATCAGTCCAACTCTCCGCTGTTGCAGAATTGAGCTTGATGTCCTGAAGGTTCACATTGCCGGAGCCATCGACAGGCGTGAATGTCGGCGCGAGGAAGTTAAACCCCGGAACCGTTGTCTTTGTCTGATACCCGACAACCGAGGAGCTGACGATTCCTTCAGCCATCGCGACTGTCCCGATTACGGCTGCTGTGGCAGCCAGAATTTTTTTGTAGTCCATGTTGGACCTGCCTTTCTTTGCTTGGATTAGGTTCCGCAGCTTCTGATCCACCCTCCGGCCCTGTGCCTTCGGCGCGTCCACAAACTACACCTTCTCCAAAGTCGAGACTATTTTACCATATCGGTTTTGCATTGACAATGGGGTTTGTGAAAAAATCTGTTTTTTCTGTCAAGCATTATTTTAGGATTTTTTTACACCCCTACACCCCCGCAATGCGTACAACCCTAGTAAATACTGGGGTTTAATGCATTTCGGCCTCCCGCGAATCTATCCAAAACCGCACCTCCACACTTGCCACTCCGCCCCGCCACCCCGCCTTGGCTCGCCCCGTTCCAGACCCCCGCGAGGCATTTTGGGTGTGTTTTCACCCTCCCAGCGACCTCTTCCTCACCACTCGATTTCACCCCAATCCAACCCCGAATCGCCCCCGCCAACCCCGTCCCTCGCCCCGTCCACCCCTGCACATCTCTGCCCCGCTTCCGCCTCCAACCCCTCCGCCTCCTGGTGGTTCATCGTGGAAAGTTGCCCAAACATCCATTGTCGGGTATTCGCAGAGCGAACTCAAGAGCGGCAACACTGCTGCTGGTGCGCAGTTCGTCGCTGTTGGTGCGGAGGCGATGGATCTTACCGACATCGTTCCCACGGGATACAACAAGGACACATACGAGGGTGGCACGATATATATCCAGTCTCTTGACTACAAGGGCAAGATGGTGACTGGAAGCGCCTACTATTGGTATGACGATGAGGATGGCACAGGGTGGTTTGATGGTTCCGATGAAGAGGTTGTCAAGGGACAGGTGACATTTGCTCCTGGTGAAGCCGTCTGGATTCGTGCGAACAGCACAAGCGAAAAGCTCCAGTCGTCTGGTGAGGTCGCAGCTACCTCAATTGACGTCTACCTTCGTTCGGGCAACAAGCTCATCTGTAATCCTACGCCTGTAGCGGTGAACTGGAATGATGATGACAATAATGGAAAATTCATTTCTGTTAGCGGCTATGGGGAAGATTATGAGGGCGGCTCCATTTATGCCCAGCAGCTTGACTATCGCGGAAAGATGGTTACAGGTAGCGCATATTACTGGTATGATGACGAGGATGGCACGGGCTGGTTTGATGGCTCGGACGAGTTTGTTGAGAATGTATCCCTTCCTGCCGGCGCCGGCATCTGGGTGAAGGCAAACTCAACAAGCGAAAAGGTTAACTTCCCTGCCGCTCTTTAATACAACTTTAGTGCGCTGGGTGGTCTGGCGTGCAAAGAAAAAAGGAAAAAACAATGAAGAAACTACTGATAGCAACACTTGTTGTTGCGGCGGCGATTGTCGGTAATGCGGCATCGTTCGACTGGAAGACCGCCAAGTCTGGCGGTGCGGTCTACGGACCTGATACTGGATCAACGCTGGCGAGTGGAACGGCCTATCTGTTCCTCTCCTCCGCAGCGGAATCCGTGTTCACAAGCTGGAGCGGTGGCACCGCTCTTGCAAGCATTGCTGGTTCCATTGATACTGGAACCATCAGTGCAGGCAAGATTGGCGTAAATGACACGAAGTTGGATCGTAGCGAAGATCCTCTGAGTGTCGTTTTCGCAGTAGAAACGACAGTTGGAGGTCAGAACTACCTCTATATTTCAACTGTCGCATCTGGTGCTGCGGTTGATGTCGGCAACACAACCATCCAGTTCAAGGAAACGACGGCATCTTCCGCCGCTTCTAAGCTTGCCTCCGGTGGCTATCAGGGCGCAGGATGGTACGCCGTTCCCGAACCGACAAGCGGCCTCCTTATGCTCCTCGGCATGGCAGGACTTGCACTCCGTCGCCGTCGCGCCTAATCGCGCTGAAGCGCAACTGACGCAAAGCCCGTCCGTGATAGCACGGGCGGGCTTTCAATCTTTAGATGGCTCATGAAGAATTGGAAAGTTATATACCGTGCCAAAGACGGCAAGCCTGTCGAGGAACGTATTTCTGCTGAAAGCCGTGATGCGGTTTTCAAATCGCTGAACGAACGTGGAATTAGCGCAATAAGAATCGAAGAGTGCGCGTCTAACAAGCGAAGTTGCAAAAGCAGTAACTATATCCGTTCCGTCATATGGGCTTTGTTAGGTATTGGCGTAGTCATCGTTGCTTTTCTTTTCGCAAAGTTCTTCTTGAAGGACACTACTGTTCGTCCCATACAAGAGAGCGACAGAGCGAAGCGAATTGCAGAGATTTCCCCATCTCTTGCATACAATGCACCCAAGGCGACAGAACCACAAGAGAAAGCGCTTCCGCAATACAAGACTAAGGAAGAGCGGTATTTAGCAGAAACGAACGGCCTAAACAAGATGCAGATTCAACGCTGGAAGATTGACCATATGCCACCGGCGGGAATCACTAACAACACGTCGCAAACTGAGGAGAGGCCGTATTATCAGATCTTCGACCATCCCAGTGAAAACGATATAGCGGGATTCCTCACAATGGAACCTGGCGAGACGCTCGTCGGCACACCCTCTTATAAGAGGTGGTTCGTTAAAGACTTTCTCAAGTCGCTTGAATCCCCTATCGTTGTAACAAAGGATGACACACCTGAACAAGCCGCCTTGAAGCGTGAAATGATTGAGGTTAAGATTGACTTGAAGGCAAGGCATGATGCCGGAGAGGACATTGCCGCTATCATGACGGCGACGCATGAGGAGTACCAGCGCCTTGCTGAATACAAAGACACCATTTGGGAACTGTTAAGAGAAGCAAGGCGCAATCCAGACGCCACAGACCAAGACATTGAAGATTTCATAACTGCAGCTAATGTACAACTGGAATCTAAAGGGATTGCGCCAATCGAATTAGGTCCAGTTACACGGCATATGCTACGACTCAGAAGAATCAACACAGGAAAACAAGAATGAAAACACTACTTTCAATTGGTTGCACCATAATCGCGCTTGTGACATTGGCAGTCACAAATGATGTTTCGACCACGCAAAAGGCAAAACGATCCAAATTGGACCGTGCAAAAGTTGCGGAGAACTTCAATCGTAGAACTGGAGGTTTGATCTCCTATCCAGGGGCAAAGCATGGAAAAATCGTCTTTGTCAATGCCCAATCAAAAGCACCTAAAGAATGGGTGAATGACATTGCAGCTTTTCATGCCAAAGAACTCAAGGTTGATATTGAGGTCGCAAACGGAACATTTCAGTTTCCAAATCCCAAGATAGAGGGCAATGCTACGCTGTTCATAATTGACGACGCAAAGATGCCTACAATACTTCATGCACCCGAACAAAGATGGACTATGGTCAACGTTGCTACAATGACAGATGGCAACGGAAGCAAGCCAGCCTTTTTTGCAGCAAGGGTGAAGAAAGAACTTACTCGCTCATTTTGCCTGCTTGCCGGAACGCAGACGTCAAATTATCCTGAATCATTGCTGGGGTGTGTAACCAAACCTTCCGATCTCGACAAATTCGCGGATTGGGAACTTCCAGTTGACATTCCAGAACGTTTCTTGCCGTACCTTGCTGGCTTTGGAATAAAACCAGATGTGCTAGTGACCTATAAGCAGGCATGTCAGGAGGGATGGGCACCACAACCGACAAATAGCGCCCAGCGAGTGATTTGGAATCAGGTGCATCAGATGCCCGATAAGCCTATCACCATCGAGTTCGATCCGAAAAAGGACAAATAGCGGCTTCGGCGATATAGGTTTGCAGACGGAAGGACACCCTCGAAACGATGGTGTCCTTCTGCCGTTTACTGCCCATTGACGGCACGAGGCGGAATGCTAAAAGCCTGTGGATACGGGGGATTGACAGCAGTCGCTTATTGTCGGGTATACGGGGGACACAACGGGTTCGGACAACAACTTCGTAACCATCCCGTTCAATGCTGTCGGCTACAACACTTCCGACATCCAGCAAATCAAAATTAGCGATGACGGCGCTGGTGGAATTGGATGGGGATCTGAAATCTTCGCCATATGGGAAGGTGTACCTACTGTCGTCTCAGGTTCTGAATACTTCTACTGGGATCCTTCTATGAGTGCAACAGGGGAAGAAACCGATTACTTCTGGGGCGATGGAGAAGGCAACAAGGCAACATTCTCAATTGCACCTGGTCAAGCCGTCGTTGTAAATTGCGCGGAAGATTTGTCAGTGACTACCGCTGGTCAAGTCCCGACAGAGAATGTCTCGTTCACATCTATAGCTGATAATAACTTCACTGGCAACCCGTTCCCTGCAACGATAGACATTCAGGATGTTAAAATTAGCGATGGTGATGCAGGTGGTATCGGTTGGGGTTCTGAAATCTTCTCTGTATGGGAAGGAGTGCCTACCGTTGTAGCAGGTTCCGAATTCTTCTATTGGGATGCCTCAATGAGCGCAACTGGAGAAGAGACGGATTACTTCTGGGGAGATGGTGAGGGCAATAAGGCAACTTACTCAATACCCGCCAATAAGGGAGTTGTCGTAAATTGTGCGGAAGGTTTAACCATCACCATTGAACCGCCCTACTCACTTTAAGATTTAGTAGACGGCAAAGGGTCGTCTGCTGAAAACAAAGGAAAACGAAAAATGAAAAAACTCATAATTATGGCAGCAAGCGTAACGCTTGCCGCGATTGCACACGCTGCAGCAGTAGGCTGGACGCTTTCTGGTGCAAGCGCATATGCAGGTGATGCATACCAATTCTTTGTGATTGGTCAAAATGGCACAGAATCGGTCTCTGCCATTACTGCATTGCTTGATGCAGGAACGAGTCTAGATTCATACGCCTTTGGATCTGGAACAATCGCTAACAATGGTGCTGGAACAATGACGGCTGCTGCTTCTGGACAGACATTGGGTTCAGGGTCATATGAAGCATTCTTTGTAGTGTTTGATTCTGCTTCACCAACTGCTGGCTCAAGCAACTATGCCGTTGTTTCTGGTGTCTCTACTCTTTCAAAGACAGTTAGTGACACCTCGGCAACTGTGATGTTTACAACAGGGAATCAGTCCACGTTCCTCAATAACACCAGCAACTGGAAGTCTTTTGGAACGTCCTCGTCGGTTCCAGAACCGACCTCTGGTCTGCTCATGCTCCTCGGCATGGCCGGTCTTGCGCTCCGCCGCAAGCGCGCCTAATCCAAGGTTAGGATAACGCACAAAGCCCGTCCGAGCAATTCGATGAGCCTGTGATGAAATCATCAGGTTGCCCGAGGTTGCGGACGGGCGCAACCGAGCCCGCAGGGTCGCAAGAGGCCTCGCGGGCTTTCAATCTTTGAAGGACTACTGATGAAGTGGCGAGTGACATATCGCGGCAAGGACGGCCGCCAGAGAGACGAGGCTTTCGAGGCGGAAAGCCGCACGGCCTTCTTCAAACTGCTGGAGAGCAAGGGCATACAGGCGAAGCGCATTGAAGAGGATCGCGGTAAGCATAAAGCGCCCATGCCGAAGATTCCGTTCAAGGCAGTAGCGGCCTGCGCTCTGGCTGTAGTGGCTATCGGCGGGATAACCTATTGGCTTACGCAGAAGCCGTCCACGACGGAAACAGAGGCGAAGAAGCCTGCACGCCCAGCCAAGATCGCCGCCGCCACACCATCTGTTCCTAAGCCCGCCAAGGCAAGCACGACGAACGCCCAGGCCAAGGCGGAGAAGCCAGCGAAACCCGAGCCGCCGCCGTTTCATAAGTGTCCGGGGGCGATGCAGCTCCCCAACGGCAAGGTTTTGACCTTCCCCGCCCCCAAGGAGGGTGAAATCCGCAAGGTGTACGCCTACGGGCATATGTACGAGTGCGACCACCTCGGCAACTTCAAGGACGTCACGCCCAGAAAACTCTTCCACACGGCGTTCGAGGGTAACTTCCTCGCCCTCGCGGTCGAGGGAAAATCATTCATCCCGGCATTCCTGACCGGCCTCGACCAGAACGAGGTCAAGGAGATTCTCAAGAAGAACTACCAGCCAATCGGCGACGAGACGGAAGAGGAAATGGCGCAGCTCAAGGCATACGACGACATGCGCTGCGCCGCGCTCCAGTACATGGAGGAAGGCGGTTCGTTCGACGACTTCGTCATGGACTTCGCCAACTACGAGAAGAAAAGCCGCGAGACGAACGCTATGTGCCTCCGCGAGGTCATGACGCTCTGCAAGGAAGGCAAGATACAGGAGGCGAAGGAGATGGCGGAGGCGGCCACGAAGCTCATGGAGCAGAAAGGCCTGAGACCGTTCAAGCTCCCGCCCCACGTGAAAGCGGCGTTCGATAGCATGTGAGGGAAGAGGGAAGAGGGAAAAGGGAAGAGGGAAGAGACAGGACACTTTCACAAGGAGAAACAATGAAAAAACTTCTTACAGCAGTTATCTTGGCGGCGGCGACGGCGTCGTTCGCCGAAGAATATGTAAGCCCGGTGACGGGAAAGCCGTTCTATCCGGACGGAAAGTACACACTTGAGCAGATCAAGGCCCGCGACGAGCGCGTCCTAAAGAAGACGGGCGGCTTCATCCACCAGAAAGCCGAGGGGCCGCAGACGCTCCTCGTGGACGCCCGCCAGAAGCCCGCGCTGACGCTAGATGAGGTGGCGCGGGTGTACAAGCTCGCCACGCACCTGGAGGCGCAGGTGGCCAAGGAAACGCGCAACGGCGCGAATCCGCTGGCGTTCGCCAAGAAGATGCTCGAAGAGCGCAAGCCGCTCATGCTCGTAGTCATCATAGAAGGTTCCGAAGACCTCCCCGCCCTGTCTGTCTATCCCGAAGAGCGCATCGGCATCGTCAACGCCGACAAGCTCAAGGGCGGCGACGATCCTTCCCTGCCGGAGATGCGCGTCTCGAAGGAGGTCTGGCGAGCCATAGGCTTTGTCGGCGGACTCGGTTTCTCCCCGGCGGAGAACGACATCATGCAGCCGATCTACACAATCAAGGAGCTGGACGCGAACCGCTATCCGTTCATCCAGCCGATGAACATGGCTCGGATGCAGGGTATGTGGAAGCGCTTTGGCGTCAAGAAGGAGCGCCGCATTCCCTACCGCGTAGCCGTCCAGGAAGGCTGGGCCGCCAATCCCACCAACGACTACCAGAAAGCCGTGTGGAAAGAAGTCCATGCCATCCCGGATAAACCGATGAAGATAGAGTTTGACCCCAAGCGGGACAAGTGAACCAAGACTGGTGACTGTCCCCAGTTGGTTTCCGGGAGGGCGGGCGAACGCCCGCTCCCCCGTTGTGATTTGCGCTAACAGTTATTCACTGTTCACTATCACCTATTCCCTGTTCAGGACGGGTCGGCGGCGAGGATCGTCTTCTGGCGGCACGTGCTGCCGTACTCGACGCCGTCAACGGTCTTGACCACCGAAACGTTGATCTCGGTGCCGACAGCG
>DGVK01000237.1:36249-39910 GCA_002395905.1 Verrucomicrobia bacterium UBA4286 | reverse complement strand
CCATTATCGCAAAAACGGTGCAAAGCATGCGCACACGCGCCTCATGGCCACGGCACTTCCAAGCTGCGGGCATGTGGCGGCAAGCCCTTCGGCGTAAGGTAGATGAAGACGGCGCACTGTTCTTCATTGACAGGCACGAGCGTCGCCGAGCCGGACGCCCTGACGGTTGCGTACTTCTTCGTCTTCTCGTTGTAGCCGGTCACAAACTCGCCCGAGACTGTCACGGAACCGCTCGCGGTGAACTTCAGCGTCACGCGCCCGGTGACATAGTCGCCCAGCGGCTCGGACACATCCTCCCCGCTTTCCGACACAGCACCGTCCGCCAGTATCGCGTATGTGAGCGTATTCCTGTCGAACGACTTGCCGAGCGTTTTCCACGGCTCGATCTTCCAGTTGACGGTGTATGCCTCCATCCAGTCCTCGACAGCCGCACATCCGCCGACTCCGTTGTCCTGCACGACCAGCCGGACGACGTCGTTCGTCTTCACGGTCTTCGCGCCTTCCTTGTAGCTCCAGTTCGCCGTGACAGATGCAACGAAGTTCGAGATATCGGCGGCTGTCTCGAATGAAGAGTAATAAGGCGCCGCAAGCGTGTAGACAAGCCCGTCGGAAAGCACCTTGCCGCTTACCTTGCCTGCCGCAGAGACCGTGAGCGACGCCTGCCCTCCGTCAACGGCTCCACCCGCGAACGCGCCCTGCGCCCACGAGGGCAGCGCGTCCACGACAGTGTCGATCTGGTACGTCTGCGTCGACTTGCCCGCCGTAGTAACAGTGAACTTGACCGCGCTCGGCTTCGCCGCTCCGGTCTTCGTGTCGATCTTGCTTGCCGCAGTGGGTGCGCCGTAGATGGTGTTGGCGGGAACATTAGTCACTGTGACGGCGGTCTTGCCCGTGCCGATCTTCGAAGTCACCGGCTTGTCGGTGAACTTAAGGCCAGACGGCAGCCCCGCCACCTTCACCTTCGGCTCGGAGAGCGCGCTCGCAGCAACAGGCCACTCAAGATAAACGCCAGCCCAGATGTTCGTGGCAAGAGCGTTCGTCTCCGTCTTCGACACCCACGGTTCAAGCGCGGAACCGTCGACAACGACCGTTATAGAGTCTTTATCCTCGTCTGCCGTCACGAACTTCGCCACATACTCCACGTCGTTCGACGACATCGCAAACGACAGGTTCGCCGCCTGCGACGCCGAATCTCCTTTCCATCCCGCGAACACATATCCCTTGTTCGCCGTCGCCTTCAGCGTCACCTTCCTGCCTGGCGCATACCGGCCCTCGCCGATGATCGTGCCTGCAACATACCTGCCGGCACCCCTGCCCGTGGACGCCGCGCCCTTCCCGTCGGTGTCCTCTACAGAAACCGTCACCTTGGGATAGCTCCTGAACACGGCGAAATACGTCACGTCCTCCGCCGCGTTCGTGATTGTCGTCGATGTCTTCGAGTCCTTTGCCGGCCTCGCGGTGCGGTCAATGACGAGCGTCGGCGTTGTGGCTATGTATTCGATTGCTGCCGATCCCTCCAGCCACCCGACAAAGGCATGGTTCTTGCTCGCGGTCGCCTTCAGGGTCACCTTCTTGCCTGCCGCGCAATATCCGCTTCCCGAAACCTTTCCTCCGTCCGCCGGGTCGGCCAGTCCGCGAATGTAAGGAATCTTCTCGAACACGGCGACATATTCGGCATCGTTGGTCACGGCGACCTGCCACTTGGCCTTGTCGGAAAGAACCGAACCATCGCCACCCTTCAGCGTCCACCCCGCGAACGCCCACCCCGGACGAGCCTCTGCGGTCAAGGTAAGTTTCGACCCGCTCGTGTACTCGCCTGTGCCTGCCACGAAACCGCCAGCCGTGCCCGCCACCGTCACGCTGTTTGTCGTGACCGACTCGCCCTTCTTCGGCCTGTACGGAGTAACGGCGGCCTTCAGCGTCTTGTCGTTCATGTCCCGGATTGTCACCGTGCACACGCGCGCCTCGCCGAGTTCCATTCCTTCCGCCTCGGCAAGCTGCAGCGTGAAGAACTCGTCGTCCTCCACGGCCTTGTCGGCCTTGACGGGGATCGTTATCACCTTCTCGCCGATCTCGCCCGCCGCCCACTTGAGCGTAAGCGGGAACTTCAGTCCGCCCTTCGGCGTCTCGCCGTCTATCATGCCCTTTGCTAAATCAAGGTCTGCGGCGACAGCAGTGTTATACATCAAATACACCTTCGCACTCGCCGCCGCATCCGCGCTCCCGCCCATGACCGTTATCGTAGCCGACTCACCCTCATCGGCTGTAATATCGCCATCGGCAAATACGTCTCCCAACGACCCAACCGTATTCCACCACGCCGGATCGGTCTTGATGGGGTCGTTGTCGTCAAAGACGATGGACGCCGAAGCATGGATGACGCTGTTGGGAGTGGCGTCTTCCTTTAGCTTCACGCGATAGGAGACATGGCCTTCGCCTCGACCGGTCTCGTCGTTCGGGGGAAGCACACCCGTCATGAAGTCGTCGGGGATATGGTCACTTGTCCGAGGATCCCAGAAGCGCAGCGTCCAGACAATCTCGCTTTCGTTCTCGGACACGGTCGTGCGAACCTCGCAGCCCGAATCGGAGAGGGCGTATTTGATGGAACGGGTGGACCTGTCATCCACAAAGCCCGTATCCGTGTGGTCGCCGAAAACAACTTCGCCCAACTCAAACGTCGACCAGTCGAGGTTCGCGTCCTTCGGCAGCGTGACGGCGATGTTGATCGCCGCCGCCGTCGCGTTCGTCGCGTTCTCGAAGTAGATGGTGTAGTCCATCCAATCGCCGGCTTTCACGTACCGCTTCTCGCCCACGCCCACCGGCCCCGCCATCTCGTTAGGGTCGTAGGAGACGTGGACTTGCGCGTTTTTTTTCTGCGCGACTAGATAACGAACAACCCCACACGCTTCCTTATCGTAAATGTAATCAGGGCGTATGTCATCACAATATGCAAACGTACCTGCAAGTAGTTCGCAAGTTAGCAGTAATGCTTTCGTTCTAATCTTCATTTCACACCTCCATCGGTTACAATCCGCAGCGGAATCTCGAACAATTCCATTCCAGGCAAATTCGTTTTGACTTCAAGAAATGGCCGTTTCGAGAACTGCCGCACTTCGCGCGGGTCGATGTTCTCAATGTCGATCCGCAAGCCGTTCATCGGGCGCGGCGTGATCTTCACGTCGCCCCATTTGCGCGGCTTCGTCTCGGCGGAAAGAATTGTGAAATTCTCACGCGGAGATGCGGAGAGGCGGAGAGTGCCGTTGACAGGTTTGACGGGATTGCCAGAATTTGCGGGACGCACCATCACCATCCGCGAACACACCGGCTCGCTCCATCCAACGGCAATCATCTGCGGCGTCACCGACACCGCATCTGTCACACGCGCACTTACAGGGAACTTGATTTCAGGTATCTCCTTGTCGCTCGTCGGAATCGTCCATATCTCGGAATAGATGCCCGGCAGCACGTTCCGCCCGCGAAACTTCGCAATGATCGACTTGCCATCGGGAGCAAGGCGAACATCAAACATCGTATCGTTTTTCTCCCGCAGAGGCGCACCTAACTTCACGCCATCCGCCACATAGCCACTCAACTTCGCCACGATCTCGCGGCCCGTGTCGCTCCGACGGATCACGCCAAAGGCCGCATCCATCGGCTTGAA
>DGVK01000237.1:26689-36194 GCA_002395905.1 Verrucomicrobia bacterium UBA4286 | reverse complement strand
AAGCCGAGGCGCAGGCGAACATCCGCCGCAATGTCGAACGTCTCGATTTTCTTCGAAGGCGCAAGAGTCACCCAAACGCGCTTTTCCACAGGCCCTTCCATCCCTGCGGCATTGAACTCCACTTCAAATGGAATCACCCCGCCGGGAGGGACAGAACGCAAAAATCCCATGTTTACCTTCAAACACGCGCACGAGGTTCGCACACTCTCAATCATCTGCGGCATGTCCGTCGTGTTCGTGACGGCGAAATGGTACGTAACGGGCTTGTGCGATTCGACCATCTCCCCGACTGCCGACATGCATAGTCCCAGACCAACGACCAACATCGCGGCCACTCGCCGCGCTTGTTTTCGCAGTCCAGATATGGTATAATGTTTGCCGTTGTCAAACAAAGGAGAACAGATGGCTCGAAATTCCGCTACAATCGCTTTCCGTGTCAAACCCGAAATCAAGCGCCGCGCTGACGCTCTCTTTGAGCGTTTGGGCATGACGACATCCACTGGCATGAACGTCCTGTTGATGCAAACGCTCGACCACCATGGATTCGCCGCCCCTGTCGTCGTTTCGTATGATGACGACGAAGAGGATGAATATCCCAATGCCGAAACCCGTGCCGTACTCGACCGCGTTCTCGCCGGAACCGAGCCGATGCACGGACCGTTTGGAAGTGTGGATGAGATGTTCGACGACCTCATGAAGGATTGACGGCCATGCTCTCCCCGATTTACTCGACATCCTTCAAACGCGACTTCAAACGCGCCGTAAAGCGCGGCAAGGACCCTGAAAAAATCAAACAGGTCGTACGAATTCTCTGCGCTCAAACGCCATTGCCGCCCGCTCTCCACGATCATCCGCTCAAAGGGAAATACTCCGGCTACCGCGACTGCCATGTTGAACCCGACCTTGTTCTCATTTATCGGGTCGTCCAAGACCAGCTGCAACTGATCTGTTTCCGCCTCGGCACCCACAGCGACCTCTTTGGCGCTTGATAAGCCTACGGCGCGGCGGATTCGCCCGTGACGACGACATCGGATTGCTGGAGCGAAACGAACATACGGTGAATCCGTCATGTTCCCAGCGAAACTCACTGACGACAAGATACCACATGAGGATTTAAACGCGGATACCGATCTTGCAACAAATTTCTGCACTTTCCTTACCATTTCAGGTATCGACTCCAACGCACTGCTTGGCTGAGAAACACTTGTTATCTCTGCATAGCATGATTGCCGTATTGCTGGATCCAGACATCCCAACAAGGAGTAACATCCAACGGATAATTCTATTCCCATATCAAGGCTTTTAAATTTTATGATTATGCACATAGTGATACAATCCGTTACATACATTGAATTGATTTTCTTATCCTACTGTAATGGAATTGTTCCATACCATTGGTTTGGACGAGAAATCGTTGGTGCTGTCTCAAATCTACGAAGTTCCCTTCGCGCATATCCCTGACAATTCTCTTCATTCCAAGGCGACGGATCTTCCAAACTATTTATTAATCTATATCGGCTCGCATATGCAACAGAGCCATCCCAATATGCTTCTTTGTAGGCAACAGTATGCTGATATTTCTTTGCATTTGAACTATTTTCCCGGAAAACTGTGCCAGGACCATCGCTATCGCCTGATTTTAAAGGACCCTTACCATAATCAAACAAGAAATTACCATCCATGTCATATATAAAGACATGATGATGCGCTGCCAGTTCAGGCGCAAAAGCATATGCAATGCCCAATGTGTCCCATGCTAACGGCCTGCTTTCAATGCACACATAAACTCTTTGTTTTGGTGATGGTGCAACAATAGCATCATACCCCGATATATCAACACATTCTATTCCACGATTCTTACAATACCTGTAACAGTTCATGTCGCGTCCCCACATCCCTATCGGATCCATCTGGATGAACCGACCCTGTTCCGCATCGTAGTAGCGGTTGCGCATGAATATCAAACTGGTCGCGTCATCGCGTTCGACACCGAGTGTGCCGACCCAGCCGGCGGAGGGAGGGCCGGCCTCTGTACCGGCCGTGGCCGAGACAGAGCTCGGCCCTCCCCATGTGCGCACCTCGCCGAACGCGCGGTAGGAGGCGGTGGCGATGGCGTCGCCGTTAGCGTCGGTGAGGAGGCGCGTGGAGGCAAGACCGTCGGCGTGGTAGTATTTAGTAATTAGTGATGAGTCGTTAGTAGTTAGGTCAGCAAGGCGGACGGAACCGAGAAGAATGTGGCGCGTAGCGACGGCGCCCTCGCCGTCGAACTCCGCGACAGCGGAAGCGAGCGAGCCTTGCACGAAGAGCGTTTCCTTCACCGTGCCGTGGTTGATGACCTTGGTGCGGTTGCCGAACACGTCATATTCGCACGACCATGCGATGTCCGTGGTTTCGTTCGTGACGGCGACAAGGCGGTTTTGGATGTCGTAATAGTAGTGCGTGTCGCCATTGCGCGTCATGTTGCCGTCGAGGTCGTAGGCGAGGATTTCCTCACGCGGAGACGCGGAGTCGCGGAGGATGGAGATGTATTGGTTGAGGTTGTTCGCCGTATAGTTCGCACCATTCGCCGTAATGCGGTTTCCGACGGCGTCGTAGGTGAAGTGTTCTTCGGTGCCGTCGGGGTAGATGACATCCGTAAGCTGGCCGACGGTGTCGTAGGTGTAGCGCTCGGTACCTTCGGCGGTGGTCTGCGAGATGCGGCGGCCCTCAGCGTCGTAGGCGTATTCGAAGAAGGCCAACCACGGCGGGCACGGGGTGCCCGCCCTACCATGGTAAATGCCGATGGTGCGGCCGAGGATGTCGTAGGCGTTGGAGACGACGGTGCCGTTACCGTAGGTTTGCGTGACGAGCCAGCCGGTCGTTTCGTCGTAGGTGTTTTCGACGTAGAGGTTGCCGTCGCCATCGGTCATGCGGGAGAGGCGGCCGAGGGAGTCGTATTCGTAGCGCTGAATGTCGGCGGCGGACGGGACGGAGCCCGTTCCTCCCAAGGTGGTGCGGGAAATCGTGCGGCCAAGGGAGTCGTAGGTGTAGGCGAAGCCACGGCCCTTGGGATGGACGATGCGCACGAGGCGTTCGTTCTCGTCGTATTCCATCGTGACGGTGCCAGTCGCGCTGTCAGTCGCGTTCGTGCAGTTGCCCTTCGGGTCGTAAGACCAGGTGAAGGTGCGTCCGTTCTCCCAGACCTTGGAGAGCGTGTTGCCCTCGTTGTCGTACGTGAATGTGATGGACTGTCCGCGCCGGTTGACGCTGTTCGTCACGTTGCCGCGATCGTCGTAGGCGATGGATTCGACGGAGCCGTCCGCATACGAGATCGACTTGGAGCGCCCGAGCTTGTCGTAGCCGTAGTCAAACGAGTTGCCGCGCGCGTCCGTCACCTTCGCGAGGTTTCCGAAATCGGACGTGTAGCCGAAGAGCGTGTCCGCGCCGGCGGCGTCCGTCGCCTTGACGGCCTGTCCGTCCTCGTCGTAGGCGATCTTCGCGCGCTTGCCGGTGGGGCCCACGACGGATTCGAGAAGTGTGTCGGCCGTGTAGGTGCGCGTCGATTTCTGCCCGAGCGCGTTGACGGTCTCGCGCACTTCGCCGGACGCGCCGAGCGTCACCTGCGTTTCGCCGCCGTTCGGCGCGACGACGATGTAGGAGCCGAGCGCCTTGCGCACGATCTCCACCGTCTGGCGGTTGCCGTTGATCGCGACCGTGGCGACGCGTCCCGCGCCGTCGTAGGTGTAGTCGCGCGTCGTGCCGTCGGCGTAGGCGATCTGCCGGAGGGCGCAGCCCGTCACTGAGCTGTCGGCGGGAAGGTAGCGGTACTGCGTGGAGAGTCCGTTGAACGCCGTCACCTTCACGAGCAGGTCGCCGGAATACTCGTAGCGCGTCATGCGTCCTTGGTCGTCGGTGGCGGCAACGAGGAGGTCGCCTGCGTAGGTGAACGAGAGGGACTGTCCGTCGCAATGCTCCACCTTGACGAGCTGTTTCGCCGCATTGTAAGTGAAGGAGAGTGAATTGCCCTGGTTGTCCCGCACGGACGAAACGCGCATGTTGTCCTTCGCGATGCGCTGCACGGTGCCGCTGCGGTAGGTGAGGACGTATTCGGTGGATGTCTCCGTGCAAGTGGTCTTGTCACGGGCGTCTTCGGGCGTCCACTTGCCGTTCACCTTCTCGAAGAGGTAGGTCGAACCGCTACCGCTGTGCAGGGCGAGCGTCGCGCCGCTGTTCTGAAGCTCTGCGTATGCGGAGTAGTTGTCGCTCCATCCGTAGCCGAAGACGCCCTTGCGGAGGCGGCGGTAGAGTCCGGAACCGTAGGAACGCGAAAGCGCGAGGCCGAAGCCGCGTCCGAAGCGGGCAAGGTCGGTGTTGGAGGCGAGGGTCGAGACGGCGTGATCAACCCCAAGCGCCTCGTTGATCTCCAGTTGCCAGATGCGGTCGAGACGGTGCGTGGGCTGTCCTATCTTCGCGAGGTGGTCGCAATTCGCGCGCATCCGGGCGAGGTAGTCGTTCCACGTGGCGCCGACATTGGACTTCAGGACGGCGAGCGAAAGCCCCCAGAGTTCGTCGTTCGCCCACGAGGGACGCATGTAGGAGGCGTTCGTGTCCCACGGAAACGCCGAAGGGTCGTCCTGCGCATAGCCGCATTCGATGGAAAGCGACGAAACCGTCGTTTTGTAGCGGAACGGGATGCGGCGCGTCTCGCCGGGCTTCAGCTGGCTGGCGGGATACGTCTCGCTCGTCGCCATCAGCTCCAACGTGTCGCCCCAGGCGTCCGCCGTCCCGAAGCGGATGAACGACCCGCTGCCCGCCGTGATCTTCACGTAGGGGGCGTCGAGCGGCATGTCGCCGGAATTGGAGTATTCGAGATAGCCCACGTACTCGCGGGAACTGCGCACCGCGCTCGCGATGTCGAGCTTGCACGACCACTTCGGCCCGACGCGCGTCTCGGTGAGGGCGAGCAGCGACGCGGACGCCTCTTCGCCGCCATTCTTGACGTGTACCTCATACGCGCCCGCCGCAAGGCCGGTCACGTCGAAGGTGGCAACGGCCTTGACGGAATCAAACACCACGACCTGGGAGGGCCGCGCTTCACCGCGGCCATTCGTGATCCACACCTCCATGTCATCGGCGAATCCGTTGCCAAAAAGCGTAAGGCTCACCATACCAGCATTTGGCGCGGTGACAATCCCCGTATCGAAAAGCAGGAATGCGCCGGTTTCAGCCTCGACATAGACCTTCGCAGAACCGTTGCCGCCATTTGCGAACGAAACAAATGCATCGCCGCCGGCGGGGACGCGCACAAGGTAGTCGCCGCCACCTACCTCAACAGCCGCCGCATAGAAGATGTCCGCCGTCGGGACCTGTCCGTTGCCCGTCCACACATTCACCCCGGCAGGGTGGCCAGCCCCCTGTCCGCCGCTCACATGGACGACCAGCAGCCCGCCTTCGGCGAATCCTTCGCCCAGTCTGTATCCCACGCTGCCGCCTGAAGCAAGATTGAACAATGCCGACCCGTCGTCGGCAAACGCCAGTTCCGGCATCGTCAGCGTCGCCGCCTCGGATTCCGCGACGTTGTTCGCCCTCAAAGTCCCCTCCGGGATCGCGCCGTTGCAATTGGCCGTCACACGCACCCGCACCGGGCCAACCTGAGCAGACGGCACCGTGAACGACCGCGCAAAAGTTTTTTGTCCGTCAGGCGGGATGGCTGCGGAAACTCTTTCCTCTCCAAGCGGCACAACGCTTCCATTTGCACAGACAAGCTTGACATTGTCCGTCCATCTGCCAGCGGCGGACTCGCTTCCGAGGTTCTTCACCGTCCATGCGACCTCGATCCTCATTCCGACCTCAAACACCTCGGGGGACGAAACGCTTTCAACCGCCAAGTCGATGTCCGACGGCACAGGACGCCCCATGACCTCGCATATGCCAATTTCCGGCGCATCGCCCTGACGGCTCTGTCCATAATAGTCCCTTTCTGGCGCGTATGCCGCATCGCCCGCATCCACGCACGGCGAATACTTGTCGATTCTAAAGCCATCCCCGACGAACAGCGGATCACCCCAGATGTTGCCGTTTTTTCCGACACGCCCGCACGATTGCGCTCCACCATCAGGAGAATTCCAGAAAAGACAATTCGCCACCGTCACCCCTGACGGCGGATCGCCGTAAGAACCCTCATTGATTTCGCACCATCCGTGACCGCACTCTGCAAAAATGCAGTTTCGATAGACAGGATTCCCGCTCCAGTGCGACCAATAGCAGAGGCCGACGTCGTTACCGTAGAAAATGCAATTGACGTATTCGTTCTTCGATCCACGATAAGGTGCCGTCGCCCACCCCGTATCGGTAATCACGCAGTTCTTGGCAACAATCGATCCGCCCCAGTTCCAGATTCCGTCATACAGCGAATATGCAATGTAGCATCCGTTCATGTTCAACGAACCGGAATTGCCCGTCATCAACAGGCCGCGTTCGCCATACGAGCCATCTGCCATGCCGCCATAAAGAACCTGTGCATAATTAAGATTGGCATTTCCATAAACCCAGACATACCGCCAGTCGCCTCGATCCGCTTCTGTAGAGGAACCATCCCCGTTGGTATCGCCGCCGTGGGCATCGTCCTTGAACGAGGTGAAGACCACGGGTGACGAACGCGTTCCTTGCGCGTTCAGCGTCGCACCGCTGTTGACGGTGAAAGATAGTCCGTTCTTGAACTTCACCACCGCGCCGGCTTCGATGGTGAGCGTCGCGCCGCTGGCGAGCGTGAGGTTGCCGGTCACGATGTACGTCTTGTGCCCCGGCCAGCGGTTCTCGCCGCGCAACGTGCCGCTCACCTCAAGCGGCATGGAGTAGCGGTACTGGGTCGATTCGTCGTCCTCCCAGTCGCCCGAAAGCGAATAGCCGCCGTCTTTCGGAACTGTCTCCGCGCCGTCGAAGAACGTATCGCCGCCCATCACGTCGTCGTAAGCGTGCGTGAGCACTGCGCCCTTGCAGATGCCAAGGCCACCCCGTTCCACCACAATGCTTGTGCCGGGCATGAACTTCACGATGGCATCCGGCGCAATCGTGAGCGTCACGCCACTCGGCACCGTCACCGTGGCGACAACAAGATGCACCTTGTCTGCCGCCCAGGTCTCGTCGGCAAGGCGTCCAGCGTGCTCCACCACGTCGCGGTTGACGATGAATGTGGCAGAATCAACCTTGATGGTGCGACCGTCTGAATCGAGTATCTTGTGCGTGAGGTCGTAGCGCCCGTCCTCGTAGTCGGCGCCGTTCCAGATGGTGGAACCTTCGGCGGGCGCGGCGGCCTCGTGCAACACTCGTGTGCCGTTAGTGGCATCCGCCACGCTTACGATCGCCGCGGACGGCGTCCCTCCCGCCCAGTGCGTCGAGTAGCGAATCGGCACTTCGTCCATCGCGAAGAGCGACCCCGTGCCGGCATTGGAATCCATCGCGGCAAAATCGCACCACCCGCTCTCGGCGTGGCCGGTGTTCGTGCCAGCGAGGGCGTTGATGGTGTCGTAGAGCGTCACGAGACAGCTCTTGCGGGACTGGTTCAGGTTGATGCCGCGCGTGAACGTAAGCTCTACGGTGAATGTCTCGCCCTCGACGGCCTCGGCCATGCGGTCGAGCGGTATATCGATGTACTTCGTGGCGGTGGAGTTCGCCGGCCAGTCGAGACGGCCGGACGCGGCCGCGCAGGAGCGCGACCCTTCCGTGCTCCAGTCCACGGAGAAGGCCTCGGGTGATGCGGCGGAAACGCACACCGGAATCTTCACCCAGCCATCATCCTTCCTCGCCACGGCGTTTTCCGTGATGTAGATGCTTCCGAAAGTTCCGCTCGTGCCGTAGCGCAGCTGCGTCTCGGCGGTCGAAAACGTACCGCCGGAAATGACGCTGATCGAATAGTTGCCGTTCTGCGGCACGGCTTCCTTGCCGTCCGTGTCGCCGCCGACCGTGTCATCGGCAACCGACGTGAAAATGATGTTGTTCGCCGCCGTGCCGTTCGCGTTCACGCGCCCGCCCGGCTCCACCTTGATGCCGGTGTGCGGCAGGAACTTCACCACCGTGCCCGCCTGGATCGTAAGCGTCACGCCGCTCGGCACCACCACCCACTGCCGCACGAGGTGGGTCACTGCATTGCTCCAGGTGGTATTCGATTGCAATCGACCGCCTTCGATGACAACCGATTGCGTTGCTTCGATCTCCAGGTCGCTGTCGTATTCGCGCGTCTCAAAGCGCACGGCATCGCTTTCCCCGCTCTCGGCGTACGCTCCCTGCGGGAAGCGGTCGTTCGAATAGATAGCCACCTCGCACCGCCGCGCCGTCGTGGAGATGTTGATGCCCTGGCTTTCGTAAAGTTCCACAATGAAGGTGTCGAAGCCGTTGGTGATTGCGCCCGCCGCAAGCGGCAGCTCGATGTACTTCGTGCCGTCGTTCTTGCTGTTCCAGGTGAGACGCCCGGCGGCGGCGGCGCAGGAGCGCGCCCCTCCCGTGCGCCAATCGACGCAGAACTTCGTGGTACGGTCGGTCGAGATCGTCACCGGGATGCGCACGATGCCGTCCGTAAGGGCCGCCAATGCGTTTGCCGTCATGGTCGCCGTGCCGAGGTTGGAGAACGTCGTGTAGCGCACGGCGCAGTTAGAGTCGGTGTACGTTCCGCCGGAGACGATGTTCACCGCATAGTCACCGTCGTTCGGCGTCGCCTCTCGGAGGTCGCTGTCGCCGCCAATGGTGTCGTCGGCGGCAGCTGTGTAAACCACCGGGCGTTCTTCCGTGCCGGCCACGACAAGTCGACCACCCTGCTCCACCTTGAAGCCTGTCAGCTCGCAGAACTTCACCACCGTGCCCGCCTCGATGCGCAGGGTTACGCCATTGGGAACCACCACCCAGTTGCGCACAAGGTGTGTAACGTCGTTGCTCCACACGACGGGCAAGGTAACGGTCACCACCGTGCCGCTGGGGGTCGTGTATGTTTCCGTGGGCGATTGCAATCGGCCGCATTCGATGGCTGTCGATGCATCGTTCCTAATCAGCGTACCGTTCGCCTGCCAGCCGTCGGCAACCTGCGTGGAATCCCACTTGACGGCGCGCGTCTCGCCGTCGGCAGCGATGTACTCCGTGCCGCACACAAGCGCGCGGCCAAGCGTCCCTTCCGCGCGGCACTCGAAGCGCACAGCCTCACTCGCCTCGCTCTCCGCGCACACGGCCTTCGGCGCAGCGCTCGTGAACACCTTCACGGCGATCTCGTGCGCCGTGCCGGAAATGTTTATGCCGCGCCCTTCCGTAAGCCGCAGCGAGAAGCCGGCGGCGCGTCCCTCGATGGGCAGTTCGATCCACTTCTTGCCCTCGTTCGCGTTGTTCCACACGATCGTGCCCGTCGTGCCGTCGGAACCATCCCAGTCCACCGAGAACGTAGATGTTCGCGAACCGCTGATATAAACGGGGATGCGCATCACGCCCTCGTCGGCATCGACCACCAGGCTGCCATCGAGCGACACAGTGCCGAAACCGCCGTAGC
>DGVK01000237.1:0-26649 GCA_002395905.1 Verrucomicrobia bacterium UBA4286 | reverse complement strand
CCGAAACCGCCGTAGTTAAGGTTTCGGAAAGCCGTCCACGCATCGGTGAACGTACCGCCGGAGACGACGTTGATCGTGTAGTCTCCGTCGTTCGCAGCCGCGAACACCACCGGCCCCTCCTGCGAGCCTACGCACCTCAGCGCCCCGCCCGGCTCCACCTTGATGCCCGTGTACGGCGTGAAATGCACAACCGCATTCGTCACTACAGTGAGCGTGATGCCCGAGGGAATCACCACCGTGTTCAGCACGAAATTGGTTGCAGCGGAATTCCAGATGGCATTCGATTGCAAGCGCCCGCCTTCGATGGCAATCGAAGAATCAACAACCTCCGGCTTCGGATCCGGATCACGCGTTTCAAGCCGTATCGCCGCGCTCTCCTCGCTCTCCATGCAAGTCGCGAGCGGCACGAGCGCGGCGGTGCCGTCGCGCACCAGCACCGAACAGCGGTACGAGCCGCCGATGTTCACGCCCTGCGCATCGCACAGCTCAACGACGAACGTTTCGCTGTCTTCCTCCACGTCGTCGTTGCAGATCGGGATCGTGATGTACTTCGTGCCCTCCGACGTGCCGCTCCATTCCACCTCGCCGGCAGCCAGCGTATAGTCCTCGCCGAACTTCGCCGTGCCGTCGATGGCGCGCCACTTCACGCGGAACGCGCTCGTGCGGCTGCCGCTCACGGCCACCGGAACGCGCGCCTCGCCATCCTTTTCGCTTACCTCGCATCCATTCGGCACCGTCACCGTTGGATGCTGCGAAATGGTCGCCTTCTCAAAAAGCGCGTATGAATCCGAGAACGCACCGCCCTCCACGACCGTAAGCGCCCAATCGCCCTTCACCGCCGCCGTGAACACGGCAGGCTGCTCGGCCGATCCAACCACGCGAAGCGCCCCGCCCTGCTCCACCTTGATGCCCGTGTTGGGAGTGAAGTAAACGACCGCATTCGTCACCACAGTGAGCGTGATGCCGCTCGGCACCACCACCGTGTTCAGCACGAAGTTCGTTGCGGCGGAATCCCAGATGGCATTCGATTGCAAGCGCCCGCCTTCGATGGCAATCGTCGCCGGCAACGGCTCCGGCTTCGGATCCGGATCGCGCGTCTCCAGCCGTATCGCCTCGCTCTCCTCGCTCACCGCGCACGTGGGCACCTCCGCCGCGCCGTCGCCGCCTGTGATGGACACCGTGGTCTTCAGCCGGGAGGGATTGGCGTTTGCGCCCTCCACCGTCATCAGCTCAATGGTGAACGTGCGCACCTCCTGCACGTCGTCGAGATTCGCAAGCGGGATGTCGAAATAGACCGTCGTGCCCGAGACCCACACCGCAGTGCCGCTGTTCTGCGAGAAATCGACGCCGTACTTCGCCGTACCGTCCACCGTCCGCCATGTGAGCGCCGCCCGCTTCGTCGGTGCGGCGTCGAACGAAACCGAGACCCGCGCCTTGCCCGTCGAACGCGAAGCCGTCACCGCCGTAGGCATGGAGAGCGTGGGGAACGTCCCCACCGTGCCGTAGCGCGCCTGCGTATAGAGGTCGCTGATCGTGCCGCCCGTCTGTGCCGTGAGCGACCATGAATTCCACACGGCGTTCGTCGCGCCGAAGTCGCTGTCGCCGCCGTAAACATCGTCGGCGAAGTGTGTCAGCACCACGGGTGCGGAGGAATTGCCATTGAACTTCACCGTGCCGCCATCCTCCACAAACATCCCCGTCTGTTCGCCGAACTTCACCACGGCCCCCGCCGCCACCGTGAGCGTGACGCCGCGCGGCACGATCACGCGGTTCCGCACCCAATGAACGGCATCCGAGCCCCAGGTTACGCTCGATTGCAAGCGCCCTCCCTCGACCGCTATCGACGGCAGATTCGCCACCAGCAGCGAAGCCTTGTCGCCGCCCGTCGGCTCGGTCACTTCCTGCCAGCCGTTGGCGAGGGCGGTGGTGTCCCAGGCGGTTACCGTAAGGCCGTTGGAGGAAACGAGATTCTGCGTGCCGGACACCACACGCGGCGCGACAAGCCACATACTGCGCGCCTCAAGCCGCACCGCCGAGCTATCAGCGCTCACCGCCGAAACGAAGCCGCCCAGCAGCGGCTCATCGGCCAGCGCCGGTAGGGCGGCGTGCCCCCACGCCGCCGCAACGATTGCAACCGATCTTGCGATTGCTGTCGAATGCCATCGATTGCTTCCGAAAATCATAAGCCCTCCTTGACCGCGCGTGGCGCGGCCTCTTTTGTGCCTTTGCAGGCCGGGTAGTTGATGCAACCCCAGAAATCGCCATTCTTGCCGTGCCTTAGGCGCATGATGCCGCCGCACCTGGGGCAAGGCGGCGCATCTTCATCGACGGCGCGCCGCTCGCGGCGCTTCTCTTCAACGCGCGCCGCCGTCATGCGCTCGGAGAAGCCGCCCTCTTTCACGAAATCATCGCCATGCTGCTTCAGCAGCTTATCAAGCATGTGCAAGGCCCGCCCGATGAGAATCAGCATCGCATTGGCAAAGGCGATGCCGGCCTCTGCTTTCGATTGCTGCCGAATGCTATCGATAGCATTCGATTGCAATCGATTACCGCCCCCGCCAAACCACTTGGCAAATCGCGCGCGCTGTGCGATGATGTGCCGCGCGAGGTCGTAATTCACATCCTCGCCGTAATTCGGCGCATCGAAGCGCACGGCATACACCTCCTGCGCCTCGGGCGAACGCTGCGGCCACGGCGGCATGTTCTTGTCGAGAAGCCAGGTGAGGTAGTCGTCGCGCAGCTCGCAGAGCGACGCCTTGGCCACGTCGATGAGCTTGAGCGTGGTCTGCATCGACGTCGCCTGGCGTTCGCTGCCCTCGGTGAGGTTCTTCACGCCGGAGCGGGCGGCCTGCGTCATCTGGTCGAACTGGCGTCCGCAGGGGTCGTTTTCAAGCGAGAGGAACCGGCGACAGAACACGAGCGTCTCAAGCTGGATGATGTTCATCAAGATGTAAACATCAAGCCGCTTGTAGCCAGTCGAGTTTTTGAAAAGCTCGGTTGCCATTAGGGTGCCTCTCGCTTAGTGGTTGGTTGTTTCTCGATTGCTATCGGCTGCTTTCGATTGCTGCCGATTGCGGCGCTTTGTTTTTCGGTTGCACTCGATTGCAACCAGCCACCCCGCGACCGCCGCCAGATCGCTGCCGCCACACGCCTCATTCACTCTGCGGGGAGGCAGCACACGCGGAAACCCCGTCCTTGATTGCCATCGGAAGGCCTATGATTTGGATTATACAACCAATTTCCAGAATAATATTGCCACCTACAAGCACTCCTCTGGCCAACAGCATTACCTTCATATGGGTTATTAGAGAACCATCCACCTCCTCGTACCAAACGATATGATCCCGAACTGGGCCCTTTAGGCTCGGTTGTCGGAGAACTCGTCAAATTCCCCTGAAACCAATCTAGACACCACTCTGACACATTACCATGCATGTCATAAAATCCCCATGCGTTCGATTTGTAAGAACCAACAATTGTATGTTCTGAATATCCCCCCCTGCCATCAGACAAATTACCATTATAACGTGCAACATCATTCAATTGAACACTTCGATTGGTATTTGTAATGTTCAATCCATTATTGAGAGCAGAACCAGTACCTGCACGACAGGTGTATTCCCACTGCGCCTCGGTGGGGAGATCAAAGGTCAAGCCCGTGCGCGCACGAAGTTTACCCATAAACGATGTAGCGTCCACCTGCCGATGACTTGGCCATGCCGCGCCGAGCGTGGAGCCGCGGATGGCATTGTAAGAAACTCCCTCCACAGGACGCGAATCACCTTTATAAGACGATGGATTAGAACCCATCACAAGATTGTACTGCTGCTGGGTGAGTTCGAACACGCCCATGTAGAACGACTGCGTGAGCGTCACCTTGTGCTGAGTTTCATAACCTGTTCCAGCATAATCGTGCCCCACCTCCTCTGCTGGGCTGCCCATCGTAAACGTACCAGGCAATACAAGCTTCAACACCAGCTTCGTGGTCTTATATTCAACCGGCCATTCGGTATCGGGCATCTCGCTCAGGTAACTCACCTCGTACTTCTCGGCATTTGCGCCGGCGGAAAGGTCGATCACCATGTACGGCGCGGCACCGGCGTAGGCGTACATCTTCATCGAGAATTTTGCCCGGTTGTAGTTGGCGGGCATGTCGGCGGCCATGTTCCACGTCATGCGGAACGTCTTCTCGCCCTCCGCTCCCACGGTCACCGGCGCGCCGTTCACGCCGTCGCCCTCAAGCGTGCGCGGGGCCACCGAGACGTTGAAGTCCGCATCGTATCCCACGGGATAGACCCATATGTTCGTCGCCGGCTCGTCGCACACGACCGTGTAGTCGATATCGACCAGCCCGTTCCACGGATAGCGCTGGGCGATCTTAACGTCTTTGACAGACAGCGTAAGCGCCTGTGCCGTGATCGCCAGCGAACCCGCCGCCAGCGCCATCATCATCTTTTTCATGTTCATCTTTCGTTTCCTTTCGGTTTGTTCAAAATCTACTCTTCCTACAGCGACCGCCTTGCCAGATATCGGAAGTAGTACGAAAAAATAGACACCTCCTCCGATGCATCAGGTGAGGTGCTTGAGAATACCTAAAGAGATACAACCGATGAGGCGATACTGCACGGACAGGCAGTGTCCTTTTCGTTGCGTCTCTGCGTGATAGGTTCTCAAGCTTTCACCTGACGCGGCCCAAACGCGGTGGTTGGTTACTTTTCTTCACCCCTGCCACGCGGGAAATCTAGCGCTCGGCATCATGACGGCACCCGCCGCCTTTCTCAACCTAACGCACACATTATAGCAAATCGCCCTTGCGCAAGGCAAGGGCGGAAAGGCGATTGTCGCGTAGTTTTCAAATCTTCGCCAAGATGTCCGCAGGCCGTTTCAAGGACGGCGGCGGAGGAAGGTTTTAACGCGCCCTCTAAACAGAGCAAGCGCGGCAAGCGCGTATACAAGCATTCCGGTCGCGACAAGAACGGCGAGCGCGGCTACAGAGTTCCAAGGCGCCACAATCGGGCGGACGGCCGCAAGCACCGCCGCCATTGCAAGCGATGCGGCAAGCATCGCGGCGACAGAGCCGACAGACGGGCCGAGTCCCAGCGAACCGTTCTTTTTGCGGGCGAACGCCGCCAGAAGCGCGCATCCCGCAGCCGCGCAGACCACCGTGGACGCGGCAAGACCGACATGACGCCACTCCTCCGGCAGAAGGAGCACGGCCATGATGTTCAGTGCGGCGTTGAGGACTACGGTGATCAGCGAAACCTTGAGCGGCGTCTTCATGTCGTTCTGCGCCTGGAACCACGGCACAAGAGACTTTAAAAGACCGAAAAATCCGAGGCCGAGGGAGTACACGGCAAGAGCGCGCGCGACGCGCGTCGTCGCCTCGCCGCCGAACGCCCCGCCCTGGTAGACGACGCCTGTCACCTCGGGCGCAAGAACGAACAGTCCGGCGGCGGAAGGCAGCATGACAAACATCAGAGACTGCACCGACGATCTCAGAGTCGCTCTTGCTCCATCGACGTCGCCCTTGGCGAAAAGACCGGAGAATGCAGGCAGGAGAACCGTGCCGAACGCCACGCCGACGATTCCGAGCGGCAGATCCATAAGGCGCTCGGCATAGCCTATGACCCCGGCGGCCCACGGGCTGGCGCAGTATGCCAGAAGCTGGTCTAGAAGATAGTTGAGCTGGACGGCACCGGCGCCAAGCGCCGCCACGCCGAGGTTGCGCCATACGATGCGCACTTTTTCATCGCGCCAGCCTCTGAACGAGAGACTGGGCGTCACGCCTGCGGCATGCATGCGCCACATGAGAAAAGCCATCTGGAGCGCGCCGGCCGCCAGAATTGTCACGGCGACGCGGCGTATACGCTGGGTCAGGGTCAGCTCGGGGAAGAACATCATCCAGGCGAGAGCGCCTATCCAGCATATGTTCAAGAGGCAGGGCATGAAACTTGACGCCTTGAACCTGCCTAGAGAATTGAGAACGCCCATGCCGAACGCCGCACCGCAGATGAAAAGCATATAGGGCAGAAGCGTCCGCACAAGACCGAGCGTAAGAGAAAAGCGCGCCCGATCCTCGACACCGACAGCCGTTCCGAATCCTTCCAGAAGCCCGAGCACGCCAGATGAAAGAATGACAAACGCGCCAAGCATAAGGAGCACCATTGTCATAACGCTTCGAGCGAGCCGTGCGGCCCTCTCAAGAGACTCAGTCTCGACGGACGCTTTGAACACCGGCACAAATGCGGCGGTGAGCGCGCCTTCGCCGAAAAGTTTGCGCGCCATGTTCGGTATGGCGAAAGCCATCGTGAAAGCGCTCTGCTCGACACCTGCGCCGATAAGCCGCGACTGGAGCATCTCCCTCACCAGACCGAGAACTCTGGAGAGCGCCGTGAAAGAGCCTACGGTGAACGCGTTGCGGAGCATTCCGCCGCCGGACGATCCACCACGCTTCATCTCTGATGCGCGCTCCTGAAGCATATCTTGTTTATGATCTGCGTAAAATTTTCGCCGCCCGAAAGTATCTCTATCGCGATTCTGAGGTAGAGGCACTTGACCGGCACCGTCTCGAAACGCGGGAAGCGCACGGCGTCCTTCTCTGTCGTGACGAGCGCATCGGCGCCCATGTCGGCCGTACGGTTGACGGCATAAAGAACCTCGCTTGCATCATAGCGATGATGGTCGGCGTAGCGCTCGCACCAGACGACCTTGGAGCCGAGACGCCTCAGCGAATCTTCGAACCCCTTCGGCGAAGCTATACCCGAAAGCGTGCACACCGTCTTGCCGTCAAGCCATGAAAGCGGCAGTTCCTCACGGCTCCATACATCCTTGAGAATGCGTGGTGTATGGTTGCATTCCACAATGTCGGCCGTCTTGTTGTAGCGGCGAATCTCCTCCTTTACGGAAGAAACATCGCCGCGGCACTTCGTCAGGAAGATTATGTCGGCGCGCTTGAGATGGCGCACGGGCTCGCGCAGTATTCCGCGCGGCAGCATGTTTCCGTTGCCGAAAGGGTTTGTAGAGTCGACGAGAACGACTTCGATTGAATGCTTCAGCTTCTGATACTGGAAGCCGTCGTCGAGGATGAGCGTGTCGCAGCCGAGACGCTTCACGGCGTAGCGCCCCGCCTTCACACGGTTGCGATCGACGACTACGGCAACGCCCGGCAGATTCGAGGCGAGCATGTACGGTTCGTCTCCGCCGATCGCCGCGTCAAGGAGCACGCGGCGTCCGTCTGAGACCACGAGCGGCGGGTCGATCACCTGCGTGAAGAGCCGCTTCCACCAAGGCGCCTCTTTGCGGCGGTATCCGCGGGAAAGTATGGCCACTTTGCGCCCCTCCGCCGCGAGAGTGCGCGCGAAGATTTCCGTGACAGGAGTCTTGCCGGTGCCGCCCGCCGTGACATTGCCGATCGATATCACCTGCACGCCGAGAGGGAAACGCCTCAAAAGACCGGTGCGGTACAAGGCGTATCGAATCGACACTACCGCCGCGAAAACAAGGCTGATACTCTTCAGAACCGCAAGCAGCAGGCGCACGCCTACGCCTTGGTCCTGATCGGCCCCCTTCTCCTGGATAAGCTTTACGAGATGGCTCTCGAGACGCTCTATTCCGCTCTGCGGCGCTTTGCGCAAGATAACGCCCTCCACATTCCCGCTCGTCAGAACATGTCGCCCATGTCAGGACCAAACGCTCTCAGATATACATAAAAACCGATGCGCCAATCCTCCTCATGCTCCGAGCCGTCGAGACGCTTGTAGGAATTCTCATAGCTCAGCTTCAGCCGGAAGCCAAGACAATCCGTACGGTAGTCGAACCACGAACCGATCTCCTCGAACTCGCCTTCACGACAGTCCCAGCGGATGTAGGGTCCCCAGGCGAATGCATCGCATATCTCCTGCTCGAAACCCACTTCGACAAAGCTGTAGTAGGCCCAGTTGAAGTCCTCGTTGCGCATAAGCTTGCGATCATACGGGGTAGACGAATAATCCCACCACCTGTGGTCGCGATGAATGACCTCGGCATACCAGCTGAGGCGGCTGCTGAGCCTGTGATCCCATCTTACGGAGGCGAGGGCGAGCTTGTCATATTCGCAGTCGTATTCCGTCCGTGCGGAGAGCGATGTGCCTGGTGCCGGCGACCATCTGGCCCGTACTCCGGGCGTGACAGTAGGCGAGTCCTTGCCGTAGTTCGGTTCGCCGACCTTCGCAAGGCGGTGGTAGCGGTTGCCGCCAGTCCAGTCGGACTTGTTCAGCTGGACAGCCGCATATACATCGAGGTCGAGAATCGAGGAGAGCCGCCCTGCCTCGTCTGCACGCCTGAGCATGTTGCGGAAGCCGGGAGTGAAGCCGTACCATGAGTAGGGAAGCTCGCGAGAACGCCCGGCGAACTGGTCCTGCCAGTCGGTAGTGCCGTCGACATTGTCGAAAATGTACGGGCGCCGTCCCGCGCCATCACAGTTATACCACGCCTCCTGCGCAAGCACATCGAGGTATGGCTCGACGACGTGCTGCCAGCGGTCGTCTATCCAAGCCGTTCCGCGAGCGGCGAATGTCACGCCGCCTTCGAGAATCGCGCGCGCCATGTAGTCGCCGCTCGAACCGGCACGGTTCCATCCGTCCACAGAGGTGTAGCCGCTGTCGCTCCAGTATGTTCCGCGAAAGCCGAAGCGAGGCACGACCGACAGCACGTCGGCGACCTTGAACGGAGCAGAAAGACGGTGGTAGGAATCCATCCGGAAGGTATTGTAGTCGGCCCATGCGCCGGGACGTCGGCTGTAGGCTGTGCGGGGCGTCTTCGAACCGCCGTATTCGGCCGGCATTCTGTCGAGGTAGCCTATGCGGGAAGATGACTCGTAGTTCACCGGCAGGGAAAGAACTGGTTGCGGAGAAATGTCGAAGTAGAGTTCCGGCAGACGGGCCACTCCGTCATAGAAGTCATTGAGCGGCCCTGACACGCTTACGCCAAGTCCGAACAGGCTCTCGTTGTGCTCCCACGCGAGTTCGTTCCCGGTGTAGCCCGCCAGAAATCTGTTACGGAACGTAAGCGTATGCTCGCGCAGGAAGTCGTTCCTGAAATGCGAGTCGCTGTAGACGGCGCCGCGCCCGCGGATGACATCACGTTCTGTCGGCTCCCAGCGGTGGTGCAGATCGACAGCCCAGCGCCTGTACTCGACCTCGCTGCCCCAGTTCTTGTAGTTCTCGTGCTTCTTGTCGTTCCAATGCCTGCTGTAGCGGTCGTGATCAAGGTCCCATGCGTTATACACTCTGAACCCGCCTCTGCCGAAATCACCCAGCCCCCAATCGAGCGACTGGCCGAGGGCGACGCCGTTCTTCGTTCTGAGATCGAGACGCGAAGCCCCGCGCAGACCGAATGGCGCGTCAGGATCGGACGGATTGCCGGCGAGACGGTAGACATACTTCGTAAGCAGGTAGCCGCCCCATTTTGACGTGTAGCCTGGCATGAATCTCAGGCCGTAGTCGGTATCGAGCGGATAGCGCCAATATGGCATCCACGCAACCGGAATCTCCCATAAATAGAGCCACATGTCGTTCATGCCGACATATCTGCCCTCAAGATACTCCGCGCCGCCTGTCGCACGCCAGTGCATATGGCCGCACTCGTTCGTGCACGTAGTGAAGGTCGTGGGAGCGGAGAACTTCGTAACTCCGTTCGCATCGCGTGAGAACTCCTCAGACAGCAGCCTGAACGGATGCGAGACCGCGTTCACATGGCCAGAGGCCACCAGCGACCCCGTGCGCTGATCGGCCGCGATGCGATCGGCCGTCACGGACAGACCGGACTGCGCCGCCGCTCCAAGCGCCGCGCATGCCGCGGCGAGAAGAAAGGCTTCTTTTTTCATGTTTGAGAGTATAGCACTTGTGAGGTGGCCGCGTCCAGTATGGAGAATGCTTCAGGGTGGCGGTGAAGCTCGGATACAAACGTGAGCCTGGTGTTGAATTCCTTCTGAAGATTCGCGAGTATCTGCGCGTCTTCAGTTCTCAGGCGCTGCATGACCTGGGGCGCGATGACGATCTTGGGCTCAAAGGGACGCTTCTCGGCCTCCGCCTTCTTGAGAAGCCCCGCGAGGCGGCGCTGTATCTCGATTGAAATGGCCATGGGCGACTTCACAACGCCGTGCCCGTGGCAGTAAGGGCAGGTCGACGTAAGCATTGAAAGGATCGACTCTTCCTGGCGCTGGCGCGACATCTCCAGGAGCCCCAGCTCGGATATCTCCAGAACATTCGTGCGGGCACGGTCGCGCTTGAGTGCGTCCTTGAGGGCGCGATAGACCTGCTTCTGATGCCTGCGGCTCTTCATGTCTATGAGGTCCAGGACCACAAGACCGCCGATGTTCCTGAGCCTCAGCTGTCGCGCGACTTCATCCACCGCCTCAAGGTTCACCTCAAGAATCGCGTCCTCCTGCGACCCCTTGCCCTTGTGGTGGCCGGTGTTGACGTCGACCGCGATGAGAGCCTCCGTCTCGTCGATCACGAGATAGCCGCCGGACTTGAGCGGAACCTGGCGCGCAAACGCTTCATGCAGCTGGCGTTCTATTCCGAAGTGCTCGAATATCCCTGTCGCTCCGTCGAAGCGACGTATCTTGCTCTTCGCGCGGCGCGAGATGCGCCCTGTCACCTCTCGCATCGCCTCGTAGCTCTTCGCGTCGTCGATGACGATCGCGTCCACATCTTCGGTAAGCCAGTCGCGAACGACGCGCTCGCATAGGTCTGGCTCCTGGAAGATGCAGCACGGCGTGCGCAGCGTCTTGGTGTTGGCCTGCATCTCGTTCCAGACTGCTATCAGATTGCGCAGGTCGCGCGCGAAAGCGCGTGCGCTCGCGCCCTGACCGACCGTGCGCACTACGAGACCGACGTTCTCCGGCAGAGGGAGCCTGTCGAGAATCTTCTTGAGACGCTTGCGCTCCTGTGCGTCGCCGATCTTCTTCGACACGCCGCGGATGCGCGTTCCAGGCATCATGACAAGATACCTGCCAGGGATGGAGAGATTCGCCGTCACGCGCGGACCCTTTGTCGAAATCGGCCCCTTCGTCACCTGGACGACAATCTCAGATCCAGGCGGGAATCGCTTTGCTATCTCCTCATTGGAGAGACGCGCAGGACGGCGAGCCTGCTTGCCGCCCTTCGGCGGCTGGCCTCCCCTGGGCTGGTTCTCGTCGACATCGTCAAGCATGGCGTCGGCGTCAGGCGTCATGTCCCAGTAGTGAAGGAACGCGTTCTTCTTGAGGCCAATGTCCACGAACGCGGCCTGGAGATCGTTCTCCAGATTCTGGATTCGCCCCTTGAACACACTGCCGACGAGTCTCTCCTCTTCGGTGTGCTCCACCATGAATTCCTCGAGACGTCCGTTCTCCGTAACGGCGACACGCGTCTCCAGACGTTCCACATTTACGATGATCTCGCGCTTCAACCTTGAGCGCCTAAGCCATCCGAACAGGTTCATTTTTGAGTTTCCCTTCCGTGCATTGATACACTTTGTACTAGACCTAGACCGGCCATGACCGTCATCAGGAAGGTTCGGCCGGACGAAATGAAAGGCAGGGGCAGACCGGTTATCGGCACAAGCCCTATGGACATCGCTATGTTTGTCCAGACATGCGCAAAGATCAGCGTCGCCACACCCAGAGCGAGCAGACGTCCCGAGCCGTCAGCCGAGACGAGCGCACTCCACACGCATGGACAAAGCAGCGCAGCAAAAAGCGCCAGCAGGACAAGCGAGCCGATATAGCCCGTCTCCTCCGCATAGACGCAGAAGATGAAATCGTTCATGGAGATCGACTGGGGCAGATACTTCAAATGATTCGATTCACCCTTGCCTATCCCCTTGCCGGAGAACCCGCCGGAGCCGATAGATATCTTGGCCTGCCTCAAAGTGTAGCCCGCCCCCGTCAAATCCTCCTCCGGGAAGAGGAACACCTTTACACGGCTGAGCTGATGGCTCTTGAGCGGGACCCACCTCAATATGCGCTCGCGCCGCGCCTCCGTGACGCCGGGCCGCTCTGCCTCATATACGGCGCCGAGAAGCGCAAACGCCGCGATCATACCTGTCGCCAGCATCGTCACAAGACCCCGCCTCCACACGCGGGCGGCGAACAGCATGAGCACAACGGCCGGCACAAGAGTGAGCGCGGTTCCAAGATCCGGTTCGAGCAGGATGAGAAAAGTGGGAACCGCGATAAGCGCCGCTGCAAGCGCAAACCATCCGAACCCGCGTCGTCCCTCGCCGCCGAACAGCCTGGCAATAAGGCATATGACGCAAAGCTTCGCCACTTCGCTGGGCTGGAAGAACCACAGCCAGCGCCGTCCGCCGTAGACCTTTGAACCGAACGCCAGCACCGCGATCAGCAGAACGACCGCAAAGGCGTACGCCGGAACCGACGTCCACGCGAGAATCTTCCGGTAGTCTGCAAAGGCGAGCGCAAAGTAAACAACCAGCCCCACGCCCGCCGTCGCAAGATTTGAAAGCCACATGCCGTGGAACACGGTCTCTGCGCGGGCGTTGCCGGCCGACCATATTGAAACCGTCCCCACCGCGATGAGCGCCAGCATCGCCGCGAACATTATCCAGTTGAAGCGGTAAAGACTAGCGCGCATTGAAAATCCTCCTGAGGACTGCCGCCACCCTCGGCGCGGCGGTTCCGCCTCCCGATTCGCCATTCTCCACAACAAGCGCCACCGCAGCGCGCGGCGCACCGGCAGGAGCATACGCTATGAACCAGGTGTTCTTGCGCCTGTTCTCGCCAAGACCATATTCGGCCGTGCCGGTCTTTCCGCAGACCTCTGCGTCCACACCCTCGCCGCCGAGAGAACCGCTTCCGCCGGCGACGACCAACCTCATCCCCTCCCGCACGATTTCCAGGCTGCGCCGCGAGAACGGCAGAGCGCGTCTGGCCGGCGGCACACCGTACTTCAGATGCGGAGTCACAAGATAGCCCGTCCCGACAGCCCCCGCGACCAGTGCCATCTGCAACGGACTCGCAAGCAGCATCCCCTGCCCTATCGACATCTGCGCCAGATCGCCTGGATACCACCGCTCGCCGTATGTCTTGCGCTTCCACGCATCGTTCGGCACAAGCCCGGCGCGATCATCGGGGAAGTCAATCCCGGTTCTCTCTCCAAGCCCGAAGGCGCGTGCAGCGGACATCACGGCGTTTGTGCCTATATCCATTCCTAGATTGCAGAAGAAAGTGTTGCAGCTTACCTTCAGCGCCTCCTTGATATTGATCGGGCCATGCCCCCAGCGCCGGGCGCAGTGAAGTCTCATGGCTCCGAGAGCAAACACACCCGAACAATCGTAGTCAGCATCAGCCGGATACCCCATCTCCAGTCCTGCAAGCGCTGTAACAGGCTTGAATGTCGAACCGGGCGCATACGTCCCGCCTGAAGCCCTGTTCAACAGCGGCTTGGCGGGGTCATCAAGATATCGCGAATACACCTCCCTGGAAAGCATCGGCACGAATTCGTTAAGGTCGAATCCAGGCGAGCTGGCCATTGCCAGGAGCGAACCGTCGCGAGGATCCAGCGCTACACAGGCGCCGCGCACCCCGGCAAGCTGCTCCTCGGCGACGCGCTGTATATCAGCGTCTATCGTAAGACACAGGTCAGGTCCGCGCCGCGCTTCGGAAACCACCCATTCCCGTTCGGAGAATCCGCGCGCATCCACCAGAAGCTTCTTCTCGCCTGCGACGCCGCGCAGAAAACCGTCATAGTAGAGCTCCAGCCCGCTTCTGCCGCAAAGATCGAACTCCCTGAAGCTGAAGCGCTCGTCTCCCTCCTCTCCGTGCGCGCGGTCGCGTCCCACATAACCGACGAGATGACACGCGAGGCATCCGTTCGGATACACCCGCTCCTCCGTCTCGGCGACAGAAAAACCGGGGTGAAGCCACGAATGCTCGGAAAAACGCGCAAGCTCCTCCTCACTCAAATCACGCCAGGCGACGAGCGGCATCGCCAGAGACTGGCGCACATGGCGGCTTATCGCGCGCACCGTGAGCGGCGATGGACGGCCGACGACCGCGGCGACGTTCGACACTGCCTCGGCTATGGCAGACTCCGTAGCGTCCCATGTGCGCTTGCGAAACACCGCAGCGTTGCAAACTATCGAAAGCGCCCGGCGGTTCTCGGCCAGAACACGACCGCGCCTGTCGAGAATCCTGCCGCGAGGCCCGGCCGTCTGCACACGACGCACCGACTGGCGCGCCTTCTCGTAGTTGTAGTCAGGAGCGCCGTCGACCTGGACCTCCTTCAAGCGCACCGCGAGCACGGCCAGACCGGCGACGAATACCGCCATGACCGCCCAGCAGGAGAGGTCGCTTACGATCGAATCCTCACGCTTCATCGACGGCCGCCCTCCTTTCAATCCACGCCAGGACGGCCCACACGGCAATTGCCGTGGCCAGACCGAACGGAAGCGCGACAAGCGCACGGTTGAACACACCTCCGGCGGTTCCGCCGGTCCACGCCCACAGCCACCACTGATACAGCGGATACGTCATGACCAGCGCCCCGCGAGGGAATTCGCTCCACCGTGCGAGAGCCGCAGCCGCAAGAAAGAAACTTGAACTGGTGGCCGCAGGCAGGGCACAAAGCGCATCCTCGAAAGCGCCGGCCGCAATCGCGAACATGACCATCTCAGGAACACCGCGCCTCATCGCAAAGAAAACCGACGACGCCATGAGCACCGGCCACCCTACGCCGGCAATCTTCGGCAGAATCTCCTCGGCGGCACCGCCGACTACCAGCGCGATAACAGCCAGCACAAGTTTTATGAAGTCAGTTTTCACGGCGTATGAACACTTCCTCCAGCGAAAGATAATCAACCGACGGCATGACCTCGCCTTCGCGAACAAGGCCTGTCTCGTCCTCCCGGAAATCCAGCAGTGTGCCTATCTCAAGCCCCTTGGGAAACACACCCCCGAGCCCCGACGTCACGACTCGCGCCCTTAGAGCAGTCCTGCCGACCGGCGACAGATACCTCATTACAAGGATCTCGTCCGTCCCGCCGGAGACCACGCCTCTCATAGGCGCGGAGGGAGCGCCCTGCGACGGCACGACCTCAAGCTCGCAAGCCGCCTTGACGCTTGGATCCGTAAGAAGTGTGATCTGCGCTGTATGCGGCGTTACAGCAGTCACGAGCCCCACCAAGCCGTCAGGCACGACGACGGCGGCGCCCTTACGCACACCGTCAATCGAACCGCGGTCGACTCGAATCGTGCGCCCGGCACCTGCGGCGCCGCCCCCGCGGGACAGAACCGACGCCGCCATCCATTCCGCAGGGCTGCGCTCCGCCAGCCCGAGCGCTTTGCGAAGACGGTCGTTTTCTGCGGCAAGCCTGTCGAAATCGCTGCGCAGCACGGCAAGCGCGGCAAGATCCCGCCTTAATCTGGCGGCTTCAGCCGAGGCCGCGGCGCCGCGCCACGCGCCGCGCACAAACCGCCACGCCCTTCGCACAAGCGACGCATTCGCGCGCTCCACCGGAAAAGCCGCTTCAACAGCGGCAGATCGACAACAGGCAAGAACAAGCACAACCGCCGCCGCAACAGCCGCGATCGCCAATGTTCCTGTTGTCTTTGCTTTCACTGTGGCAAATCCCTTTCAATGCGCGGGGATCTGCCGAAGAGCTTCATGACGATTTCTTGTTCTTCGCAAGGAAATCCAGCTCGTTCATAACAACACCGGTCCCTTCCGCGACGGCGGACAGCGGATCGTCCGCAACAGTCACGGGAAGCCCCGTCTGAACAGCCAGAAGTTTGTCAAGGCCTCTCAGCTGCGAGCTTCCACCCGACAGCACAAGGCCTCTGTCCACAAGATCCGCCGCGAGCTCCGGTTCGCATTTGTCCAGCGTGGCCCTCACTGCGTCCACGATCTGCGACACCGGCTCTTTGAGCGCATCCCTGATTTCCTCGGAGGTTATCGTCAAAGTCTTCGGCAACCCCGCCACGATATCACGACCCTTGATCTCAAGCGACTTCTCCTCTTCCATAGGATAGGCGCTTCCGATCTCCACCTTGATCATCTCCGCCGTACGCTCGCCGATGGCGAGATTGTAGACGCGTTTGATGTAACTGATGATGCAGTCATCCATAGCGTCTCCGCCCGCCTGACGGGCCGAATAGCTGTGGACTATGCCGGCGAGGGAGATGATCGCGACCTCGCATGTGCCACCGCCGATGTCGACGATCATCGACCCGGCCGGTTCACTTACAGGCAGCCCTACGCCGATTGCGGCGGCCATGGGCTCCTCGATAAGAAACACATCGCCTGCACCGGCCGCATGAGCGGCGTCTTCCACTGCACGCTTCTCAACCTCGGTAATCCCGCTCGGAACGGCAATAACCATCCTTGGCCTGGAATACTTGGAGTAAAAGCGAGGAGGGCAGACTTTTTTGATGAAATGCGAAAGCATCGCCTCGGTGATGTCAAAATCGGCTATGACGCCGCTCTTCATCGGCCTTATGGCGACAATGTTGCCCGGAGTGCGGCCAAGCATGCGCTTAGCCTCCTCGCCGACGGCCATGACCCGCTTCGACCCGGCCTGAATCGCCACCACCGACGGTTCGCGCAACACGATGCCACGATCTTTGGCATAAACAAGCGAGTTAGCCGTGCCGAGATCGATTCCGATATCGGTAGAGAATAGAGATTTCAGTTTGCCGAACATTGCGGTCTCTTTCGTTTTCGATTTTTGTGCGTATATTTTAGCGAAAATCCGCCGCGCCGTCAAGGGCGCGACAGTCTGCCGCGCGCCGCGCGCGCTTCAGTCCATCGACCGCCGCGCGCAGGCGCCTGCTCATCAAGACTCTTGCGGCACGGCAGGAGCGAGCGTCTCGAAGTCGACGGCAGAGCCGGCATAACCGGACATGACCTGCTCAAGACCGGCTTTGACGCGCGGAAACTCCATGTTCAGCCAGAACTCCAACGCCGCCTTCTTGTAGTCATACTTCTCCGCCAGCTTGACGAAGAGCGCAGCGACGACAAGCGCAATTGCAGCGTCCACAAGCTTGCGCGCGGACAGGTCGTGATAGACTTTGGCATCTTCGCGGCCCTTGATGTATGCAATCGCCTCGTCGAGCGCGGCGAGAAGCGCGGTCATGCGAGGATGATTCGCGCTCCATCCCTCGCCGAGAATGTCGGCTATAACATCATTGACCAGCCCGCCTGTGACGCCCGCGATCGCCGCCACGACCTGCAGCTGCGAGGTTCCCTCGTAGATGGTCGTTATGCGGCTGTCGCGCAGATAACGTTCGCACGGGTAGTCCTTCATGAAGCCCGAGCCGCCGAGCACGGCTATCGCTCCCTGCGCATTGCGCATCGACATCTCGGAACCGTAGTACTTGGCCATCGGCGTGAGCATCTTGTTGAACGCCGCGGCTTTCTTGAAGCGCGCGCGCACGGTCTGAGCCTCGGGAGTTCCCTTGAGAGACTCGAACTTCCTGCCAAGCCCGGTCTCTAGATCGACGTTCTTCGCTGCGTAGTAGGTGAGCGCACGCGATGCCTGGAGCTCGACGGACATTGTCGACATGAGTTCGCGAAGAGCCGGGAATGTATCGATCGTGACGCCGAACTGCTTTCTCGACGCCGCATAGTCGCGCGCCGCGCGGTAGGCGGCTTCACCTATACCTGTACCTTGCGCCGCGATCCCCATCCTGGCGCCGTTCATGAGCGCCATGACATAGGTAATCAGACCGCGCTTGCGAAGACCGATGAGCTTCGCCGGCGCCTCTGTGAACACCATCTCGCATGTGGGCGAGCCGTGGATGCCGAGTTTGTTCTCAAGACGGCGAACCTTCACCCACGGCCCCTTTTCGACGAGAAGGCAGCTTAGGCCGCGGCCGTCGCTGAATTCCGGCTCGGTCCTGGCCAGCACAAGGAGCACCTCGCCGCATCCGTTGGTTATGAAGCGCTTAACCCCGTTGACGCGCCAGACTCCATCTTTGTCCTGATAGGCCGAAGTCTTTACGGACTGCAGATCAGAGCCAGCGTCCGGCTCGGTAAGAACCATCGCGCCGGTCCACTCGCCAGAAACGAGCTTCGGGACATACTCCTTCTTTATCTCCTCGTCGGCGAACCAGTTGATCGTCTCGGCTATGCCTTGCAACCCGAAGAGGTTCATCAGCCCCGCATCGCCGCGGCTTACAATATCATTGCATGCGGTGAGAACGGTGCACGGCATATTGAGACCGCCCAGATAGTAAGGGATTGTGACTCCCATAAGCCCGGTCCTGCCGAAAAGCTCTATCGCAAGCTTCATCCCTGGCGCGCGCGTCACAGAACCGTCTTCGTTCAACGTGTTGCCGACAAGATCGGTCTCCTCCGCAAGAGGAGCGATGCGGTTCGCCATAATGTCACCGCAGAGATCTATCGCGCGCTTGTAGTTGTCTATCGCGTCCGCGGCGTCCTTCGGCGCGAAGTCGTATTCCTTCGCGAACTTGAAGTCCTCTTCAAGAAGCGTGGCGACCTCCGTAAGGTCCAACGCGTCGATTACATTTTCAATGTCTTTATTGTCACGATAAAAGTTAGCCATTTCCTCAACCCTTCTGCTTGATGGCCTTGATGAGTCTGGGCACGACGACATTCAGATCGCCGACGATGCCGTAATGCGCAACCTTGAATATCGGCGCGTCGCGGTCGGTGTTGATCGCGATGATCTTGGCGGAGTCCTGCATCCCGGCGAGGTGCTGCACAGCGCCGGAAACACCGCAGCTTATCATGAGCGCCGGTCTTACCGTCACGCCGGTCTGGCCGATCTGCCGCTCATGCTCGCAATAGCCGAGGTCGACAGCCGCGCGGCTCCCGCCGACAGCTCCGCCGAGAGCGTCCGCAAGGTCGTGCAGCAGCTTGAAGTTCTCCTTTGAACCGACACCCGCCCCGCCACACACGATGACGCGCGATCCCTTGAGATTGACGGACGAATGGCGCCTCACAATCTCAAGCACCTCTACCGGGATGTCCACCCCGCCGAGTCTTGAATCGTGACGGACCACCTCGCCGGTTCTTCCCGGCTGCGGCTCCAGCGGCTTCATCACGCCTTCGCGCACGGTCGCCATCTGCGGCCAGTTGTAGGGATTTACGATCGTCGCTATTATGTTGCCGCCGAAAGCCGGCCGTATCTGCAGAAGAACGTCTTTAACCACTGCCGGGTTGCCGGCGGCGTCCTTCTTCTTGTTGTCGACGAATTCGCCTATCTGCAGGTCGGTGCAGTCAGCCGTAAGCCCGCACCTCAGCGCGGAGGCCACGGCCGGCGCGAGATCGCGGCCCATGTGGGTCGCGCCGAAAATCACAATCTGCGGAGAGCACTCCTTGACAAGCTCGACGAACGAATGGCGGTATGCCTTGCCGCGGAACACCTCAAGGGCCGCGTCCTCAACGACATGAACCACGTCTGCGCCGGCCTCGAAAAGAGACGGGGAGAGCTTTTCGCCTACGCCCGCGCCGCCCATAAGAACCGCGCCCAGCCTCACCCCCAGCCTGTCGGCGAGCGCACGGCCTTTGCCGAGAAGCTCGCGCGGAACGTCACCCAGACGCCCCTCCTCCTGTTCGGCGAAGACCCAAACCTCGCCCTTGGTCCTGTCCTGAAGCATAGATTCCTCCTTAGCCGATTGTATGATCCGCGACGAGTTCCTCGACGAGGCCCTTAACGCCTTCGTCGGTCGCCTCGACTTCCTTGTAGTCGCCGCCGGCCAGCACGACGGAGACTATCTTGTTCACGTTCGTCGGGCTGCCGGCGAAGCCGCAGCGGTCCGCCTCGGCGCCGATGTCGTCGCACGACAGCTGGCCGATCGCGAGATCGCCCTCGAGAGGCGCGCCGCCGTTCTCGACAGGTGCTTTCGCCTTCTTGTACTTCATCACGCGGCGCATGTCGAAGGGACGAAGCTCGCCGAACTTCTCGGTTACCGTGAAGAGCGCAGGCAGCTTGACACGGTCGGTCTCGATCCCTGTCCCGATGTCGCGCGTCGCTATGGCGAAGTCGCCGTCCATCTCAAGCCCTTCAAGATATGTGATAGCCGCGAAGTCGAGCTTCTCGGCTATCTGCGGACCTGTCTGGGCTGTGTCGCCGTCGATCGCCTGCCGCCCGCAGAACACCATATCGGGGTTGAACTTCTTGACGGCGCACGAAAGGATGTAGCTCGTCGCGAGAGTATCGGATCCCGCCGCCTTGCGGTCGGTCACGAGGTAGGCCTCGTCCGCACCGCACATCAGCGCCTCGCGCAGTATCGCGCACGCGGCCGGAAGCCCCATGGCGATCGCCGTCACGGTTCCGCCATACATCTCCTTGACGCGGAGCGCGGCCTCGAGGGCGTTGCGGTCCTCCGGGTTGAAAATCGCAGGCAGCGCCGCACGGTTGATGGTCCCGTCGGCTTTCATCGCCTCGCCTGTCACCTTTTTGGTGTCGGGAACCTGCTTGATGCAGACTACACAGCGGTAGCCGCCCTCACGTCCTTTTGTTTTTGCGTTCATGTTGTTGGTATTATATCAAAAATGGCTGATGCCCGTTTCACCGTCCGCCTGCCGCCACGGCTCGCTCGCGGGCGAAGCGGCGCGTCTTCATGACCAGCTCGCACACCCTCTTCGCGCTGCGGCGCACCATTTCCACCGAGAGGTAGCCGCGCTTGTAGGCGCGCTCGGCCTCCTTTACACCGTCGCCTTCCTTCACGAAGTGGCACGTTGTGTCGGTTGCCTCGCCGGGCATCTTCACATCATTTCCCGCGCCGATCTCGCGCCACATGGGCACTGTTGTGTGCCAGTCGGTCATTGCAAGGCCCTTGTAGCCCCACTCGCCACGCATTATTCCTTCCAGCAGCCCGTAGTTCTCGCCGCTGTTGTAACCGTTGACACCGTTGTAGCTCGTCATGACGGCCCACGGCTCTCCCTCCTTCATCGCGCGCTCGAAGCCGCGCAGGTGTATCTCGCGGAACGCCCGCTCCGAGACGATGTCAAGCTCTGTCTTGCGGGTGGCCTCGCGCCCGTTGCCCGCGAAATGCTTGACCGTCGCGCCGACGCCGTTCGCCTGCACCCCCTTGACATACGAAGCGGCGCATCTGCCGGCGACAAACGGATCCTCGGAGAAATATTCGAAGTTGCGTCCGCACAGCGGATGGCGGTGGATGCAGAGACCCGGCGCGAGAAGAATGTCGAAATCGACCTCCGCAGCTTCAGCGCCGATCACATCGCCTATTTCGCGAAGGAGCTCCTGATCGTATGCGCACGCGAGAAGCGCGGCGCACGGGAAGTATGTTGAAGGCGTCGCGCGCCTGACGCCCGCAGGACCGTCGCATGTCTGCGCGGCCGAAACGCCGAATTTCGCGAAATCGCCGATCGAACCCGTGCCGGAAGGATCGTGCTTGGGGTGGCCGTGAAGAAGTCTCAGCATCTCCGCAAGCGTCATCTGGTCGAGAAACTCGTCGAGCGTCGCCCTGCCGTCCGCAACGTCGAACAGGGTGATCTCGGCCTTTTCGAGCGCGTTGGTCCGCACCGCGACGCGTTGCGGCGACTTCTTGCTGCCCGGATACGCCACCGGCGAGACGGAGTATGTTCCGTCCGCCCTCATGCGGCGCGCAAGGCGGTCGGCCTGAAGCTTGAACCCGGGCGTGCAGAGAACCACGTCCTTCTCACAGGCTATCGTCCCGGCCTCGACGACATCTCTCACCGAACCGCCGACAAGCACGCGATACACGCCTCTGTCGATGACCCATGAACCGATGCTGCCGCTCGCGCCCTCGTCGTCGAAATACGCAAGGTCGCTCCTGGCGAACGAGAGGACGAGCTCCTCGCTCGCGCCGGGGGCGAGAAGACCCGTCTTAGCGAACGCCCTCAGCTCTATCGCCGGATGCTCGGCCGCGCCGCCGGTCTGCGACGTGTAGCAGAGGACTGAATGACGGCCTGCGACCCTGCCCGTGTTGGTGACCCTGGCCTTAACCGAAACAGTTTCGCCGCCGGCCTCGACCGCGCCCGGCTCGACATTGAACGTCGTGTAGCTGAGACCGTGGCCGAAAGGATATACAACCTTCTCCTTCGCGCCGGGGATCGTCTCGAAATAACGGTAGCCCACGAAGATGTCCTCTTCATAAGGGACGTACCAGCACGACTCCTGCCACTTGGGGTTCGTCGAATAATCGTCGACGCGCTTCGCGAACGTCGAGGCGAGCCGCCCGGAAGGGTTCACCGCCCCCGCAAGCACGTCGCCGACCGCTGCGCCGCCCTCACCGCCTGGATACCATGCCCAGAGGATCGCCCCGACAAACGGATCGTCCTTGAGCTGGCTGAGGTTGATTACGTTACCCGAATTGAACACGACTACAACTCGGCGGAATCCGTCGGCCCTGGCCCTGGCGATCCCGTCGAGCTCTTCACGCGAAAGATCGAATGTTTCGTCCGGGCGGTCGCCGCCCTCGGACGATTTGCGCGAGACGACATACACCGCCACGTCGCGGCTTGAGCCGTCGATCACAAGTCCCGCCTCGGCGAGCCCGGCCGGGATGTCCACGGTCCTCACAGGCTTCACATCCGACGAGCCGCCGCCGCCCGGCCTGTATGTCGCAAAGTTGCCGAGAAGCGCGACCTTCGCGCCTCTGGCGAGCGGCAGCACGCCGTCGTTCTTCAAAAGCACCATTGACTCGCCTGCCGCCCTGCGTGCCACCGCAGCGTGCGCCGCGACCGTGGCCGCGTCAAGCGCCGGCGTGGCGCCCGCCTGCACCGCAACACCGATTGCAAGCGCCGCACACGCAAATCCCGCCCCTGTTCTACCTGTCATGTTTATCTTGTCCTTTCCTTGATGTTTCCGGCAGACTGCCGTTTCCTGGTTTGAAATGCCATTATCATTCTCAGCGACGCCACCGCGCCCGACGCCGCCCGTATGTAAGACGCCTTTTCCTTCTCGAACCGCGCAGGAACCCGCATAGCCTTCGCGTCTTCAAGCGCGGCCTCCAGCCGCGGCATGTATTTCGCGATCACTTCGCCCTTCTCGACCGCCGACTCGTATTCCTTTTGAAACGCGGCGATGTCCGGCTGATACTTCTTCACCACCGGCCCGAAGAACGCCGCCGCCGCGTCAAGCTTCTCTTTCGAAAACCTCTCCATCACAGCCTCGGCCATCTTCGCCATTCTCGAAGAGCCGTCGGCGGCGGATGCCGCGGCCCCGGCTTTCGCCCCGGCCGGGCACTGCAGAGGGAAGGCGCAAAACGACGCACAGGCCGCCGCCGCAAAAAGCAGGGCGTTACGCCTCATTCCTCTTGGCCTCCTCCCAAAGGGCGTCCATTTCGTCCAGAGTCATGTCCTTCAAAGCCGTCCCCTTCTCCCCGGCCGCGGCCTCGACCGCGCGGAAGCGCCGCGAGAAACGCGCCGTCGTTCCTTCGAGCGCGCTTTCAGAATCGACCTTTAGATGGCGCGCGAGATTGGCGACGGCGAAAAGAAGGTCGCCAAGCTCCTCCTTCACCCGCACGGAATCAGCCGGACGATCGCCTGCACGCGCCGCGATCTCGGCCTTGAGCTCGCCAAGTTCCTCCTCGATCTTCTCCATCGGCCCCGACGCGTCCTTCCAGTCGAAACCGACCCTGGCCGCCTTCTCCTGCGTGCGCTGGGCCTTCAACAGCCCGGGCAGGACGCCCGGCACGCCGTCGAGCGCCGAGTGCCGCGCCTCCTTGCGGTGCTCCATCTGCTTTATCTGCTCCCAGTTGCGAAGCACCGTGGCGGAGTCTTTCGCGTCCACATCGCCGAACACGTGCGGGTGGCGGCGGACGAGCTTGTCGGATATTGCGTTCGCGACATCATCGAAGCTGAAGCGCCCCTCCTGCTCGGCCATCACACACTGGAACATCACCTGCAGCAGAACGTCGCCCAGCTCTTCAATGTGGTTGGCCTTGTCTTCCGGCCGGTCCATCGCCGCCAGCAGCTCGTAGGTCTCCTCCAGCACGCAGGGCTTGAGCGACTCCAGCGTCTGCTCCCTGTCCCACGGGCAACCCGTCTGCGGGTCGCGCAGGCGGGTCATTATTTCGTGCAGCCTTTCTATCCCGTTCATCGTCCGGTCATTTCACCCTGAGTATCTTCAGCACCTCTCTCGCGGCGTCGGCGTTCAACGCGGACACGATCGCATTCGCGCCGGTATGATCCTGGTACTCCGTGCGCCTGCTTGAAACCGCCACCGAAGCCATCCCTGCGTAGAGCGCCGACTTGACGCCGTTCCCGCTTCCCGTCACGGCGACCGTCGTCACATGGCGCAGACCGCACGCGGCGCAGGCGCGCCGCCAGAGGTCCCACTTCACACAGCCGTACGTCGGCGAGTCCTCGTGATACAGCACGACATCCGCCCCGAGCATCGGCCTGAACGCAGGCTCGACGGCCGCCTCCGCGGCCCTGGTCGCTATCACGACCTTGACCCCTTTGGCGGAAAGCGTTTTAACGAAGTTCCTGAAGCCCGGCGTTATGGACTTCGGCACGGCGTCGTTCAAGACCGCCTCGAATGTCGTGAACAGGTCGAGGGCGGCCTTGGCCGCGGTCTTCTTGGTCTTGACGACCGGGAAGTACTCCGCAAACGCACCGTGGTAGTTGAAGCCGGCCATGTACCTGGCCTCCACCACTTCGTCGAAGGGAATGCCGTCAAGATCCTTCAGGAACTTTCTGGTCGTCTCGAACAGCAGCCCGGCTCCGTCCATGGCTGCGAAATCGAACTCTATGATGACTCCTTTGGGCATTGCGGCACTCCCTTCCGCCGCGCCTGGCGCGGCCTTACTTTTTAGCGGTTCTCTTCTTGCGTGGTTTGGGCTGGCCGATCTCGGCCAGCATCTTGCGGAACGACCCCTTGCGCACGTTGAAAGGCTTGCCGCCCTTCACGCGCGAGAACTCGCAGGCGCGTATCTTCGCGCCGGCGTTCTCGTCGGGACCGACCACTCCGGAAACCCCGGTCAAAGCACACTCCACGGCCTTGGCCGCGCACGCCGCGATAAGATTGAGGTCCTTCCTGTTCGGCGCCGCCGCGCGGGCGAAGTAGCCGGACTTGAACACCTGGACCTTCTCTGCGCCGAGAAGCTCGCCGAAGCGCCTTGCGACATACTGGCCGACATTGACCTTGTCAAGACGCGGATGGCCGAACGCATCGACGGGAACCTCCTCGCCGCGACGCTTCATCTCGTCGATGATATCCTTGACGCCCGCCCCCTCGGAGACGAATATGTTCACGCAGTCCACCTTGTCCATGATTGGCTTGAGACGGGCGGCCTCGCTCTTGAAGTCGATCTTGCTCTCGGGAACGTAGACCGCGTGCACGTCCTGCCGCGCCATCGTGAGGTTGAACCCGGGCAGGAACGTCGTGCGCTTGAGCATCTTGCGGTAGTACTGCGCGGTCTTGTACGTGAGCCAGCCGCAGTTGCGGCCCATGACCTCGTGGACGATGAGGGCGCGGGGGTTCGCGCTGTTCTCCTTGACGACGCGCATGAAGAACTTCGCGCCCTCCTCGGCCGCCGTCCACGCGCCGAGCGACTGCTTGATCGGGTAGACGTCGTTGTCGATCGTCTTGGGAAGGCCGACGACGATAAGAGGATAGTTGTTCCTGGCGAGATACGCGGCGAGATCGGCCGCCGTCGTGTTGGTGTCGTCCCCGCCGATCGTATGGAGAACGTCCACGCCGTCCTTGACGAGTTGGTCCGCCGCGACCTTGAGCGGGTCTTCGCCCTCCTTGACGAGACCGCGCTTGACGCAGTCCTTGACATTCGTGAGCTTCACGCGGCTGTTGCCGATAGGGCTCCCGCCATGGCGCGTAAGAACGAGCGCGTTGCTGCGGACTTCATCCGTCACCTTTATCGATTCACCCTTGAGCAGGCCCATGTAGCCGTTCACATAGCCGATCATCTCGACATTCGGCGCCTTGCGCGTATACTCGTCAATCAAAAACCCGATTGACGAGCTGAGGCACGGGGCGAGCCCGCCTGCTGTAAGGAACGCGACCTTCTTTACTTCTTTCGCCATTTTGATTCAGCACTCTCTTTCTGTAGTTTTAGTTACGTTTGTCCTTTGCTTTTACAAAAACCGCTTTGGGCGCACCCTGCTTCACGCGCCGAGCCTGCGCATCACGTTGGCCATCTCGACCGCCGCCTGGACCGCCCCGAAACCTTTGTTGCCCTGCTTCGTGCCGCAGCGCTCCACGGCCTGCTCAAGATTCTCGGCCGATACAACCCCGTCCAGGACGGGAACACCCGTCTCAAGCGAAATCTGGCTGAACGCGCGCGCCGTCGTCTCGTTGATCAACGCCGCGTGCATCGTCGCGCCCTGCACAACCGCGCCGAGAGCCACGACCGCGTCAACTTCCGATTTCTTCGCAAGAGCCGCCGCCGCAAGAGGAAGTTCATACGCTCCAGGCACGCGGACAACGGTTACATCCTTCTCGGAACCGCCAAGACGCACGAAAGCGTCAAGAGCGCCTTTCACAAGCTGCTCCACAAGAAAACTGTTGAAACGGCTCACCACAAGACCTATTTTAAGGCCTTTTGCAACCAGTTCTCCGCTTACTTCTTTCATCACACAACCCTCCATGCTTCCTTTTCAGTTCAGAAGTTTTCGTATATTATACCAATTTCACCGTCGAAATGTCAAATCACACGGGCGGCACACGGCCGGACGGAAATGGTAATATCTAATGGGT
>DGVK01000219.1 GCA_002395905.1 Verrucomicrobia bacterium UBA4286 | reverse complement strand
GTCCGCGCTCATCACCTCGCTCCACTTGTAGCCGTAATATCCCGCCGAATAACCGCCGCTGAAAATATGGGTGAAGCCGCAGAGAAAGATGTCCTCCGGCACGAAAGGCATGCCGAAGTGTTCGAAAAACCGCGTCTTGACCGCGTTCGCGTCGGCGATTTCCTCCGCCGAATGAAGCGTCATGTCGGTTTTCGCGAACGCGAGCTGGCGGCGGCAGGCAGTCGCGGCGCGGAAGTTTTTCGCGGCCTTGACCTTCGCCTTCAAGTCTTCGGGCAGGCGTATGCCTGTGCGGTCGTCGAGACACCAGTTCTCCATGAACTGGCTGGCGACCTCCACAGCATCCCACTCCACGAGGCTTATGCCCGCCGCATCCTCTTCGCCGACGCGCGTGAGCATGCACTGCAGCGCGTGGCCGAACTCGTGAAAGAGCGTCTCGACCTCGCGCATAGGCATGAAGGTCTTCCCGTCCGCATCCGGCGCCTTGAGGTTCAAGACCATCAGCGCGAGCGGCTTCTGCCCGAGGCGGTCTATCCTGTTGCCGAACTCGTTCATCCACGCGCCGCCCTGCTTAAGGCCGGGCCTCACATACGGGTCGAGATAGAAATGCGCCACGTCGCGACCGTTTTCGCGCAGAGCGAAGAATCTCACGTCCGGGTGCCACACCGACGGCTTTGCATCGCCCGTGATCTCCTCGACCTTTACACCGAAGAGGAAGTCCACCATCGCGAAAAGCCCCTTCAGAACGTCCGCAAACTCGAAGTGGCGTTTCAGCTCCTCCTCGCTGTAGGAGTACTTCTTCTCGCGCAGTTTTTCCGAGAGGTACGCGCCGTCCCAGGGCTGCACCTCGCCGTTCTCTGGCGGCTGCACGGTCGCGAGCTCCTCGCGTTCGCGCTCCGCCGCCTCGACCGTAGCCGCGTCGAGATCGTCGATCATCTTCATCACCGCCGCGACCGACGGCGCGCACTTCGTCGCAAGCGAGAGCTCTGCATAACTGCTGTAGCCGAGAATCGCCGCGCTCTCGCGCCGCAACTTGAGCATTTCGGCGATACGCGCCGCGTTCTCCGGCGCACGCGTCGAGCGCGCGCGGCAGAGGCGTTCACGAACCTCGCGGTCGTCGCAGTGCTTCATAGCCTCGGTGTAGTTGGCGTCGTCGATGGTGTAGGTCCTGCCGTCCTTCTCGTACTTGAACGCAGCCGTCGCGTCGATCACCGCGTTTGAGAAATCGGCCCCGAGCTTCGCGAGGCGCGTCTGCATTTCGTTGAAACGCTCTTTCGCCTCGCCTTCGAGTCCGACGCCCGCGAGCTCCGCGCCCTGGATGGTCTTGTCGAGGATGCGCAGGCGCGTCGGGTCGCCGCCGTCCATCGCCGCGCGCACCGCTTTGGCTCGCCTGTAAAGCGCGGGAGACTGCGACACCCTTAGAGAGAACGCGACGATCCTGGGCTGGAAACGATCCTCGACCTTGCGCCACGCGTCGCTGTTCATCACGCCCAGCATGTGGGCGACACGCCCCCAGACGCGCCAGAGATCGCGCGTGGCGTCGTCGAGCTTCCAGATGAAATCCTCGTATACGGGCTCTGCGCCGCGTTCAACCGCGGCGACAGCCGCCTCGGACGTCTCAAGAAGCCGCGTGAGCTGCGCCGCGGCGGATTCCGGAGTGAAACCGGCCCAGTCGGGGAAAACGGTGTTGTCTGCCATGTCGTGCCTTTCTTTCGTTTAAAACGCCTGCGCGTCATCTGGTGGGATCGTCGAACTCGCGCACCACGTCAAGGAGCTGTTCGGCCAGATCGGGGTCTATCTCGAATATGTTCTCCTGCTCCGAATAGGTGTTGTTGCAGATGTTCGCCTTTACCGCTATGACGCGGTCGAACTTCTCCTTCTTCGAGCGGCGGCCGGTCTTCTCCCTGTCGAGGAGGCCGTAGTTGACGAGGTTCTGGAATATGTCGTTCACGTGCGCGGGATCGACCTCGATGCGGTAGGTCTTGATCGATTCCCACGTGTCGTTCTTGTGGCCCTTCGCGAAATCGTTGGATACAAGCTCGCTCGTCCCCTTCTTCACCTCAACATAGCCCATACCCGTGAGATACACGCTCACGCGGCGGATGGGCTTGCGGTTCAGGTTGTAGTAGTGGATGTGAACCCAGTTGAGCTGGCTCTCGGTTACAGTTATGTAGGGGTTGACCCAGAACGGACCGCACCCCGGGGTTGCGGCCAGCGCTGCGGCGGCCGCGGCCGCGACGAGAGTATTCAGAAGTTTTCTGCGCATACAAGTCCTGCTCCATACAGTGTGAGCGTCCGGTCGATAATGAACGGCATGTCGAGCCCCGCGAGGACCCACCTTGCGAAGCCGCCCGTCGCGACGAGACGGAAATCCTCGGAGAAATTCCTGCAGAGGGTCGATGCTATCTCGCGCACCATTCCCCGATAGCCTACAAGAGCGCCGAATCGCATCGCCTCTTCGGTGGAGCGGCCTATCTTCGGCACGCGCCCGGACCCGAGCTCCATGCGCGGCAGTTTGGCGGTCCGCTCGAAGAGATAGTCGCGCATGAGAGGGAAGCCGGGCGCGATCACGCCGCCGCGCCACTTCATGTCGCGCGTCACCACGGCGGCTGTGAGAGCCGTCCCGAAATCCATCACGAGAACAGGCGCGCCGTAGCGCGCGACCGCGCCTGCGGCGTCTGCAAGACGGTCCGCGCCGATCGTCTCGGGTTTAGGATAGTCAAGACGCGGGAATTTTCCCGCGCGGCCTGCAGGCGGGAAGCATCTGCAGGTAACCTGGCGCAGGGGCAGAGCGCGTTTCTTCGCGAACGCGCGCCACGAGGCGTCGTCCTCAGGCACGACCGATACATACGCAAGCGCGTCGAGAGGCCGCGCGCCGCAACGCCGCATCAAGGATTCAACCGCCTGCGACGCCTCGTCGAAACCGCCGTCGCAGTGGCTCACGTGCGAGACGCGGCCGTCGCGCCACAGCCCGACAGCCGTGCTCGTGTTGCCTACGTCTACGACGGCGAACCTCACGACGTCAAACCGCCCTCCACTCCAGCGAGAGGTCTACCGACCCTGCGGAATGTGTGAGACAGCCAAGGGAGATCGCTGTCACGCCCGTCGCCGCGACCTCTTTCGCGCGGTCGAGCGTTATCCCGCCGGACGCCTCGGTCTTCGAAATCCCTTTGCACATTTTCACGCACTTCTTCATGTCGGTGCAGCTCATGTTATCGAGCATGATCCACTCGGGCCGGGCCTTCAGCGCGCTCGCGCACTCGCGCAGACTCTCGACCTCCACCTCCACGGCGAGTCCGGGGAAAGCCTTGCGCGCCGCGACCACGGCCTGGTCGAGCTCGTCGGGATCGCCGCCTTTCCAGAGACGGCGGTGGTTGTCTTTCATGAGCACGCGGTCGTACATGCCCATACGGTGGTTCGCACCGCCACCGCAGAGGACGGCGTATTTCTCGAAGACACGAAGGCCCGGCGTGGTCTTTCGCGTGTCGAGAATCAAAGTGCCGTAGCGCTTCACCGCGTCGACGAACCTTCGCGTGAGCGTCGCCGTCGCACACATGCGCTGCATGAAGTTGAGGGCCGTGCGCTCCGCCGCGAGGATGCTGCGCGCCCTGCCGCGAAATTCGATTATGGGCTCGCGGGGCTTCACGACGGATCCGTCGGGCTTGAGTATTTTCACCTTTATCGAAGGGTCTACCGCGCGCATCACGGCCTTCGCGACCGTCGCGCCCGCCACGACGCAGCTCTCGCCCTTGGCGTATATCTCGCCTGTCGCCACAGCCTTCGGGTCGACGAGCGCGAGCGATGTCGCGTCGCAGCGCGGGGACGACTCCACGCGGTCGACCGAAACCAAATCCTCGTCAAGCGCAAGCCGCACTGCGGCCTGTGCACGAGGGGAGCGCATGACGTCCTTCATCAGGCGACCTGGTTGCAGAGGAAGTCCCAATGCTGATAGAGGACGAATGTAAGAACGCCCGTCACGGCAAGCGCGAGCAGCGCGACCGAAAGCGCCACGGCAGCAGCCTTCTTGCCGACGGAACCCTTCGTCGCGTTCGCGTCCAGCGCGTCGAGTTTGAACCTGTCGGCGATAGTCGCGCCCGTCGGCGCGGCGGACTCTGCAGACGATGATGCAGGCGCAACCGCCGGTTTCGTAGTCTTTAGCTTCTTGATTGTCATGAGAGTATTATACCACTTTTCCCCCGCATTCGCAAACGGCAAGTCGCTTGGTGTGTGCCCCTCCTGGGCAGGGACAGGCACTGATCGGTTCGGTTGTTGCGGCTCCTTGGTTGAAGACCCCCGGG
>DGVK01000163.1 GCA_002395905.1 Verrucomicrobia bacterium UBA4286 | reverse complement strand
AGGCGGTGCGCCGAGGCTCTGGCGGACGCTAAAGAGCGCGGCGCGCGCGAGGCGGTTCTCGACTGCGGCGAGAGTGGTTCGACGCTTCGGTTCTTCGCGCCGGTGGCTGCGGCGCTGGGCGTGAAGGCGAGGTTCGTGAAGCGAGGGCGTCTTGCCGAGCGTCCGTCGATAGAGTATGACGTGCTCAAGCCGGGCGTGCACGAGCTCAGGGGCGACGTGTCGTCGCAGTTCGTGACGGGGCTTCTCTTCGCTCTGCCGCTGCTTGAGGGAGATTCGGAGATAAGGTTCACCACTCCGCTCCAGTCGCGCGGATACGTGGAGATGACTTTAAGGGTTCTCGCCGACTTCTCCATAAAGGTGGCGCGGACGGACGGCGGCGGCTTTCGCGTGCCGGGCCGCCAGCGGTATGTCGCGCCGAAGACCGTCGCGCCCGAGGCAGACTGGAGCGGCGCCGCGTTCTGGTTCGCGGCCAACGCGCTGGGGAGCGAGATAACGATAGAGGGTCTCGACGAAACGAGCGCGCAGCCCGACCGCGTCGTCGGCGCGCTTGTGCACCGCATAGCAGAGGCCAACGCGCGCGGCGAAGAGGCCGAGGTCGATGTGTCGGAATGTCCAGACAACTATCCGGCGCTCGCCGTCGTGAACCATGCGCTCGGCGGGCGCGTGCGCTTCACCGGGACTGAGCGCCTGCGCATCAAGGAGAGCGACCGCATCGCCGCCATGGAAGGCGTGTTCGCGTCGCCTTGCGACGTCGATTCGCGCGGCGACCACAGGATAGCGATGGCGGCGGCGGTTCTCGCGATGCACGGCGATTCGCCGGCGGTGGTGCACGGCGCGGGATGCGTGGCGAAGTCTTATCCCGGTTTCTGGGACGAGCTCGCTATGGATCTTTACTGCGTGACGGGATGGCCGCTTCTGAAGACGCGCAGTCCCGAGCTGCACAACGCGGCGTATGCGAAGGAGGGGCGCAAAGCCGAGATGGTGTCATATCCGGCGGAGACGATCGACGAGGCGCTGCGCTTCGCCGAGCGGTGCGGAGTGAAGGGGATGGCCGTCACGATACCGCACAAAGAGAGCGTCATAAGACGCCTGGACGAGGTGGACGAGGCGGCGCGGGAGATCGGAGCCGTGAACACGGTCGTCTTCAGATACGGGAAGAAGTTCGGCTTCAACACCGACGAACCAGGTTTCGGCGAGGCGATACTCAAGTTCACAGGGCGCGACAGTCTGGAAGGTATGTCGGTCGCGCTTCTCGGCGCGGGAGGCGCGGCGAAGGCGGTGGACTGTGCGCTTGAGCGTCTCGGCGCATCTCGAATCGAGGTGTTTCACCGCCGTCCGCTCACACCGGGGTTCGACCTTGTTGTGAACGCGACGCCTGTCGACCCGATCCCCGAATACGAGTTCACCGGGCGTGAGTCGGTATACGACCTCAGGTACGTCCCGGACGAAACGCCGCTCATGGCGCGTGCGCGCGCGGCGGGGTGCAGGGTTGAGAACGGGCTTTCGATGCTTGAGGCGCAGGCCAGGCTCCAGCGGGAGCGTTTTTTCGCGGGACAATCCGCCCGCGCCCGGGATTTGGTATAATACCGGCAATGCACAGGCAACAGACACGAATGGACGGCATGAAGAGAAATGCGGAAGAACGGACGTCTCAGGAGATATCCGTCCTGAGGGCCGTTTCGTCGGCGCTTGTCAGGGAGCGCAGCGTGCGGCGGCTGCTGGACGAGGTGATCGACATTCTCCACCGCGAGATGGGGATGCTGCGCGGGACTATAACTCTTCTTGAGGGCGATGAACTGCGCATAGAGGCGTCGTCGCGGATGCTCAACGCAGAGGAGCGCGCGCTCGGGCGCTACCGCATAGGCGAAGGCATAACGGGGCTCGTCGCGAAGACGGGCCGCGCCGAAGTCGTCATCGACGTAAGAAAGGACAGGCGGTTTTTGAACCGCACGCGGGCGAGGAGGGTCGACGAGCCGCTTTCATATATATGCGTGCCGCTGGTGCATCTGGGGCAGGTGATAGGAACGCTCTCGGTCGACCGCGAGATGCGCGGCGACACGACGTCGCTCGCACGGGATCTCGAGCTTCTCGAGATTGTCGCGAACATGACGGCCGAGGCCGCGGCGGTCTGCCGCGAGGAATGCGCGGAGCGCGAGGCGCTTGTAGAGGAGAACAGGCGGCTGCGCGACATGGTGCTCACGCCGAACCCGGGTAGGATAGTCGGCGACTGCAATGAGATGCGCGCGGTGTACGAGCAGATACGCCAGGTCGCGCCTAGCGAGGCGACGGTCCTCGTGAGGGGGGCGAGCGGAACCGGCAAAGAGCTGGTCGCGAGCGCGATACAGTCGCTCTCGGCGCGGAAGGACAAACCGTTCGTCATCCTGAACTGCGCGGCTCTCCCGGAGGCGCTTGTAGAGTCGGAGCTTTTCGGGCACGAGAAGGGGGCTTTCACCGATGCGCGCGAGCGCCGCATAGGGCGCGTGGAGGCCGCCGACGGCGGGACGCTTTTCCTCGACGAGATAGGCGACCTTTCAGTCCCTGTGCAGGTGAAGCTTCTAAGGCTGCTGCAGGATCGCACGTTCTCGCGCGTCGGGTCGAATGAAGTGCTGCACAGCGACGTGCGCTTCATCGCGGCGACGAGCCGCAACCTCGAGGAGCTGATGGAGAAGAAGCTTTTCCGCGAGGATCTGTACTACAGGCTTTCGGTGTTTCCGATAGTCCTCCCGGACCTCTCGCACAGGTCTGGCGACGTCATTCTCCTGGCGCAGCACTTCCTTTCGCGTATGAGTGTGAAGCACGGCAAGAAGGTGACGCGCATATCGCCGCCTGCGGTCAACATGATGCAGGCTTATTCATGGCCGGGGAACGTGCGCGAACTCGAAAACTGCATCGAGCGCGCGGTGCTCACAGCGAAGGACGACTGTATCCACAGCTACAATCTGCCGCCTGCGATGCAGACGCCCGAGTTCGCCGAGGATCCGTTCAGGCCCGGCGGCAACCTCACGCTCGACGAACAGGTCGCGGCGTTCGAGCGGCGGGTTCTGGAGGATGCGCTGGCGCGCCACGGCGGGAACAGGTCGGCGGCCGGACGCGAGCTCGGCGTCTCGCCGAGGATGATGACCTACCGCCTCGCCCGCGCCGGTCTTTGACCTGCAATCCACCCTTATCCCGGATTTTCGCT
>DGVK01000005.1 GCA_002395905.1 Verrucomicrobia bacterium UBA4286 | reverse complement strand
CGCCGTGATTCACGCCGTGATCGACGCGCTTCTCGGCGCCGCCGCGCTCGGCGACATCGGCTCGCATTTCCCCGATTCGGACGAGAAGTGGCGCGGTGCAGACTCCTCGCGCCTGCTTGCCATGGTCGTGGACGAAATCTTCGCCGCCGGATGGCGCGTCGGGAACGTCGATGTAACCGTGATATGCGAACGCCCGAAGATATCTGCACGTGCGGACGCGATGCGCGAAAGGCTCGCAGGTCTTTTGCGCGTTCCCGTCGCGTGCGTCTCGGTGAAGGGGAAGACCAACGAGAAGATGGATGACGTAGGCGCAGGAGCAGGTGTTGAAGTCCACGCCGCATGCCTTTTGAAAGGAACAGAAAAATGAACGGTGCATTGCTGCTGTTTGTCGCTTCCGCGTGTTTTCTCGCGGGTTATTTCCTGTATGCCAGAATGATCGAGCGCAAGCTCGGCGTCGACCCGTCGCGGCCGACCCCCGCGCACACCCGCAACGACGGCGTCGATTTCGTGCCGGCGCATCCAGCGGTTCTCTTCGGCCACCACTTCGCGTCCATCGCCGGGGCGGGACCGATCGTCGGGCCCGTGCTCGCGGCGGAGTTCGGCTGGGCCTCCGTCGCGCTCTGGATCGTTCTCGGCTGCGTGTTCATCGGCGCGGCGCACGACATGATCTCGCTCTTTCTTTCAATACGGCACGGCGGCGAATCGATCGGTTCGGTCATAGGCACGATACTCGGGCGGCCCGGCAAGGTGCTGTTCCTCCTCTTCAGCTGGAGCGCGCTCGTGCTGGTCGTTTCGGAGTTCACGCGGCAGATCGCCGTCACGTTCGTCGTCGATCCGGCGATAGCGACGGCGTCGCTCCTGTTCATCGTCGAAGCGGTTGCGTTCGGCTTTTGCGTGAACAGGCTGAACGTGTCGGTTCTGGCGGCGTCGTTCTTTTTCGTGCCGCTCATGTTCGCGTCGGTATGGTTCGGCAGTCTCTTCCCGCTCGATCTTGTGAAACTGTTCGGCTTTACGCCGCACGCGACGCGCGTATTCTGGACTCTCGCCCTTCTGGTATACTGTTTCGTCGCGTCGACCTGCCCCGTATGGATCCTGCTCCAGCCGCGCGACTACCTGAACTCGTATCTGCTTTATGCCATGATGGCTCTGGGATTCCTGGGCGTTTTTGTCGCGCATCCGACGCTTGCGACTGACGCGTTTTCCGGTTTCTCGGCGGTGGGGCGGTCCGGGGCGACGGACTTCCTCTTCCCGTTCCTTTTTGTCACCGTCGCGTGCGGCGCGTGCTCCGGCTTCCACGCGCTTGTCGCTTCCGGGACGAGTGCGAAGCAGCTGGACAGCGAGAGATCGATAAGACCGATCGCCTACGGAGGAATGCTTCTTGAAGGCGTCCTCGCCATAATCGCCCTGATCGGCGTTGCCGGCACCTATGCCTCGCAGAAGGATTACGCAAGCGCGATTCAGGGCATGGAGCCTGTCCAGATGTTTGCGTCGACCATAGCCGGCTTCTGCGTGAAGATCGGCATTCCGCAGCGTGTCGCGGAGTCGTTCATGCTTCTGTCGGTCTCGGCGTTTCTCATGACGACCATCGATTCCGGCACGCGTCTGGCGCGCTTCAGCTGGCAGGAGCTGGTCGGCGCGCTGCCTGGCGAAGGCGTCGCGAAGAGAACGGCCTGCAACATGTACTTCGGCACGATTCTCGTGGTGCTTCTGGCGGCCGGGCTTCTGCTCGGCGCACCGGCGACGGCAAAGCAGCTCTGGACCATATTTGCCTCCGCCAACCAGCTTCTTGCGGCGCTCACGCTTCTCGCGGCGACGCTGTGGTTCGCCAGGAACCGCCGTCCGTGCTGGATCACGGCGGTTCCGATGGTGTTCATGATGTGCGTTTCGTCGATCGCGCTGGGGATGCTCCTGTGGAAGAGCTTCGCGGGCGATCCCGTGGACTGGGTGAAGGGCTGCGCGACCGGCTTCCTGCTTACGCTCGCCGTCGTGCTCGTCGTGTTCGCGGTCAATGCAGCCTGCAAGTCGAGGCGCGCATGAAACGGCTCTTCGGCGGTCTTTTCGGACGCATCGTGCTCGCGCTCATCATCGGCGCGGCGCTGGGCGCGGTCCTGCCTGATACGGCGATGCGCGCGATGAAGACGTTCAACGTCCTCTTCGCGCAGCTGCTCAAGTTCATGGTGCCGCTTCTCATCCTGGGGCTCGTGACCCCTGCGATAGCGGGTGTGGGGAAAGGGGCGGGTAAAATGCTTCTCGCGGTGATGGCGGCTTCCTATCTCTCGACGGTCGCGGCGGGATTCTTCGCCTACGCCGCGAGCGGCGTTCTGATGCCGCACTATATTCACCAGGGGCTTTTCGAGGCCGCGGGGAACGGACGGGAGTTTCTGCCGTTCATCGATCTCAAGATTCCGCCGGTCTGCGACGTTCTCACCGCGCTCGCGCTCTCGTTCCTCACAGGCGTCGGGATCGTTTTTACGGGCGCGGACCTGCTCAAGCGCGCGGCCGACGAGTTCGGTGCGGTTGTCAAGCTCGCCATAATGCGCGTCGTAATACCAGGCCTGCCGGTATACATCATGACAATGATAAGCGAGATGACCGCTTCCGGGCGGCTGGCCGCGGCTGCGGGGACGATGGTGAAGGTCATCGGAACCGGATGGGGGCTTACGCTGGTCTTCCTCGTGATCCTCTACTCGGCGGCCGGTGCGCTGGCGAGGCGCAATCCGTTCACGTGCCTTTGGAACATGCTGCCTGCGTATCTTACCGGGCTTTCGATCGCCTCGTCCTCGGCCGTCATACCGGTCACCCTCGGCTGCTGCGAAAAGAACGGAATCTCGCGCAATGTGCGCGACTTCGTCGTGCCGCTCTGCGCGAACGTCCATATGCCGGGCAGCGCCATAAAACTCCTGGCGAGCGCATTCTCGATTTCTCTCATATACGGGTTCGACATGCCTCTTTCGAAAGTGGCCGACTTCATCTGCATGCTGGCCGTTGCCGCTGTCGCAGCGCCGGGCGTGATGGGAGGCGTCTTGATGGCGAGCATCGGTTTCGTCACCTCCATCCTCGGCTTCACCGAGGAGCAGACGGCGCTGATGATGACGTTCTATCTCGCGCTTGACGGATACGGTCCGGCGGCGAACGTTACAGGCGACGGCGCAATCGCCCTCGCGGTCGATTCGATCTGGGGAGACGGGAAGGTCTGATGCAATGAAAGAACTGAAGATTTCGGTGGACTACAGGGTTCCCTACGCCGACACCGACCAGATGGGGGTCGTCTACTACGGCAACTATCTCGCCTTTTTCGAACGCGCGCGAAACGAGCTGATGCGCGCGATCGGCTATACCTACCGCGAGTGCGAGGCCGAAGGCTGGATGCTGCCGGTCGTCCACGCCGAACTTGACTACAAAAGCCCCGCGCGATACGACGATCTTCTGGAGATTGCCGCATACATCCGCGAGATGAAGGGCGTGCGCATCGAGATCGCCTGCGAGGTGAGGCGAAAGGGCGAGGACGCCGTTCTTGTGTCCGGATTCACACGCCACTGCTTCGTGTCGTCGGCGACCTTCCGTCCGGTGCAGCCTCCGCCTCGGCTTCTTGAGGCGTTGAAGACAATCTGTTGACATCCAGTTGACACGTGTGGATATCGGATTCGCCACCGGACGCATCCGATTTGCTATACTATACACCATGCAAGACCTCAAGACACCTCCGAGCAATGTCGAGGCCGAGCGCGCCGTGCTCGGTTCGATAATGCTGGATTCGACCGGGCGCAGCGGCGACCGGGTGCTGGACATATGCCTTACGAGCGGAGTTTCGCCGGATGCTTTTTACGATCCTCGCAACCGCACCATATACGCGGCGATGCTCGCTTTGAACCGCGCCTCCAAGCCGCTCGACTCGATCACCCTGCTGGAGTCGCTGCGTGCAGACGGGAAGCTCGACGCGATCGGCGGCTCGGCCTATCTGCAGTCGCTCTACGACCAGACGCCTACAACGGCCCATGCCGAATACTATATAGAACTTATGCGTTCGAAGCACCTTCGGCGCATGATGATCGAGCGCGCGACCAGGGTTGTGGAGCAGTGCTACGATGAAGGGGAGTATCCCGACCCGAATGCCGTCCTGGGCGAGGCAGAGAAGGCGTTCCTGGAAATCGGGATAAGAGGCGAGGGAACTGTGCCGTGGGCGAGCGCGGTCGAGGAGAGCTTCCGCCGGATAGACAGGATGTTCGAATCGAACGGTTCGACGTTCGAGGGGCTGTCGACGGGTCTCACCCACCTCGACGAGAAGCTGCAGGGGCTCAAGCCGGCGGAAATGATCGTCATCGCAGCGCGTCCTTCTGTGGGCAAGACGTCGCTCGCGATGAACATCGCCGAGAGCTGCGCGCTCGGGCTGGACATGAACAACGTCCCGGTAAAGACCGACGGCGGCAAACGCCATCCTGTCATGATCTTCTCGCTTGAAATGCCGATCGAGGCGCTCACCAAGCGCATGATAGCGGGGCGCGCCCACGTCAACATGTGGCGGCTCAACCGCAATCTCTGCCCGAAAAGCGAGAAGATGATGATGTCCAGCAACCTGTTCCAGGCCGTCGGCGAACTGAAGGGCGCCCCGATATTCGTGGACGACACGGCCGGTCTCGACATAATGGACCTTCGGGCCCGCGCGCGCCGCGCCAAAAAGCAGCACGGCATCGAGCTTGTCGTGATCGACTACCTCCAGCTGTGCACGTGCCGGGAAGCCGCGCGCCAGGCCAGCCGCCAGATAGAGGTGAGCATGATCTCGCAGCAGATAAAGGCGATGGCGAAGGAGCTGAAGATACCTGTGATAGTCCTGTCCCAGCTTTCGCGCGCCAACGAACAGCGCGGCGACAAGTTCGAGCGGCCGAAGCTCTCCGACCTGCGCGATTCGGGCGCGATAGAACAGGACGCCGACGTCGTGTTCCTTCTGCGCCGTCCGTCGCGCACGCCCAGCGATCCCGACTCGGGCGACGAGACGCTGGCGATAATCGACGTCGCCAAGAACCGCAACGGCGAGACGGGCGAGGTGAAGGTCAATTTCTTCCGCGAGTTCACGCGTTTCGGCGACCGCGAGATACCGAGAAACGAAGACTCCAACTTCCAGACCTCCGAGCCTGCGCCGGAAGAAGGCGAGCTCTTGACGGATCCTCTCTCGTGATGCGCGCGAATCCCGATGCTTTGAGACGTCGCGCCGCCATAGTGCGCGCCATAAGGTCGTTTTTCGATTCACGAGGATTCGATGAGGTCGAAACGAGCGTGCGCATAGCCGCGCCCGCGCCGGAACCGCATATCGACTGTCCACGATCGGGCGAAGCCTTCCTGCGGGCCTCGCCGGAGCTCCAGATGAAGAAACTTCTCGCCTGCGGAATGGATCGCATATACCAGATAGGACCTTGCTTCAGAGAGGGCGAGCGCGGCAGCCGCCACAACCCCGAGTTCACCATGATCGAGTGGTACAGGCTCGGCGCTGACTATCTCGACATAGCACGCGATACTGAAGAGCTGTTTTCGGTCCTGGCCCCCGACGAGCCGCGGCCGGAGCGCATGTCGGTTCGTGAGGCGTATCTGCGCTGGGCGGGGTGGGACCCGTGGCGCGAATGGGATCAGGACCGTTTCGATTTTGATATGGCGGGGAAGGTCGAGCCTATGCTGCCCAAGGGAGCGGTGTTCCTCATGGACTATCCCCTGGAGGCTGCGTCTCTTGCGAAGGCGCGCGGCGAAGTCGCGGAGCGCTGGGAGTTCTACTGGAAGGGTGTGGAGCTCGCCAACTGCTTTTCGGAACTTTGCGACGCGGAAGAGCAACGCCGCAGGTTCGGGAAGGCGCGTGCCGAGCGCCGCGAGCTCGGCGAGGCCGACTATCCTCTTGACGAGGAGTTCCTCTCGGCACTGCCGAAAATCGGCAAAGCCTCGGGTGTGGCCCTGGGCATAGACCGCCTCGTGATGCTGCTCTGCGGCGAGCGTGATATATCGTCGGTGATGTGCCGCGAATGATGCCTGGGGCGCGTTGACGGCAGAGCCGGCCGGTCGAGGATCGGTCGACAGTGGCCGCCCCCTTATCCCGGATTTTTCGCGATAAGGGAAAGTGG
>DGVK01000218.1:2835-6911 GCA_002395905.1 Verrucomicrobia bacterium UBA4286 | reverse complement strand
TCTTGTCGCGCGTCGTGTAGTCGCCTGTCGATGTCACATACGCCTCGCAGCCGAGAATCGGCTTTATGGGGGGCAGCTCCGCAAACTCCTTCTTCTTCGAGCGGCACGCGTCGTAGAAAGCCTTCAGCGCGAAAAGATTGCCGTGATCCGTGACGGCGAGCGCCGGCATGCCCCACTGCCTCGCGCGCGCGACCAGCGGATTTATCTGGCACTGCCCGTCGAGCAGCGAATAGGTGGTGTGAAGATGGAGATGTACGAAGTCGCCCATGGCGTCAGTCGGCGAAGAATTCCGTCCTGCCGACGGTCGCGCGCACGCTTGCGCGGATATCCGCGCTGGACGAACCTATCAAAAGGTCGTAATCTCCCGCGTCCACGCGGAAACGGTGGTTGAACTCGTCCCAGTATGCAAGGTCGCGCGGCGAGAGCTTGAGCTCCACGACCTTCGTCTCGCCGGGCGCCAGAGCGACCTTCACGAACGATTTGAGCTCCTTCACGCACCGCTCCACCTTCGCGCCCGGATACGAGGCGTAGAGCTGCACAACCTCCTTGCCGGCGACGCGGCCGGTGTTCTTTACGGCGACCTTCACCGACAGCCCGTCGTCGCAGAGCGACGCCGCGCCATACTCGAACGTCGTGTAGCTGAGGCCGTGGCCGAACGGAAAGAGAGGCGTTATACCAGTCTTGTCGTGCCAGCGGTAGCCGACGTAAAAGCGCTCGTTGTAGACGACATTCGTCTTGTTGTATGTTCCGCACTGCGCGACTGCGGTGTCGGCATAGCTCCTGGGCCACGTCTGCACGAGCTTGCCGCAGGGGTTCACCTCGCCGAGAAGCACGTCAACTATGGAGTTCCCTTCCTCCATACCGAGATAGGAGGTCTGGACGAGCGTATCGGCCTTGTCCGTCCAGGTATAACCGACCGGCGAACCTGAGCGCGACACGACCACGACGCGCGGGAGCTTCCAGTCGAGAATCGTGTGCATGGCCTTCTGTAGCGGCGCGGGAAGATTGAATTCCGCACGGTCGCGCCCCTCGCTTTCCATGTTCTCCTGGTAGCCGAGTTCCGTGCCGGTGAAAACGACAACCGCATCAGCGGCTTCGGCCTCCGCCTTGAGCTCGGCCTCGTCGCTCCACGCCTCGGAGTCCTTGAGCTCGACATGTCCGCCAGCCTCTGTCGCGTTGGAGGTGTCGGTCGCGGCGTGATCGATTTTCGCGCAGAACGGCATGAGCTTCACTTCGGCGCCCTTGAGCCTGTTGGTCAGCGCGGCGTAGAGGGTCACTTCATAAGGCACGTTGCCTTCGCCCGAGCAGCCCTTGTGGCACTGCTTCAGATCTGCGCCGCTGCCGATCACGAGAACCCTGCCGAGCGACTTCGCGTCGAGAGGAAGGACGCCCTTCTCGTTCTTCATGAGCACTATGGACTCCGCGCCCTCGTCACGCGCCACGCGCTGGTGTTCGGGTGTGTTGCGCGCCCCCGCCCTGCGCGGAGCGCCTGTGAGAAAGCCCGTCTTCGCCATGACATAAAGCGTGTGCAGCGCCATGTTGTCGACCGTCGCCGCAGGAACGTCGCCGCGCCTGACGGCCTCGGCGAGCGGGAAGCGGTTGGACGACGGCTGGCAGATATACCTTATCTTGTCGCCGCGCGACATTTCAATGCCTCCACCGTTCATGACGGCGAACTCGGTCGTGTGCTGTCCGTTCCAATCGGTCACGAGAAGCCCTTTGAAGCCCCAGCGGTCGCGCAGGATGCCGCTCTGCGTATACTTGTTCTCGCTCGCCCATATGCCGTCGATCCTGTTGTAGCTCGACATGACGCAGAGGACGCCGGCGTCCTTTACGGCCGCGCGGAAGGCCGGGAGGTAGATTTCGTTGAGAGTGCGGTCGTCGGCATGGGTGTCGACCGTGCCGCGGCACATCTCCTGGTCGTTGAGACAGAAATGCTTCACGGTCGCCGCTACGTCATAGCTCTGCACGCCCTCGATCATCGGGACGCACATTCTGGCGGCCAGAGCGGGATCCTCGCCCAGATACTCCCAGTTGCGACCGCAGAGAGGCGTACGCATTATGTTCACACCCGGCCCGAGAAGCTGGTCCACGCCCCTGTCGCGGCACTCCGCGCCGAGCACTTCGCCGTGGCGTCGCGCCCAGGCGACATCCCACGTCTGCGCGAGGGCCGAAAGCGACGGCAGCTTGGTGTTCTCGGTCTTTGGCTCGGGATACTTCCAGCTCCACCTGTCGAGGGAGGGACGCACGGTCGAGCTGTTGTCGCTCATGGTCCATTCGCGGTCGATGCCCACGCGCGGCACCGCAGGAAGCGTCATCGTCCCTGATCCCGCAAGCATCTGGGTCTTCTCTTCGAGAGTCATTCTGGCAAGCGTGGCGCGCGCCGCATCCAGCGCTTCGTCGTCGTTGAGCGCGGCGACAGCCCCGAGCGAAACAGCCGCAGCGAAGGCGGCGAGAGTATATGTCATTTTCTGCATGGAACTATTATACCATATTACCAGGCTCTTCGCTCGGCGGCCGGCAAAGTGTGGGCAGGACTTGGGTAAAGTCTTGTGATGGCGCACGTCAGTGCAAGCGAGGTCCTGGTTATGGTATAATATGCCGCGTGAAGGGAAAAGAGTCAAAGCCGATACAAAAGCCGCGCAGAAGAGGCGTCTTGGCGAAAATCGCATTGCTGTCGCTTGCCGCGGCGGCGGTCGCGGCGGCCGCGCTTCTCTTTTTCGCGCCGACGATCGCCGCAAGCGTGGACTACCCCGAGCTTAGCTTCGACGTCTCTACGAACCTTTCGGAAAACGCCGCCGCCCTTTTCACGAACAAGACCGTCACGGCAAAAATCCGCGTGTCGCGCGGCTACGACGCGAAGCTGGCCGTTTACATAAAGGGCCGGGCGCTCGACTGGCCCTTCTCCGCGAGCGCGAACATCGACTGGGAATGGCGTCTCTTCGGGCTGGACCTCGCCGCCGACGCAACCGTCCGTCTCGACGGCTCGCCATGGAGTGCGCAGATAAAATTCAATGCTTCTTCCGGCGGAGAATGGCGCGCGTCGGTCGAAATGCCGCAGGCCGTGGTAGACGGAAGCGACCCGGTGACCTCGTCCGTCCTCTCGCGACTCGACCTCAAAGGAATCGACGGCCTTGCCTACGGCGCCACCGTGTCGTTCAAGGCCGACGCCTTTAAACTGTCCGGAAGGCCCTGTCCGGAATGGTCCGCCTCGGCCCGGGTGAAAGGATGCGACATTTCACTTTCAGCCGGCGAAACGCCTGTGAAAATCGCCGGTCTCCAGTTCGGCGCAGGGGCGAAAGGCATTGCGGACCACGTTGACATATCGCCGATGTTCCCGCGCGCCACGCTTATTGAAGGGGCGGGGCTCTCGCTCTCCAACGTCTTCGCGAGCGTCCGCGCGACCGAGGCGTCGTTTCTGGTCACAGAGGCGGGCGCGAAGTTCTGCGGCGGCGACCTGAGGCTTTATTCGTTCTTCCTCAATCCCGCGAAGCTCAACGCGGGGCTTACGCTTTTCATCGACGGCCTCGACGCAGGCGAGACGCTGCGCCGCATCAAGGGCTTCAACGGCGAAGCCTCGGGCAGGCTTCACGGGAAGCTTCCGCTGTATATAAGAAACGGACGCGAGGTGAAGCTCGGCGAGGCGTATCTCTTTTCAACGCCCGGCGAGACAGGCACGATAAAACTCAGTAACCCCGGTCCGCTGGTCGAAAACCTGGCGCTCGCAGGCGTGCAGGAAGATTCGCGCGAAAACCTCGCAAGGGCGCTGGCGAATCTCGTCTACACCGCGCTGAGCATACGCCTAACGCCCGAGGACAAGGACTCCATGGCCCTTTCGGTCAAGCTGGACGGTTCTTCGACACACGGCGAGACCACCGTGCCGGTTTCGTTCGACGTCACGTTCCACGGCGACATTGAACAGCTTCTCAACACAGGCATAAAGGCCTCAACAGGTAAATTGAAAGGATACAGAAAATGAACACAAAGGCGGCAGTAATTTCCGCGGCGGCAGTCGCGGCCATCGCTTGCGGTTGCATCCAGCTCAAGACCGAAAGCGAGATCAAGCCCATCCACAT
>DGVK01000218.1:0-2767 GCA_002395905.1 Verrucomicrobia bacterium UBA4286 | reverse complement strand
TGGACGTCAACCTCAAGGTCGACAAAGAGCTCGACCGGGCCTTTGCCGAAGAAAGCCAGAAGAAGCCGCACGGCGACTTCGCCAGGCTCAAGACCATTCTTGACCGCAAAGCGGCTGGAATATCAAACCTCGGAATGATTGAACCGCGCGAAGGCGCGAGCGACGACGACAGGATATTCATTGCGGAATCGAACGCCCGCAGGCTCAAGCGCTTCGAAGAGGTCTCCAGGGCGAGCGGCGTCAAGCTTGAAACCGTGCAGCGGCGCAAGGCGCAGAAAATGCGCGACGACGTCCCTGCCAGGAGCGGCATATGGGTCCAGGCCGAAGACGGAAGCTGGAGCCAGAAGTAATAATGTGCAGGAACGGTCGCCGCTAGACTGCGGCGACCTTGAGCGTGAGGTTGTCCTGTGCGACAACCTTCACGTCCGCGCCAGCGGCCAGCGGCTCTTCGGCTACGGCGTTCCATTCGGCGTCGCCGACGACAACGCGCCCCGCGAGAGGAGGCTTGACGGCGGTCGTTATCCTGCCGATGCGTCCCACATTGACATTCTGGAAATCCGCGCGCGACGTCTCGACAGAACCCGAGAACACCTTCTTCATCCAGCGCCTGAGGAACACAAGATAGACGATTGAAAAAGCCGAGAAAGCCGCCAGCTGCCATGTGAGGTCGAAGGAACCGCCCAGCGCAAAGCGGCACAGCCCTACCGTCGCGGCCGAAAGACCGAAGAAGAATATCACAAAGCCCGGCGCAAGGAGCTCAAGCAGCATGAGCAGCGCGCCGAAATACATCCAGAGCCACGGGCAGGAGAGAAACTTCATTGTTACGGTTCCTTTATATCTGTTATCGTCGCGCCGGGCATGGCGGACAGAATTGAATTGAGTTTCGCGTCGTCAAGTATCGCCTGGCGCCGCGCGTCGACAGGCGCCGCACGAGGCGGTTCAGAGGCGGGAGGCGGCGTCTCGCACCGCGGCGGTGCGGAGGGCGCGACCGGAGCGGACGGCGCGGAGGGCTCACGCTGCGGCGGCGCTGACGGCTCACGCTGCGGCCGCTCCGCGACCTGGCCGGGCGGCAGCGACGCCATCTGGCCACGAAGTTCCTGCACGGCCTTCATCAGTTCTTCGACGGTCGCCGTGGTCGCGATTCGCGAAGCGCGTATGAGCGACATCTCTATAAGCGTGCGCACGCTTAGAACATAGCGAAGTCTGTCCTCCATCTCCGCGATCTGGTCGCACACGCGGAAAACCCTCGCCGCGCTCACGCGGCCGGCCTGTTCGACAAGCGTCTTGACCTGCTCGGGCGTCGCCGTAAGCGATTTGGCCTTCGGCCCGAGAGCCTGCACGACGACGAGATTGCGGAAGTGCTGCAGAAGCTCGCCCGCGATGCGGCGCATGTTCTTCCCGGAAGAATCAAACATCTCGATCGACGAGAGTATTGCCGCAGTGTCGCCCGACAGTATCGCGTTCGCCAGATTCTCCAGCGCCGCGCGCGAGACAAGGCCGAAGATGCCGAGCGCGTCCTCTTCGGTCACCCTGTCGCCGCGAAACGATATGAGCTGGTCCAGGGAGCTGAGCGCGTCGCGCATGCCGCCCTCGGCGCCGCGCGCTATGGCGAGGAGCGCGTCCTCCTCGGCAGTTATCCCCTCGCACTCGCAGACGTGCTTCAAGCGCGAGACGATGTCGTTCGTCTGGATGCGCCTGAGGTCGAACCGCTGGCAGCGCGAGATGATCGTCGGCAGGACCTTGTCGCCCTCGGTGGTGGCGAAAATGAAGCGTGCGTGCGGCGGCGGCTCTTCAAGCGTCTTCAAGAGCGCGTTCCATGCCGCGTTGGAAAGCATGTGGCACTCGTCGATGATGTATATCTTGTACTTCGAGGTCGCCGGCTTGAACTCGACCGACTCTATTATAGGCCGCACGTCCTCGACCTTGTTGTGGGAGGCGGCGTCAAGCTCCGTCACGTCCAGCGAACGGCCCGCCGCGATCTCGCGGCAGTTCACACACCCGCCGCAGGGTTCCACGCCTTTCGGATTCTGGCAGTTCAGCGCTTTGGCGAAGATTCGCGAAAGCGTGGTCTTGCCGATACCGCGCGGACCTATGAAAAGGTATGCGTTGGCGACGCGCCCGGCCTCTATCGCGTGGCGGAGCGTCCTCACCACATGTTCCTGTCCGACAACGTCGTCGAACGTCATCGGCCTGTACTTCAGCGGAAGCGCAATATGTGTCGAATCAGCCATCGCCCTGTATTATATCATATTTCTCAGTGCGGGATTGCGGGCTGCCAGTCGATCGGCTCCCTGCCCGAAGCGACGAGATACTCGTTGCACTTCTTGAAATGGCCGCATCCGAAGAAACCGCGATGGGCCGAGAGCGGCGACGGGTGGGCGCATTCCAGCACGAGATTGCTGCGGCGGTCGACATACGCCGCCTTGCGCTGCGCGTACGAGCCCCAGAGTAGATACACCAGCCCCTTCCGGCGGGAAGCAAGCTCGCGTATAACGGCGTCGGTGAAAAGCTCCCAGCCCTTCCCCTGGTGCGAGCCCGCCATGTTCGCGCCGCCCGAGACGGTAAGCGTGGCGTTGAGAAGAAGCACGCCCTGGTCGGCCCAGTGCGTAAGGTCGCCGCCGCGCCCGGCGAAAGGCCGTCCGTACTCGCGCTCCAGCTCTTTGAAGATGTTCACGAGCGACGGCGGCGGCTCGACGCCCTCGCGCACCGAAAAGCACAGCCCGTGGGCCTGACCCGGATTGTGATAGGGGTCCTGCCCGATGATGAC
>DGVK01000152.1 GCA_002395905.1 Verrucomicrobia bacterium UBA4286 | reverse complement strand
TACTGGACGTACTGTCCGGCATGGACCTTGAGTTGTCCGATGAAGTAGGCGGTGTTTTTGGCGGGATCCTTCGTCCACCAGCCGGGACATATCTGCCAGCCGGTGTTGCGGGAGTGCGCGACGAGCCTTTCAAGGCGTTCGATCGCCTCCGCGTCGTCTCCGCAGCCGGTGATGCGTCCGAAAAGCCTGAACTTCTCCATGGCGACCTTTGAGAACATCTGCGCCCTTATGAAGGCTTCCATTGACTTTTCGGCGTCGGACGCGGCGAGGCGGCTGTGCTGCGCGAGCTGCCAGTTGACCTCTCCGACGAACGCAAAGAAGTCGCATGCGACGCGCGCGGCGGTGCGGCGCGTCTCGTTCAGCGGGCCCCAGAAGGCGTCGTGGCGCTTCTCGCGCTCGGCGGTGCGGACGAAGTCGACGGAAGAGAAATCTAGCTGCTTCATCACCGCGCCTCCTTCCTCGCGGCGTTGCGCTTGGCCATGCATTCGAGAAGGAAGCGGTCCGCTTCGCTCGGTCCGTCGTCATGCGGCGCGGCGGCGGACGAGGCCTCGCTTTCGCGCATCTGCCATGTCACGCAGGCGGCGCGCCAGGAGGCCATGCTGTTGTTGCCGATCTTCCAGCCTTTGGACTCGTAATAATTCCAGAACCTGTCGGCGTCGAAGGTGTAGCCTTTCGCGCGTATGTAGGCCGCCACTTCTTCGACGGAGGGCTTCACAAACCTCGCGCGCGCACGCGTAGTTGTTGTTGTTGTTGGTTTCTTGCCTTTCTCCTTATAGGGGGTCTGGGGGGAATATTCCTCTTTCCCTTCTTTAACGCTTTGCACCGCATCGGCAAGGCGGTTGACGGCCCGCGTGAGTTCAATTATTGCTTGTTCCATTTCGCGCCGCTCTTGAGGCTTAGGCCTCTCCACGGCGACGCGTATTGTCTCAATGTGTAGCCGTTGTCCACTAATGATCGATGAATAATCTTTAGCAGTATTTCAGTAGTCGCAAGTAATGATTGATAATGTTGCGGTTCGGGCAGATATAAAGGCGAAAAAATCTTCGCGCGATCATTATTCCAAAGGCGTTTCCGAATAATGATAGAAAAGCCATTAATAATGACTTCTCATGGACTAATCATCATTAATCTTCATTAATGATGAATTATCGAAGGGTGGCGGTAGTTGTAAACATATGAATGGATTTTGCAACTCGTCGTGAAGCGGAGGGGGACAGAAGCGGAGGGGCCCCGCGAGACCCTTGAAAAATATATCCAATCCCCATTTCAAGCTTTGCCTCCTGTGCGGCTCGCGGGGATTTATGATATAATACGTGCAAACAAAATTGCAGTTAGATCCATTGAAAGGAAAATGCCCGTATGAACTTGACGAAGATATCTGCGGCGATGTGTTTCGCCCTGCTTGCGACGGCCGGTGTCGCGGATGAACCTGGCGAGGGACAGGCCCTCTCGCCCGAGATTGCCATGAGGCATCAGACGGTCGCGCGCCGCGCCGCCGCCGAGGGCATGGTTCTTCTCGACAACAACGGCGCTCTGCCGCTTGCGAAAGGCTCCAAGATCGCTCTGTTCGGCGAATGGCGCGACTACAAGACAGGCGGGGGCGGTTCGTCCCGCGTAAAGCCGTCTCGTCTGGTCGGTTTCGCCGATGGACTCGCCGAGGCGGGTTTTTCCGTCGATCCTGAAAGCCGCGACGCCGCGGTGTATGTTCTTTACCGTGCGGCCGGCGAGAACCGCGACATGGAGCGCCTCGACTACGAGGTGTCGGCGAAAGAGATCGCCGCGCTCAAGGCGCTTCGCGAACAGGGATTTGCCAAGGTCGTGCTCGTCGTGAACGGCGGCGTTCTGCCGAATGTGCGCCCGCTCGTCGAAGACGGCGTGGTCGATGCCGCGCTGTTCACGTGGTATCCCGGACAGGAAGGATGCGCCGCGATCGGCGACATTCTTTGCGGGAATGTGAACCCGTCCGGACGGCTCGCGGATACAGTCGCGCATAAACTCGCCGATTTCCCATCCGACAGGTCCTTCATGTCGTCCGGCGACTATGTGCCGTATGAAGAGGACATTTTCGTCGGCTACCGCTATTTCGAGACGCTTCCAGGTGCGAAGGCCAAGGTCGCGTATCCGTTCGGTCACGGTCTTGGCTACACGACATTTGACGTCGGCGTTGTTTCGTTCTCGCGCGGCGACGCCATAGAAGTCAAGGTGTCGGTCAAGAACACCGGCGCTGCGGCGGGCCGCCGTTCGGTGCTCTGCTATTCGTCGCAGACGGGAGGCCTCGCGGATCATCCCGCGATTGAGCTTAGGGCATTCGCCAAGACCGGACTTCTTGCTCCCGGCGAAAGCGAGGTTCTCACGCTTTCGTTCGCCGTCACCGATCTCGCCTCTTTCGACGATGAAGGCTGGAGCGGACGCCTCGGCTCATGGGTTGTCGACCGCGGCAGATATACGATTTTCGTCGGCGGCAGCGTTCGCGACGTCGCGGAGGCCGGATCGTTCACTCTGGGCGAGGCCGTGATAATTGCGGCTCCCGGCGTGAAGAGCCGCCCCGACGAACTCGCCCGCAGACTGAGGGCCGACGGTTCGGACGGCGCGAGAGACGTTCGCTACTGCGGCAAGAGCGGCGTGGAGTGGCGCGGGGAAAAGGATTATCCCGCCGAGACGAGCGGTTCGATAACGCTCATGGACGTAGCCGACGGCAAGGCGACGATGGATGCGTTTCTCGACCAGTTCTCGCTCGCCGACATGGTGAAGTTCATCCACGGCCACCCTGCGCTCGCGAAAGGCGGCACAGGTTCGATCGGCGGCGGGCT
>DGVK01000024.1:10688-11133 GCA_002395905.1 Verrucomicrobia bacterium UBA4286 | reverse complement strand
CCATCCAGCCGTTGCCGCGCCCCCAGAAGAACGGCACGTCGGGCGCGTGGTGGAAGAGTCCGTCGGGCTGCTGCAGCCTGTCAAGGTACAGCGCACACTCCTTCGCCGCGCGGTCAACGTATTTCCTGTCGCCTGTAAGCCGGTAGGCCTGCGTCTGCAGGGCGGCGATCATGTAGGTGTCGTCGATCCAGAGGCGCGTTTGATCCGAAAAGCCCTCCTTCCACCACTTGAGCCGCTCGGCATATGGCGTCTTGTTGTACCACGGCGGCGGATCGTCCGGCTTAGGCTCTTCCCACTGCATGTCGGCGTATTTAAGGCCGAGCGCCCGTGCGCGCGGGTCGCCGGTAAGTATCGCGATTTCGAGCGGAACCGCGCCGACAATCGTGAAGTCGACGTGCTTGAATCTGGGGAGGACGTCCCTTTTGACGCCGAAATACGGCTCGAA
>DGVK01000024.1:0-10635 GCA_002395905.1 Verrucomicrobia bacterium UBA4286 | reverse complement strand
GGCTCGAACGCCGCGACAAGCCTGTCCTCCAAGGCTCTGTCGCCGGTGATGCGCGCGCACTCCATCGCGTTGACCCAGAGGCTCACGACCGAATACTGTATCTCGCGCCCGAAGCCGTAGCCGTCGTTCCCTCGATAGCCTTTCTCGGGCTTGTATCTGTCGGGCACGGTGGAAAGGAACTGCTCCGAGATGCGGCGGCTTACCGCCGACGGCCGGGCGTCGGCCGGCCACCCGGTGAACCACTTCAAGTCCGGCCTGTGATGCGGGGCGGCAAGAGCCGACGCTGCAAACAATACTGCTGCGATATTCATGTCATGCCATGCCTTTCACAAGTCTAGTCCTATCTCGCCAGCCAGCCGCCGTCGACCGGCAGTATCGCGCCGTTGATGTATTCGGCCGCCGGCGAGCAGAGGAACACGCACGCCCCGGCGATGTCCTCCGGCCGCCCCCAGCGTCCGGCGGGGATTCTCTCCAGTATCTGACGCGAACGCGCGGGATCTGCGCGCAGCGCCGCCGTGTTGTCCGTCGCTATGTAGCCGGGGGCGATCCCGTTCACGTTTACGCCCTTGCACGCCCATTCGTTGGCCAGCGCCTTCACGAGCTGCGCGACGCCTCCCTTCGACGCCGCGTAGCCGGGAACGGTTATGCCGCCCTGGAACGAGAGCAGCGAGCAGGTGAACACTATCTTGCCGCCGCCGCGCGCAACCATGTCGCGACCGAACTCGCGGGCCAGAATGAACTGGGCGTTCAGGTTCACGTCCACGACCCTGTCCCACCAGTCGTCCGGATGCTCCGCGGCCGGCTTTCGCAGTATCGTCCCGGCGTTGTTCACCAGGATGTCGATCTGACTGCCGCGCTTCACACGCTCGATGAAGGCATACACCGCCTTGCGGTCTGCAAGGTCGCAGTCGGCCGAGCCGGTGCGGACGACTTTCGCGCCGGCCTCTTCAAGCGCGTCGGCCATGGCTTTCCCGATTCCCCGGCTCGAACCGGTCACGAGCGCCGTCTTTCCAGAAAGGTCGCAGAACGTCATCTCATGTCCTCCACCGCGATTTTATCCATGTCCCCGTAATCCAGATTCTCTCCTCCCATGCCCCATATGAACATGTAGTTCGACGTTCCCGCCGCGGAATGGACGCTCCACTCCGGCGCGGTCACCGCCTGCCCGTCGTGCATCCACAGAAGCCGCTGCTCGCGCGGCTCGCCCATCTGGTGGCACACCGCCTGTCCCTTCGGCACGTTGAAATAATAGTAGACCTCCATGCGCCGCCCGTGGACATGCTGCGGCATGGTGTTCCACACGCTCCCCGGCTTGAGTTCGGTAAGCCCCATCTGGAGCTGGTTGCACCCCCCTCCCTCGATCTTGGACAGCACCGGGTGCACTATGAGCTGGTTGATCACGCGGTCGTTGGACTCTTCCATCCTGCCCGCCTTGATGCAATTGCCTATGGTATAGCCGGGCCTGGTGCAGGCCTGGTCGCTCGTTATGCGCTGGGTGGCGAACTCCCTGCGGGCCGGCGTCGAGTTGAGGTAGAACTTCGCCGGCCTTGCGGCGTCTTTGGAGCGGAAGCTGACATCTTTTTTGCCCATGCCGACATAGAGCGCCTCTTTGAAGCCGAGCTCGTATTCAACGCCGTCGACCGTCACCACTCCTTCGCCGCCGGTGTTTATCACGCCGAGTTCGCGCCTGTCGAGGAAGTGCGCCGCCTTGAGCTGCGGCGGCGCTTCGAGCGCAAGACTGCGCCCGACCGGCATTGCGCCGCCGTAGATCATGCGGTCGTACATGGCGTAGGTGAGGTTGATTTCGTCCGGAACCATGACCTTCTCCATCACGAACCTCTCGCGGAGGGTGTCTGTATCGTAGTGCTTCACGTCCGCCGGGTGGCAGGCCGTCTGCACCGTCATGTTGATTGAAGCAGCGAGTATAGTTGCCATCATGCCTGTTTGTCCTTCTCTTTCGTTTTCATTCCGCGGGACGCGCCCGCCGTTATCCGCCTGCGGTTGACCGCGCACATCGCGAGCGCCAGCGCCCCGGCGCATGCAGCGCCGGCCCACTTGAGCGAAACCGTCATGCGAAACAACGTCCAGCACCACAGCGCCGAGGCGAAGTCCAACGCGGCGCCACCTTCGAACCCTTCGGGAACGGCTATCCCGTCGCACCTGGCCCCGGCGATCGCGCGCGTGAACGCAGGCGTGAGATCGGTCGCGAAATACAGCCCGCAGACGAGCGCGACAAGACCCGTGACGAACGTCTTCGGCACATTGCCCCCGGTCACGGGCAGGACGCACGGGAAGATGTAAAAAATCCCGGCGAGCGACGCAAGCGGCAGAAACTTGTTGCCGGGCAGGACTACCGAAAGGAACAGTATCACGGGCATGAGAAGAATCGACGCTACAAGCGTGGCCGGATGGCCGATGACGAGCGCGGGCGACATGCCGATGCAAAAACGCCCCGCGCCACGCGCCGTGCGCCGCGAGAGAATCGACTGCATCTTCTCGCATACAGGCTTCAACCCCTCGATGAAAAGCCCCGTGATGCGCGGGATGAGCTCCATCACCGCGCCGACCGTAATCCCCAGTTTGAGAATCCGCGGCAGAGCCCCGACGACGGTCCGCAGCGAACCGCAGTCCATCGCGCCTATGGCGCAGCCGATGAACGTCCCGAGAAACAGAGGCTCGCCCAGAAGACCGAAGCGCCGCTTCAATCCGTCGGCGTCCATGTCAAGCCCGGAGAACCATGGTATGCGGTCCAGCACCGCGCAGACGGCGGCGGCGAACGGCGTAAAACTCTGGCAGAACGGCTGCGGAAGAGATATGCCGTCCACATTCTTGTAGAACGACTGGAAACCGTCGGCGGTGAAATCGGCCATGCAAAGGGTTATGACGAAAAGGACTACCGCCGCATAGAACGCCCAGGCGAGCGAATCTGTCGCAAAGAACACCATGGCGCCGAGAAACGCGAAGTGCCAGTAGTTCCACAGATCTATGTTGACCGTGCGCGTGGCGCCGGCGGCGAGCATGAGAAGATTCACTCCCAGGCACACCGGGATGATGAACGCCCCGACAGCCGTCGAATACGCGACGGCGGCGGCGGCCGGCCAGCCGAGGTCGAAAAACGGCAGGTCGAGGCGGTAGAGCGCCGTCACTCCCTTCAACGTCGGGCCGAGACTGGACGTGAGCAGCGCGGTCACGACGCCCAGCCCGACGAACCCTACCCCGACCAGGAGACCGCTCTTGAGCGCCTTCGCCGGCCGTATGCCGATGCATACGCCGAGCACGGTGAAAATCAAAGGCATCATCACCGCCGCGCCAAGACCGATCACATATGCGAAGACCTCTTTCATACGGCGTATATTATACCACCGCGACAAGCCCGGGTCTATTGCTGAATCAGACTTTTGCGATTGCCTTTTCCGCAACAATATGATACACTTCGCCGCATGAGCAGCCAAACAAGGATAGCAGTTCCGATAGAGACCAACAGAGCTCACGGCCGCGCACTTCTGGAGGGAATCGCCGACTACGCTCTGGCCCGCCCGGAATGGCGGCTTGAGGCGCTGGAGCCCGACGCCCTGACCGACCCCTCCAACCTGCGCCACTTCGACGGCTTTATCGTGCGCGTGATGGACGACCGCACGGCCGACACGCTGATAAAGACGCGCAAGCCGGTCGTAGACACTTACGGACGGACGGATCGCGGGCCGATTCCGTTCATAAGACTTGACGACGAGGCCATAGCGAAATGCGCGGCAGACTGCTTCGCCGAGCACCGGTATTCGCGATGCGCCTTCTGCGGTTTCAAGGGGCTGAGGTTTTCCGAAGTGCGCGGCGAGGCTTTTCGCCGAAGCGTCCTGGAGCACGGCGGCACGTGCGAAATGTACGACGGCGGCGCAGACAGGCTCAAAGAGACGTTTGTGCGTGGCGAGCGCATGGGAGGGGCCGCCGACGCCGCGGCGCTCAAGCGATGGCTTAAATCCCTCCCCAAGCCGGTCGCCGTGTTCTGCTGCAACGACATTCGCGCGTTCCATCTGCTCAAGGTCTGCGCCGACGCGCGCATAGCCGTGCCGCGCGACGTGGCAGTTCTCGGCGTGGACAATGACAAGATGCTCTGCACATTCTCCAATCCGCCCCTGTCGAGCATCGACACCAATGCCTTCGCCCTAGGGCAGACCGCCGCAGGAATGCTCCACGAAATGCTCTCCTCGCCCGGCGGCGCTTTGCCGGCGGCCGTGTTCCACAAGCCGAGAAGCGTGGTGGAGCGGGTTTCTACGGAGTTCTATCCGATGAAGACGCCTTGGCTTTCGGACGCGCTGGTCTTCATGCGGCGGCACCTAGGCGACGGCATTTCGGCCGACGACGTCATCCGGCGCCTCGGCTATTCGCACACCACCGTCGGCAAGGCGTTCCGCGCGGAACTCGGCCTTAGCGTGCAGCAGGAAATAATACGCCAGCGGCGCGAGCGCGCCTGCCGGCTTCTCATGGAGACGCGGCGCACGGCGGCGGATATTGCGGAGGAGTGCGGGTATCCGTCGGCGCAATACTTCGCCCACGTCTTTTCGGAATGGTTCGGCATGACGCCAGACATGTGGCGCAATTCAGGCAGGCTTAAGGCACAAGTCAGGCAGGCTTGAGGCACAAGTCAGGCAGGCTTGAGGCCAAGTCCAGCCTGGACTTGGGTAAAGTGCAGGCTGGACTTTCCGGCTTATTCGCCGAACTCGACCTTGAAGAACTGCTGCGCGGCCTCCGCCGGCGGCACAACCTCGATGGTCGTCTTGACCGCGCTCTTCTTCTCGGTCACCGTAACGCCGCTTGCAAGCGGCTCGGCGGTTTTAAGGCCTTCCAGCGTGTCGGCGGCGTATACCTTTATCTGATCTTCCGTCACGTCCGCGCCGATCGCGTCGTTCGCCATCTCAGCAAAGGTCGTGAGCGTCCACGCGCCGTTCTCGCCCTTGGCGAACGCCGTCGTCGCGGACTTGCCTCCGTCGCTGAACTCGGGCGCGGGAACCTCGGCCCCGCCGCCGGCCGCGCCGCATATGGTGACGCCGTTCACGGTAACGCGCGCGCCTGCGGGGACTGTCACCGCGTGGGATGTGGAGTTCGTGATTACATCGCCGTCGACGGCTGTCCAATCGCCGGTGACGAGCGACAGGTCGGCAACCTTTGCGAACGTCGCGGTATAGGTCGCGTCGGCCGAAGCCGCCACGATTTCAGGCGTCCAGCCGGTGAAGGTGTAGATATACGGAGCCGTCGCCGCCTTCGTGGGATCAGCATGTGACGGAGTTTCACCTTCATAGACATTCGTCGTATCGATTGTCTCGCCCGCATCGTCTTTCCAGGTGATTTCAAACGCCTGGGGGCCCAAAGTCAAATATTCCAGCAAACGTCCGTCCACCGCAAGCCCGAGAATATACGGTCCGTTGATGTCGGTAGGCTTCTTGACATAATACGTCTTCGCGCCGGTATTCCATTCCCCGTCGTAGAAATACTTCCCGGTCGAGTTTCCGGCATTGAGGTCGTCAAGACTCTCGTAAAGCGGAAGATCCTTTCCGTCCACGCCGTAAGTCTGAGTGCCTTCGATTGCGCGAACCGAATAGAGATGGTTGAAACCATAATTGAAACTCACCTTGATCACATCGTTCGCTTCCTCTGTGATGCTGACATCGGGCGAATCCACAAATCCGCCTTCGTCGACAAGAATTCCGCCTGTAGGGTCGGTTCCGAACTGGTATTCGCGCAAGTTGGTGAGTCCATCATTGTCGTAATCGTCACCTTTCCCGCCGATGGTATCTCCGTTGCTGTCTTCGCAAAAAGGATTGACTATTTCGTTCGCCCACTGGTCATAAAGCCCATCGGCGTCGGTGGAATCGGCATAAAACACGCCGATTGGTGCACTGTTGGCGCCAGACCATTTGATTGGCGGCAGGATTTTCGAAGACCGGAAAACTTCTTTGCTCCCGGATTTAACAACGAGCGTCAACCGTTCGCCAGGCACAGCATAGTGAACTACCGGGTTGTCAACATATGAAGTGCAGACCGAGAGCAGGTAATTGCACCCGTTACTGATGGTGCGGTTGCCGGAAACCGACTGTGTGTATATCTGCTCGCCAGCCGCATTATAGACCTCGAACGTGTAGTAATCTGAGACCTTGTTTTTCTCGCCTGAACCATCATCATAACCTATTGCATACCCAAACTGATCGCGCAAAACGAGCGTGTAGTTGTACGCGCCCTGCATGCCCACCGCCTTCACCGAAGACGCAAGCATGCAAATGGCAAAGCCGATTGTTGCTGTCATCACCGTCTTTCTAATGTTCATTTTACGTCTTTTTTCCTTTGTTTTTGCTTGTTCTCGTCCTGCGAGACACCTTTTGCGCCCCACAATTGGGCGTGTAATATACCAAAATTTGACTCGCCTAACAAGGGCGTAGCCCGGACTTTACCTAAGTCTTGCCCACGCTTTGCTAAAGTCTTGCCCACACTTTGCCAAAGTCTTGCCCACACTTTGCCAAAGTCTTGCCCAAGCTTTGCTAAAGTCTTGCCCAGACTTTATCCAAGTCTGGGCAAGGCGGCAGGGCGGTCGCCCCGCGAAGGCGCATTGCGCCCAGTCTTGCGCAAAGCCTTACTTGGCGAGCTGGTCGGCGGCCTTCTGCGCGTCCTTGGCGGCCTGATCGGCGGCCTTCTGCGCATCCTTGGCGGCCTGGTCTGCCGCCTTCTGGACGTCCTTGCCCGCCTGCTCGAGCTTTTCGGCGAGCGTGGGCTCCTTCTTCTCGCAGCCCGTGAAGGCGGCGGCTGAGACGAGAGCCATGGCGATGGCGACGACATACGTGAACTTCATTTCGTGTATTCCTTTCATTGTCAGCCGACCCGGACACCACGTCCAGGTCAAACGGGCGCATATTATACCACATTCGGCGGCTGTGCGTTTGCGGCGCGACAGGCCGCAGGCGGGCGGAGCTGGCGGCTACCCGCGCGAGGACGTCCCAAGCATCCGGCCGAGACGCTCGACCGCCTGTTTTATCTTCTCCAGCGACGTCGCGTAGCTCATGCGGACGAATCCCGCCCCGCACGGACCGAACGCGCTGCCCGGCACGCACGCCACGCCGAAATCCTTCAAAAGCTTGAGCGCGAAATCTTCATCGCCAAGCCCTGTCGAACGCACGTCCGGGAATATGTAAAAAGCCCCTTTCGGCATGACCGTCTTCAGACCCATGCCGTTCAACGCGGCGTAGAGGTAGTCGCGGCGCCTCAGGTATTCGCGCTTCATGCGGGCGACATCCGCATCGCCGCGGTCCATGGCCTCGACGCCTGCGGCCTGTGAAAGCGTCGGCGCGCTCATTATACCGTACTGGTGGATCTTCATCATCGCGTCTATCACGTCCGCCGGACCGCACGCATAGCCAAGGCGGTAGCCTGTCATCGCCCAGCTCTTGGAAAAGCCGTTGAGCAGGACGACGCGGTCTTTCGCCTCGGGGAAGCCGGCGAACGACGCAAGCGGCGGATCTTCCGCCTCATAGTTGAGCTCGGAATACACTTCGTCGGCGAGGACTATGAGGTCGTGCTTTCCGGCGAAAGCGAGTATGGCGGCCATGTCGTCGCGCGAAAGGGTCGCGCCCGTCGGATTGCACGGGAAGTTGAGGAGCACCGCGCGCGTCTTCGGCGTGACACGGCGTTCAAGCGCCTCGACGGTAAGACGGAACTCGTCCTCGGCGCGGGTCTCGACGGCTACAGGCACCGCGTGGGCGAGACGCACCGTCGGCGCGTAGCTCACGAAGCACGGCTCGTGATACAGAACCTCGTCGCCCGGCGAGCAGATCGCGCGTATCGCGAGGTCTATCGCCTCCGACACGCCGACGGTCACGAGAATCTCGCGCTCCCACGCGAAGCGGGCGTTGAAGCGGCGTTCGAGATACCGCGCTATCGCCTGGCGCAGGGCCGGAGTGCCGAGATTGGATGTGTAGTGGGTGCCGCCGTCTTCCAGGCAGGTCACGGCGGCGCGCGAGATATGCCAGGGCGTGTCGAAGTCGGGCTCGCCGACGCCCAGGGACACGATGTCCCTGGACTGCGCGACAATGTCGAAGAACTTGCGTATTCCGCTCTTCGGCAGCGCCGCCACATGCGGCGCGACTCTGCTTCGACCGCCCATCGCGACTTACTTCACGAGTTCGTCGGCGAGAGCCTCGAGTCTGGCTTCGCTCTCGGCGTTGAGCGCGCTCTTGATCGTTACGACGTTCTCGCAGAACGTGATGTTCTTCGAGTTCTCGAACATCTTGCGCATCACCTTCGCGGCCTGCGGCATCCACGAGCCGTTCTCGATGAAAGCGACCGTGCGGTTCTGGTAGTTGCGCTCGGTGAGATGGTCGATGAAGTGGCGCATCCACGGGAAGATGTTCATGTTGTAGGTCGTCGTCGCCAGGACGAGCCTGCCGTAGCGGAACGCGTCCTCGACGGCTTCGGGCTGGTCGTCGCGCGCAAGATCGCTCACGGCGACTTTCGGACAGCCCTTCGCGAGCAGGAGCTCCTTGAGTTTCATCACGGCCTCCCTGGTATGACCGTAGACCGAAGTGTAGGCTATGCACACGCCGGGCGACTCCACTGAATAGCTCGACCACGTGTCGTACTGCTTGACGGCGTGGGCGATCTCCCCGGCGGTCGCGAGAACCGGACCGTGAAGCGGGCAGATGGTCTTTATCTCAAGGCCGGCGGCCTTCTTGAGAAGCGCCTGCGTCTGCGGACCGTACTTGCCGACGATTCCAATGTAATAGCGGCGAGCCTCGCAGTCCCATCCTTCGGGATCCTCGACGTCGTTCGCGCCGAACTTTCCGAAGCCGTCCGCAGAGAAGAGTATCTTGTCGGTCGTGTCGTAGGTGACGATCACCTCGGGCCAGTGGACCATCGGCGCCGCGACGAAAGTGAACGTATGCCTGCCGGTCGAAAGAGTGTCGCCCTCCTTGACGACGAGGCGGCGGTCGGCGTAGTCCGTCCCGAAGAAGTTCTTCATCATGACGAAAGCCTGTGCGCTCGCCACGATGACGGCTTTTGGATAGGCCGCCGCGAACGCCGCTATGTTGGCAGAGTGGTCGGGCTCCATGTGCTGGACCACGAGGTAGTCCACCGCGCCGCCGCCGGTCTTCGACTTGATGTTGGCGAACCACTCATCGCCGAAGTTGCGGTCCACAGTGTCGAACACAAGCGTCTTATCGTCCTTGACGAGATATGAATTGTAGGCCATGCCGCGAGGCACGACATACTGCCCTTCGAAGAGATCGATCTTGTGGTCGTTTACACCGACGTAGAGAATGTCATCCGTGATTTTCATAGTTGGAGTATTATACCAAAAAAAGCGGCGCCGCGGTGTGCCCGCGGCGCCTTTGCCTGCCTGCGCCCCTGAGGGCGACGGATCAGTTGAGCTCCATGCGGCCGCGACGCGAACGGTTGCGGATGCGGGCGCGCTGCGATTTCTTGCGCGCCTTGACGCACGGCTTTTCGAAGTAGCGCTGGTCGCGGATGGTCTTCAGAAGGCCCTCTTTGTCGAGGATCTTCTTCATACGCTTGAGTCCGCGTTCAACCGACTCGCCCTTCTTGAGCTTGAGCACGATCGCCATTATTTCACCTCCTTCGCAGGCTCTTCGGCGGCGGGCTTGGCCTCGCCGACATATGTCCACTGCAGAACGCACGTCTCGGCCGCGTCGCCCTTGCGGGTCCCGAGCTTGACGATGCGCGTGTAGCCGCCCTTGCGGTCCTTCATGGCCGGGGCGATCTTGTCGAAGAGCTTCTGCACAGCCTTGGGCTCCATGAGCCTGCTCGCCGCGAGACGACGCGCCGCGAGATCGCCCTTCTTGGCGATCGTGACGATCTTGTCGGCGTCCTTGCGGGCCTGCTTGGCCTTGGGCAGCGTGGTCTTTATCGACTCCGCGATGATGAGGTTCGTGACGAGGCTCTTCATGAGCATCGCACGATGGGCGGTGGAGCGCCCGAACTTCTTGACTACTCTCTGATGACGCATTGCTGCAATTCCTTATTTCTTCGATTCCAGGAGGTCGGCGTCGAACTTGTAGCCGAGCGACAGGCCCAGCTGGACGAGCTTGGCCTTGATCTCCGTTAGGGACTTCTTGCCAAAGTTGCGGTACTTGAGCATGTCGGCCTCGGTCTTCGAGGCGAGCTCGCCGACGGTCGAGATGTTGGCGTTGTTGAGGCAGTTCGCCGCGCGCACGCTGAGCTCGATCTCGTTGACGGACATGTTAAGCAGCTTCCTGAGGCGTTCGCGATCTTCGGCGTCCTTCTTGTCGGTATCCTCGAACTCGAGGGTGCCGTCGTCGCCGCCGTAGTCCACGAACACGTCGAGGTGGCGCCTCAGAACCGCAGCGGCGGTCTTGAGGGCGTCGTCGGGGGCGATGCGCCCGTCGGTCCAGACGTCGAGGATGAGCTTCTCGTAGTCGGTGCGCTGGCCGACGCGGGTGTTCTCCACAAGGAAGTTCACGCGCGTCACGGGCGAGAAGATGGAGTCGATCGCGATGCGGCCGATCTCCTGGTCGGGCTTCTTGTTGCCGTCGGCAAGGCAGAAGCCGCGTCCCGTCCTTACATCGCACTCCATCTCGAGCGTCCCGTCGACGTCGAGCGTGCAGATCTCCTGGCGGG
>DGVK01000064.1:2519-2869 GCA_002395905.1 Verrucomicrobia bacterium UBA4286 | reverse complement strand
GGCCTCCTTGTAGGTCTTGCCGATGGACATCACCTCGCCGACGGCTTTCATCTGCGTGCCGAGCTTGTCCTCCACCGCGCGGAACTTCTCAAACGCCCAGCGGGCGAATTTGAGAACCACGTAGTCGCCGTCTGGCGTGTACTTTTCAAGCGTTCCGTCGCGCCAGTAGGGGATCTCGTCCATCGTCATGCCTGCGGCGAGCTTCGCCGAGACGAGCGCTATCGGGAAACCCGTCGCCTTCGACGCGAGCGCCGACGAACGCGACGTTCTCGGGTTGATCTCGATGATGACGACGCGCCCCGTTTTCGGATCATGGGCGAACTGGACGTTCGTGCCGCCGATGACGCCGA
>DGVK01000064.1:0-2464 GCA_002395905.1 Verrucomicrobia bacterium UBA4286 | reverse complement strand
TCGCCTCGACGATCTTGAACGCGTCACGTTTGAGGCGCTCCTCGAGGTCCTTGGATATGGTGAGGAAAGGCGCCGCGCAGAAGCTGTCGCCGGTATGCACGCCTACCGCGTCGATGTTCTCTATGAAACATACCGCGATCATCTGGTTCTTGGCGTCGCGGACCACTTCTACCTCAAGCTCCTCCCAGTTGAGGATCGATTCCTCGATGAGGCACTGGTGGGTGAGCGACGCGTCAAGCCCGCGCGCGCATATCGTGCGCAGCTCTTCGTCGTTGTAGCAGAAGCCTCCGCCTGCGCCGCCCATGGTGTAAGCCGGGCGCACGACCACAGGATAGCCGATCGTGTCGTGCACGAGGTTGAGCGCCGCTTCAACCGAATGGACGATGCCTGATTTCGGCGTCTCAATGCCGAGCTTCTGCATCGTCTCCTTGAAAATCTCGCGGTCCTCGCCGCGCTCGATCGCGCCGAGATTGACACCGATCACCTTGACGCCGTACTTGTCGAGGACACCCTTCTTGGCAAGTTCCATTGAAAGATTGAGGCCCGTCTGCCCTCCCAGGTTCGGAAGTATGGCATCGGGCCTCTCTTTCGCGATTATCTGCTCAAGCCGCGCCTCGTTCAACGGCTCGATGTAGGTTGCATCCGCCATCACAGGGTCCGTCATTATTGTCGCCGGATTGGAGTTCACGAGGACCACCTTGTATCCGCACGCGCGAAGCGCCTTGCAGGCCTGGGTGCCCGAGTAGTCGAACTCGCAGGCCTGGCCGATGACTATAGGTCCCGATCCAATGATCAGAACCTTGTTCACGTCTGGTCTTTTCATCTGTTGCCTTTCAGTATCCGAAAATCATTCCTGCGACTTGGCCTTCGGCCAGAACCTGTCGCTTAGTTTTGAGGGTATGCCCACCTCCGAGCGGTCGAAGCAGTCGGCAAGGATCTGCCAGCCGAGGTCGAGCGCGTCGATGAGGTCGATATTGACGGAAAGATCCATCATCTTCTCCTCGAACATCGCACCGTACTTGAGGAGTTTCTTGTCCCAGTCGGACATCCTGAAGCCCATCGACTGCTTTTCTATCGTCTCCTTGTACTGCGCGTAGAGTTTGATCATGGCGTCCATGATAGTGCGGTGATCTTCGCGCGTCTTGTTGACGTTGACCCTCTTGCCGTCGACATCGACGAACTTGTCCACGCCTTTGTTCACCTGCTGCTTGAGTCGCGACAGCGAGCCGAACGGTTCGATTCTCCCGTTGCGCAGATAGAACTGGCCTTCCGTGATGTAGCCTGTGTTGTCCGGCACGGGGTGGGTGACGTCGTCGCCCGGCATCGTCGTCACGGCGAGAATCGTTATCGAGCCGGCGCCGTCGAAGTCCACGGCCTTTTCGTAACGCGCCGCGAGCTGCGAATAGAGGTCGCCGGGATAGCCGCGGTTGGAGGGTATCTGCTCCATGGTGATGGCGATCTCCTTCATCGCGTCGGCGAAGGATGTCATGTCGGTGAGAAGCACAAGAACGTCCTTGCCCTGAAGAGCGAACTTTTCGGCCACGGCGAGCGAGACATCCGGCACAAGCACGCACTCCACCGTCGGGTCGGCCGCGGTGTGGACGAACATGACGGTTTTCGCGAGCGCGCCGGACTTGTCGAGCGTAGAGCGGAACTTGAGGTATTCGTCATATTTGAGCCCCATGCCGCCGATCACGATAACGTCGGAGTCGGCCTGGAGCGCGATTCGCGCGAGCAGCTCGTTGTAAGGCTCGCCGGCCTTCGCGAAGATCGGCAGCTTCTGCGAGATCACGAGCGAGTTGAACAGGTCGATCATCGGGATGTTGGTCTTCACCATGCGGTTCGGCATGATGCGCTTCGCCGGGTTCACCGACGGCTGGCCGATCGGCGACGGATCGTCGGTTATCGCCGGGCCTCCGTCACGCGGCACACCCGAACCGGTGAACGCGCGCCCTAGCAGGGCGTCCGAGAAAGGAACCTTCATCGTCTCGCCGAGAAAGCGGACCTTCGCCGCCGTGTCGACGCCTCTCGCGCCCGCGAATATCTGGAGCGTCACGTTCGGCCCGTCGAGCTTGATCACCTGCGCGAGCGACGTTCCCGCGCGGGATTCTATCTCGGCTATCTCGTTGTACTTCACCCCCTCGGCGCGAAGAGTCGCCACCGATCCAGAAAGAGCGTCAATCTTGTGATACACCTTGTTGTTAAACATTGGAAGCCTCCACTATCTTCTTCTCGAGCGCAGCTTCGAGGGCCTTGAACTCCTCGGACCCGAACGGCTTGTCGTTCCAGTCGATGAACGTCTGCTGCAGATCCATGAAGAACTTGCGCGTCTCGGACTTCTCGGCGAATGCGTACTCGCTCGAAAGCGCCTTCTCGACCACGTTGAACATTATCCTCTGGCGCTCGACAGGCGTCGTCGCATCGGAATCGCTGAAGGCATTCTGCTGCAGATATACAGCGTCGA
>DGVK01000047.1 GCA_002395905.1 Verrucomicrobia bacterium UBA4286 | reverse complement strand
TCCATGATGAAGTCCATGCCGCCGTGCCCGCCGATGGCCTTGGCGACGTCGCTTATCTCGGGACGCCACAGAGGATGGCGGTACTTTTCGCGCATCTCCTGCATCGTCTTCTCGTCGAAGTACGAGTGGACGGGATCGCCGATCTTCTCGCCCCAGCCGAAGCGGCCCATGCATCCCTCCATCTGGAGGGCGTTCATCTTGTCCTCGACGGACGCCTCCTTGTTGAGGAACGCAATGCCCTCGAACGCGCCGAGGGTGCCGGTCACGCGGTTGATGCGGTTGTAGGGGCGCGGCGAGCTGACGTCGTGCTGGATCATGATGCTCTTGCCGTTCACGGTCTTGATGAGCATCGTGTTCATGTCGCCCATGGCCACCTTGAGGTCGGCCTTCCACTTGCTGTCGGGGAACTTCGCCCTGGCGTAGGCCTCGAAGTTGAACTGGTCGGACTCCAGCGACACGAGGTAGTCGAAACGGTCGCCGCGGTTGATGTTCATGTACTCGCACACCGGCCCGAGGCCGTGGGTGTCGTACTGGTTGCCCTTGTGGGCGACGTTGTGCTTGAGACGCCAGAAGTCGGCGTAGCCGTATTTCGAGAAATCGGCCGCCCAGTCAGCGTAGCAGAGGTCGCGCAGGTCGTGGATGTAGGCGCCCTCGCCGTGGACGATCTCGCCGAGCCTGCCTTCGCGCACAAGCCTCAGCGCGAGCATCTCGGCCTCGCCGTAGCAGCAGTTCTCGAGCTGCATGCAGTGCATGCGCGTGCGCTCGCTCGTCTCGACCAGCGCGTAGCACTCGTCGAGCGTGAACGCGCTCGGAACCTCGACCATGGCGTGCTTGCCGTGCTCCATGGCGTAGAGCGCGATCGGCACGTGCATATCCCAGCTCGTCGCGTTGTAGACGACATCGATCGCGTCGCTCTCGCACATCGCCTTGTAGCCCTCGGGTCCGGTGAATTCGAGAGCCTTCGGCTTGCCGTTGTCGGCCAGCCACTTCTGCTGCATGGCGACGCGCTCGGGATGGATGTCGCAGAGGGCGGCGACTTCTGCGCCGGGGATCGCGGCGATGCGGTGGACCGCGCCGGGCCCGCGCATGCCGAGGCCCACGAAGCCCACGCGCACCTTCTTCAGCGCGGGCGCGGCATACCCCTGCATGGTCCCGCCGAGCGAAAGCTTGAACCCTTCGGTGGCGCATCCCGCCGCGAGCGCGGCCGCCCCCATCCATGCGGTTCCCTTGAGGAACTCCCTGCGATCTGTCTGCATCTTTGTCTTCCTTTCGGTTGTTTCGTTAAATCGTTACATCTCGCCGGACAGCCTCTTTCGACTGCCGGGTTGCAATTATACCATAATCCCCGGCGCATATCCACCACCCGCCGAGGCGTCTCGCACGGCGCATGAGCGGCAGGACCTGGGCGAAGTCTGGGCACGGCGGCAGAACGGCCGCCGTGCGGGAAATCTGGGGCCCTTAGCGGATGATGAGCCTGAAGCCGCCGTCGGATGTCGCGTACAGGCCGTCGGGCGAGATGCGCCACTTGCGCTGGCCCTTGGAGTCGGTGACATTGGCAGCAGAGACGCCTGTAGGCAGCTTGACCTTGAAGCCCGAGGGGACGTTCGACTCGCCGAAGTCAAGAACGACATTCACCGTTCCCGAATACGACGTTGTTCCCGTAACGGTGAGTTCCGGCACATCCCAGCCGTTCGACTTGGAGCCGACGAGCGTAATCGTGCCGCCATCCGCGACCGTAAGACCGGCGACCGTGACATCCTGCTCGATCTTCAGGTTGCCGTTCGCGGCGATAGAGAACGTGGCGTTGCGCAAGGAGTTCTCGGTCGTCGTGGTCGTCACGGCGTCGTCACCCTCGCCGGTCGTGGTCGAAACCTCCTCGGTCAGCGCGCAGCCGGCGCCGATCGTAAGCGAACCGTTCTGGATCGTCTGGGTGCCGCCGGCCTTGAACGAGCCGGTTATCTTCGCCGCGACCTCATTCCACTCGTCGCCGTAAGTGCCGCCGCTCGCCGCCGTCACGTTGTTCACCGTCAGCGACCCGCATATCTTGGAGTTCGCCGCCGCCAGCGTCACGCCGCCGTTGCCGGTTATCGAGCCGCTGCCGAGCAAACGCGAATTGGCGTTCACCACATACGTGCCGTTCTGGTGCTCGCAGTTCAGCTCGTACATGACGGCGCGGCCAGAAGCTCCAATTGTTGTAACTCCGTTGAATGTCTGTCGAGGTGTTGTGGAAGAGTCGGTATACCCATTCACGACAACGGCACCATTATGGTTCACCGACCCGCTTGCGGACTGAACAAGGATTGTCTTGTTGGCATCCTCTGCCGTAATATTGCAGTTGAGCGCAAGCGACTTGCCGTCGGAAACATTGATGACGGTCTCTCCCCGGCGAAGCATAACCGTTGACTGCGCCTCAAGCTGGTCTACACTGGAATCATCGAAAACATTGAACTCGCATCCGTGGAAATCGAGACCACGGTTGCTTTCTGCGCCTTCAATCGTTATCGAACCTCCATAGAAGTTCACAGTTCTCCTCAGCGTATCGCGAACCTTGACTGCAAGGACGCCGCCCTTGTTGATTGTCAATGCTCTTGCGTTGTTATGACCCAATGCATCCTGCGCCTCCAAACTAAGGATGCCGCCGTCGTCAATGCGCACAGAATTGCTGCCGAAGAACACGGACTCGCCGCCGCCCTGCAGATTGGCGACAAGCGTTCCGTTCGTGATCGCGATGGTCGTCCCCGGATTCGTGCCGCCGAAGCCGCCGGCCTTCTGCACCTTGCCTTTGCCTGGCGAGAAAACGAGCGTGGAGCCCGCCGCCGGCGTAAATATGCCTCTCGTGCCGCCGGTATATGTATATGTAACGCCATCTTCGGTGGCGCCCCAAGGTCCCAGCGTCAGCGTCTTTCCGGCCGCGACAGTCGGGACGCCCGAGCCGCCGCCGGAAAGTATCGTGTCCGCACCGGAAACAACCGGAGACGATCCTGTCGAAAGCCTGTAATCTACGGTTCCCGTAGCAGCAGAGAAGTCGTAGGACGCAGCCTCAAGAGAACCCTCTCCGGAAACGGTCGCATTACCCGAACCAGTAAAGGCCAGATCGCCTAGTGTGTAGCTTCCAGAAACCGTCATGTCGGTATCGGACGCGAAGTTGACCGTTGCGTCCTGACCGTTCCCAGGCAGATTGCCGGACGACCAGTTCCCGACCGTGTCGAACACGGAATCTGTCGTTGCGTTCCAGATCGGGCGAGGAGCCTTGACGGTAATCGTACCCGCTTCGGAATCATACTCCACCGTGGCGTCGGCATACTCTGTTACGCCGTCAACCGCGTAGAGCTTCACCGTTGCAGGCTGCGCCGTTACGTGCAGAACAGGCACGTCGCTCTTGTCGGCCATCACGATTGCAAGCACGCCGTCCTCATCGACGGTAATCTGCCCTTCGGGTCTGTTCGTGCCAACATTGAGAGTCACACCCTCGCCTACAGAAATCGAGCCTGTGCCGCTTATTGAAGCAAGCGTTACCGTAGACGTTTCAACGCCGTCCACTTTCGTAAACGCAAGCGACGAACCCTGCGCAAGCGTTACCGCCGGACCGATTGGCAATGTTTCTGCAGTCGCACGGATTTCGTTTGCGCCGGAAACAGTCACTGGAATGGTCCATCCGGCATGGTATGTACCTATGCCAAGCGAGCCAAGAGCAAGAACGCCACCGTTCATGTTGAGCGCGTACGTGCCCTGATACTGTCCGGAAACCATAATGCCCTTCGTTGTGAAAACACCGCCGTTGATGTTGATAGTTTGAGTGTTGGCAGTACGCCCTACAAGTATTTCGTAATTAGTGCAGGTGAATATCGCGTTATCCTGTATGGTGAATGTCGAAGGGCCGTTCCAGTGGCCGAACATGTTGCCCTGGTTCGTGTCGCCGTCGACGCCGCCCGTGACCGTCAAAGAAGCCGTGTCCTTGAGCGTCATGACCGCCGTGCGGCCGTCGTATCCATTGGAGAGAACGATGCGCGGCGTTTCGATGGAGGAAGAGCCTTCAATGATGTAAGTCGCCATGCCTACGCTGAGCGCGGACGAATATATCGCAGTCGCATTAACGAAATCTACGGTGGTAGCCGTGCCGCTCATGGACTCGCCAAGGTAGTAGGTGCCGCCCGTGAGCGTCGCCGAGCCGCCGTTGTGCGCAATCGTCGCCGCCGCCTCGCTCGTTCCCACGCCCTGCGTGTATGTGTTGCCGGCGGGGGTGGAAACGAGAGAGCCCGTCTTGTAGAGATACTTGACCGGCGCGGACAGCGTAGGAATCGATATGGAATCATCGGGGAAAATGATTTGAACAGCCGCAGATGAGAGCGAATCAAAAGCAACCTCCGCGCCGTCACCCTTGACAAGCTTCAACGACCCCGACCCCTCGACCGTCACGGCAGAGAGAGAAACGCCGTCGATCGTGAGCGTGACATCGCCGGAGACGATCAGCTTGGCGGTGCCGCTCGAAGGAACCACTCCGCCCTCCCAGAGAGTATCGTCGGTCCATGTGGCAGCAGTGGCCTCGCCAACCGCGCCGACCGTCATAGTAGGTGCCGTGCTAGTTCCCGCCGGCATGATCTGAATTGCCGAAATGCAGCCGCGCGCACCGTTGCTGTTTGTTCCGCCAAGGATAGAAAGCGGTCCAGTCAACCCGTTTATGCGGATCGTATTCGCGCCGTAGACGGCCTTGCCGGCAGCCTGAGATGCGAGGCCCCACTTCGCGTCCACATTCGAAGTCGTCGTTACTTCGCCTGCCGTCGCATCCCATGTGTAAATCGTCCCGTTGACCGTCTTCGCCTTAAAGCCGGCACTTGAATTATCGGTCGAGCAATAGATGATAAGATCGTATGTCTCATACGGAACTTCCGAGAGTGTGATTTGAACACCTCCATTGCCGTCATCTAGATAGCCCTGGATGAACGTGCCGTTCTCAAGGTTGCCAGACTCGGCGTAGACATTGGCCGACTTCCAGGTCAGCGTCGAGAGCCCGTCGGAGAACATTTCACTGCTGGTGCCGGAAGCGTCCGAGGCGTTCGCATGCCACTCACCGATTTCAAGCGCGAGCGACGTGTCGGCCGCACCATTTGCCGTGCCGACATTGCTCAGGCCGCCATTTGCGTTGAAGTTGAATCCTACCACGCCGGGCGTGAGCCACGAGCGGAGAACCGCGCCCTTGACATATGTGAAGTCGAGCTTGGCGAGTTCCTCCGCGCTCGGCTGGGAGGCGGCGGAGAGCGTCACCTTGCCGCTGCAGACAAACTTCACCTTCGAGGCCGTAAGAGCCGCGTCAAGCGTAATAGTAGCTCCGGCGGGAACTACGAGAAACGATTCCCCCGAAGGAACTGCCGTGTTGATGTCTGCCGCCGTAATGGCGGTCGCTGCGATTTCGGGCACCGTCGCCTTCACGATCTGGATTGCGGCGATGCATCCGCGCCCGTTCTGCTTGTGCCCCACGACCTTCACGGAACCGTCGGAAGTCGCCGCGATGACCGGCGTCACCAGATAGTTCACGCCCTCGATATAGTCCGCTACCCGCGTCTTGCCCCACGCGTCTGTTCCTTCGATGGTCGCATACGACTGCGCGTCGTCCATCTCCGAGTTGCCCGAAGTGTAGTTCCTGCCGTTCACGGTCACATAGCCGAAGCGGCTATTTGCGGTGTCTGTAGAGGCGTAGAACACAACCTTGTAGAACTCGAACGGCACATTCGAGATTGTTACGGTCGGGGTTGTATTGTTCTCGTTTTCGTCAATGTAACCATAGCGAACGTCTTTGTCAGAGTTGTATCCGCTCCAAGAGTACGTTCCGCGCGTTCCTGTAATAGTAACGGACACAGAAGGAAGATCAAGGGTCGCGCTTGTATCGCTGTCGATCAGGCGAACGCCGTTCATCGTGTTGTTGTTCGTCCCAAGCATCTGCGACCACATGTAACCAGTTAATGCATACGAACCTGCGCCAACAGCCTCGTACGTCTTCACCATCGTATCGTTCGCATTGTTGAAGTTTATGCAGATTGCATCCAGATCGTCGACAGAGACAAGCCTTAAATCATGAATACCATAGGTTCCGCTATCCGCTGAAGTCGCAATCTCACCATTGGCAAACGTACTAGATGCGATATAAATATCCTTCCCAAAATAGGTCAGATCGCTGTTGTAGAAGCCTTTGTCAACATTCGCCCTTGCGTACACGCCGCCTTCGCCGTCGGAGAACTCTATAGCCACCGCTTTGACGCTGCCTTCCATCGCCTGCGCCTGATAGCGGACTACCCCATTGGCTTCAGTGCGGACACAGAATGAAACTGGCATGCCATCTGCCGTAATCCATCCACCAGACATCTTTGCTGAAGGCACATATGTCGTGCCGAGGTCGTCAAGCGTAATTCCCTTGAAGGCGAGCTGAGGCTCGGTTGTGACGAATCCGCCGGTTTCGGCAAGGGATTCTCCTTCTGCGAATGTGAACACCGCAATGAATGCGGCGGCAAGTGCAATAAGCGCTTTTTTCATATGTTCTCTCCATCCGCACCGCACCACTTTGGATGCAGCGCAATAAATCTATCAGGGAGATGTCCAGGGACGACTTGCCCCAAGACTAAAGACAATCCCCCAGAAAAGACGATTATATTATACTATATTCCGCCGCGCTTTGCAACCGGGGGCGGTTTTTGAATGTTGCCAGTGTTGCCATTGTTACCAGTTCCCAATATCCAATTTCCAATTGAAAACTGGAAATTGACACTGGCAACACTGGCAACATTGGCAA
>DGVK01000106.1 GCA_002395905.1 Verrucomicrobia bacterium UBA4286 | reverse complement strand
TCCGACCACGTCATCCGCCAGAACGACGACCTTCGCGCCGCCGCACAGGAGATTGTGAGGATGGGGCCGAAGAACTTCATCATCGCGCTCGACTACTTCGACGCGTCCATCTGCCGCGTCGCGGCGTGGGTGCTCGGAATGCGCAACATGCAGAAAGAGCTCATGAAGGCTATGCTCACGCCGAACGCCCAGCTCAAGGCGCTTCAGGACGCGGGAGAGTTCACCTCGCAGCTCGTTCTTCAGGAAGAGTACAAGAACTATCCGTTCGAAGACGTCTGGGCCGAGTTCTGCAAGCGCGCGAAAGTCGCCGCCGACGAGAGCTGGCTCAAGACCGTGCAGAAGTACGAGAAGGACGTCCTTCTCAAGCGCTGAGGGCGGCGTTGCGTGAAGTCTCTCCGCGAACTCTACCGCATAGGGCGAGGCCCGAGTTCCAGCCACACGATGGGCCCCGCGCGGGCGGCGGGCGAGTTTCTCGCCCGCACGCCTGACGCGGCGCGCTACGAGGTGGTTCTGCAGGATTCTCTGGCCGCGACGGGGCGCGGGCATTTCACCGACCGCGCGGTGCGCGACGTGCTTGGCGCGAAGCGCACGAAGATTCTCTGGCGCGCGGACGCGAACGACGGCATCCATCCCAACGGAATGATCTTCAAGGCGTTCAACGCGAAGGGGGCGAAGACGGCAGAGTGGAAGGTCTATTCGGTCGGCGGCGGGGCCATAAGCGACAGATCCAGGCAGTCGCAGTCCAAGGACGTTTACAAGTTTCGCAGCATGGAGGAGATCATCGTCCATGCCACGCGCGCGGGCGTGCCTCTGTGGCAGATCGTCGAGGACGCGGAAGGCCCTGACATATGGGACTATCTGCGCACGGTCTACGCGACCATGATGTCGGCCGTCAACCGCGGGCTCGCGGCGGACGGCGTCCTGCCCGGCGGACTGAGGCTCGCTCGCCGCGCGCGCGCGATATACATCAAGGCCAAGCTGCAGGCCGAGCAGCTTCGCAGGACGGGGCTTCTAGTCGCATACGCCCACGCGGTGAGCGAAGAGAACGCGGCGCTAGGCGAGATAGTGACGGCGCCGACGTGCGGATCGTGCGGCGTTCTGCCTGCGGTGCTGCGCTACTTGAAAGAGGCGCTCGACAGTTCGTCGATGGAGCTTCTGCATGCGCTCGCGGTCGCGGGGCTTGTGGGAAACGTCGTCAAGCGCAACGGGTCCATTTCGGGCGCCGAGGTCGGCTGCCAGGGAGAGGTGGGCGTCGCGTGCGCGATGGCGAGCGCGGCCGCGGCCTATCTAATGGGCGGGAGCCCTCGGCAGTGCGAGTGCGCTGCCGAGATAGGGCTTGAACACTTCCTCGGCCTCACTTGCGACCCCGTCAAAGGGCTCGTACAGATACCGTGCATAGAGCGCAACGCGCTCGCGGCGACGCGTGCGGTCGTGGCGGGGGAGATGAGCGTTCTTTCGGACGGGGCGCATGTCGTGTCGTTCGACACTGTTGTAAAGACGATGCTGGAGACCGGCCACGACCTGCCGCGCCTCTACCGCGAGACGTCCGACGGCGGCCTCTCGCGTTTCGTGCACCGCTAGGCGTAGACAAAAGGAGCGAGAAATGAAACAAGGCTGGAGATGGTATGGTGATGCCGACGCCATCACTCTCAAGGAGATCCGGCAGGCGGGCGTGACCGACGTCGTGGCCGCGCTATACGAAAGAAAGCCGGGCGAGGTGTGGCCCGTCGCCGAGATAAAGGCGCGCGCGAAGAAGGTAAAGGACGCCGGGATGACATGGAGCGTCGTCGAGTCGGTTCCTGTGCATGAAGATATAAAGAAGCGCACCGGCAGCTGCATGAAGTACGTCGCGAACTACAAGCAGACGCTCAAGAACCTCGCGAAATGCGGCATAAGGACGGTATGCTACAATTTCATGCCCGTTCTGGACTGGACGCGCTCCAACCTCGCGTACGAGCTGCCGGACGGCTCGACATGCCTCGAATACAACGAATACGAACTCGCGGGCTTTGATCTGTTCCATCTCAAGCGGCCCGGTGCCGAAAAAGATTACGACAGGCGCACGCGCGAGCGCGCGGCCAGGCTTTGGAAGCGGCTCTCGCCGAAAGAGCGCAAGCGCGTGGCCGACGCGGTTCTTTGCGGGCTTCCAGGAACCGTCGACGACCTCACCCCTGCGGAGTTCCTCGCGCAGCTCAAGACCTACGAAGGGATCGACGACAGGCGTCTTCGCGAGAACCTGTATTGGTTTCTCAACGAGATAACGCCGGTTCTCGAGGAGACAGGCGTGAACATGTGCATCCATCCGGACGATCCGCCCCATCCTATATTCGGTCTGCCGCGCATCCTCTCGAACGCGAAGGACATAGCCGAAATGTACAGGCGCTGTCCGTCAAAGCACGTGGGGCTTACGCTCTGCACCGGTTCGCTCGGCGGCGACCCTTCGAACGACGCGGTGTCGATAATGAAGAAGTTCGGCGGGCGGGTGTATTTCTGCCACTTCCGCAACCTCGAATACACCGACGACAAGGTGTTTCACGAGTCGCAGTGCCATCTTTGCGGGCAGACCGACATCCCGCGCCTCTTCGAGGAGTTCCTGAAGGAGGAGAAGCGCCGGGGCGAGAAAATCGTCGTGCGGCCCGACCACGGGCGCCTGCTGGAGATCGACAAAGGGCGCAGATGCTACTGCGGCTACAGCTACGGAGGCCGCCTGATCGGCCTTGCGGAGCTTCGCGGGCTAGAGATTGGTCTCAAATATGCGAGGAAGGGGCTGCAGGACGAAAGGCGTCCCGGCGCAAGCGCGCGCGCATGATATTTGGTATAATTACGCCACACGGCTGAAGGCAGCCTTGGAAAAGCACGAAACGGAGAGAAATGAACACTGTACTGGTCGGAGCCCAATGGGGCGACGAAGGAAAAGGCAAGGTAATCGATTTTCTAACCGAAGAGGCGGATGTGGTCGTCCGCTTCCAGGGAGGTTCAAACGCGGGTCACACCGTGGTGGTAGGCGACAAGAAGTA
>DGVK01000150.1 GCA_002395905.1 Verrucomicrobia bacterium UBA4286 | reverse complement strand
TCATGGGCGTGGGCGCGATGACCGATTTCGGCCCGCTTATCGCCAACCCCAAGATGGCTCTCCTCGGCGGCGCCGCGCAGTTCGGCATTTTCTTCGCGCTCTTCGGCGCGCTCGGTCTAGCGGCCGTGTTCGGCGCTGACTTCTTCGGCGGCGTCGCACCCGTCAAGGCGGCCGCGTCGATCGGCATCATCGGCGGCGCCGACGGCCCGACGGCCATCTGGCTCACAAGCCGCCTCGCCCCCGATCTTCTCGGCGCTATCGCGGTCGCGGCCTACAGCTACATGGCTCTCGTCCCGATCATCCAGCCGCCGATCATGAACGCGCTCACGACCAAGGAGGAGCGCCTCATAAAGATGCCGCCGCTGAGGGAGGTCAAGAAGATTGAAAAGATCTGCTTCCCTCTTATCGTCCTGCTGCTCTGCGCGGTTCTGCTGCCTTCCGCCGTGCCGCTCATCGGCGCGCTGATGCTCGGCAACCTCGCCAAGGAGGCGGGCCCCTCGGTGGCGCGAATCTCCGACACGATGTCCAACGCTCTCATCAACATCGTCACGATCATGCTCGGCCTCTCGGTCGGCTCGAAGCTCGCCTGCGAGAAGTTCCTCTCGGGAACGACGCTCGGCATTCTGGCGCTCGGCCTCTGCGCGTTCTGCGTAGGCACGGCCGCCGGCGTTCTCATGGCGAAGCTGATGAACATCTTCTCGAAGGAGAAGGTGAATCCGCTTATCGGGTCCGCAGGCGTCTCGGCCGTCCCCATGGCCGCCCGCGTATCGAACAAGGTTTCGCTCGGGAACGACCCGACGAACTTCGTCCTCATGCAGGCCATGGGCCCGAACGTCTCGGGCGTCATCGGCTCTGCTGTTGTCGCGGGCGTTCTCTATACGCTCTGCCGCTGATGCGGCGGCGGAAAGGCGAGTGTCATGAGAAATAGAAAACTCTTCTCGTTACTGTCCGTTTCACTTGCCTTTCTGGCTCTGACGGCCGAGGCTGCAGGAGGCAGGTGGATATCCGTTCCTGGCGCGCCGGTCTATAAAGGACCTGTGCGCGACGGCTCGCGCGCCGCAGACGGCACAAGCTGGTTCGCCCGCGAGTTTGTCAACGGCGGCGCGGTGACGTCCGCGAAATGGACGGTCTCCGGTCTCGGCGTCTTCGAGGTCTTCGTCAACGGCTCAAGGGTCGGCGACGACTTCCTCAAGCCGGGCTTCACCCATAATAAAAAGACGAAATACTCCTTCACCTATGACGTTACTGATCTCCTGCGCCGAGGTGCAGGAGAGAAGAACGTCCTGGCGGCGGAGGTCTCGGCCGGATGGTGGCGCGATAAGATCGTGACGCCCGCAAGCAAGGATCCCGAAGGCGGCTTCGTCGGCTCGAAGAGTGCGTTCCTCGGCGAACTCGAAATCACCTACGCCGACGGACGCCGCGAGGCGGTCGCGACCGGTGATGACGGCTGGCGCTGCGGTGTCGCCGGCTCTGTGACCCACGCGTCGATATTCGACGGCGAGGAGTTCGACGCGCGCGTGAAGGATCCTGTGCTTGGAATTGGACTTGAAGAGAAGCCCGAGATCAATACGGAGTTCGGCGGCAGAGTCCTCCCGACGTGCGGCGCCGAAGTGACCCTGCGCCGCGACCTCGCGATGAAGCGGGGACCGTACTCTCTCAAGAAGGGCGAGACGCTTGTCGTGGACTTCGGCCAGAACTCGTCCGCAGTGCCCGAATTCGTGTTCAGCGCCGCGCGCGGAACCGTTCTGACGGCCCTGCCCGCCGAAATGCTTAACGACGCCGACAAGGGCGAGCGCGGGTGCGACGGGCCGAAAGGTTCCGTCTACCGGGCAAATCTGCGCATCCCAGATGAAGGAATGCGTGTGGTCTACACATTCTCCGGCGAAGGAGTCGAGCGGTACATGCCGCGCTTCACGTTCTTCGGCTACCGTTACATTTCCATCACGGCGACTGACGACGTGAAGATTGAAAGCGTAGCTTCTATTCCCGTCACATCCATCAAGAAGGAAATGGAACTCGGCTTGCTCGAGACTGGAGACGAGAGCGTGAACCGCTTCATCAAGAACGTCTATTGGGGACAGCTCTCGAACTACCTCAGCGTCCCGACCGACTGCCCGCAGCGCAACGAGAGGCTCGGCTGGATGGCCGATACGCAGGTGTTCTGCGAGGCAGGTGCGTTCAACGCCGACACGCGCAGATTCTTCCACAAGTTCACGCGCGACATGCGGGACTCGATGTCCGAGGACGGTGGCTACCCTGCAGTCGCCCCGTGGGCGCAGTACGGCAACGAAAAGTTCTCCCTCGGCTGGGCCGACGCGGGCGTGATTGTTCCGTGGACGATATGGCGGCAGTTCGGCGACGAAGCGATCGTCCGGGCGAACTGGGCCGCAATGTCGAAGTTCGTGCGCCGTCTGGACGAGACCCGCTACGACTTCGAAGACAAGCTTCACTACATCTACGCAGACTGGCTTTCGTGCGAGACGTTCGAGACGTGCGGCAACAAGTTCGGGTCGTGGAAGCGTTGGCAGAAGGATCCTGACGCCATGAACTACCGCCGCTTCCTCGCGGCGTGCTACTGGCTTTATGACGCGCGGCTTATGGCCGAAATGGGCGAAGCCATCGGCATGTTCGACGATGCGACGTGGTTCCGTGAAAGCGCCAAACTTGCTCTCTCCCACATAAGGAGCCGTTTCCTCGAAGACGACGGACTTCTGCTCAAGCCGATGCGCAACCTTCAGACGGCGTGCGTCTTCGCGCTCAAGCACGGCATAGTCGAAGGCGAGGCGCGCGAAGCGACGAAGGCGCTTCTCCTCAAATCCATCCATGAACACGGCGACTGCCTGCAGACGGGCTTTTTGGGGACGAGCTTCCTTATGGACGCGCTCACGGAATGCGGTGCTGCGGATGTGGCCTACACCCTTCTTCTGCAGCACCGTCATCCGAGCTGGCTCTACTCCGTCGATCAGGGCGCGACTACCGTATGGGAGAGGTGGAACAGCTACACCAAGGCCGACGGGTTCGGGCCTGTAGGCATGAACAGCTTCAACCACTATGCATACGGCGCGGTTCTCGCGTGGATGTATCGCACGGCCGCCGGCATCGCCGCAGACTCGTCGGCGCCGGGCTTCAAGAAGATCGTCATGTCGCCGAGGCCAGACCGCAGACTTGGATGGATCAAGGCCGAATACAGGTCGGCGGCAGGCCTCGTGACGAGCGCGTGGCGCTACGAGGGCGACGAGTGGGTATGGGAGTTCACCGTTCCCGAGGGGGCGACGGCGGTCGTGACGATTCCCGGCGAAGACGGCTCCGTCGAATACAAGCCGGGCCGCCATGTTGTGCGTCGCAGTTTTTGATATAATATAAGACATGAAAACTGTTCAAGTCGACAAGGGTGTTCGTTTCGGCGGCGGTGAGCTTACGTTCATCGCCGGTCCGTGCGTAATAGAATCGCGCGAGATGGCTCTTGAGCTGGCGAAGAGGCTCTCGGCGCTCGCGCGAAAGCTCAAGGTCGGCTACATCTTCAAGGCGAGCTTCGATAAGGCCAACCGCACATCGGTAGACTCTTTCCGCGGGCCGGGTCTGGACAAGGGGCTTGAGATTCTCGCCGAGGTGCGCGCGAAGTATGACGTCCCTGTTTTGACCGATGTCCACGAGCCGTGGCAGTGCAGGCCGGTCGCGGAGGTGTGCGACGTTCTGCAGATACCTGCGTTCCTCGCGCGCCAGACCGACCTCGTGGTCGCCGCCGGCGAGACGGGCGCTGTGGTGAACGTCAAGAAGGGTCAGTTCATGGCGCCCGAGGACATGGCGCAGGTCGTGCGCAAGATCACGTCCACCGGCAACAGGCGTATCGTCCTCTGCGAGCGCGGGTCCTCCTTCGGCTACCGCAATCTTGTCGCCGACATGAGGTCGCTGCTCATCATGCGTGAGCTAGGGTATCCGGTCGTGATGGACGCGACGCATTCTGTGCAGCGTCCTGGCGGTCTCGGGTCAGGGTCGGGCGGCGACGGGAAGTACGCGCCGGCGCTAGCCCGCGCCGCTGTCGCGACGGGGGTGGACGGTGTCTTCATGGAGACGCACATGAACCCCAAGGTCGCCAAGAGCGACGCCGCGAACGCAATAAAGTTCTCCGAGGTCGAAAAACTGTGGAAGGTTCTTCTTCAAATTCATGAGATTGTTCATTGAGATGGCTCTGCTGCTTGCGGCTGCGTCCGCGCAGGCGTTCGACTCAGCCGCATGGCTGGGCCAGCGCGCGCTTCTCGACCGCGAGGCCGAGCGTCTCAGGGCGGAGTATCCTAGGTTCAAGGCGCGCGTCACCTCGCCCGCCGAGAACATTACGATTCCCGTCGAGAGCCATCCCGACGGCGCAGTGAAGACGAGCGTCTTCGCGCGTCGCGCCCACATATTCATCCAGGAGGGATACGTGTGGGCCGAGGGCGTGACGATACGCCAGCTGCGCCGCGACGGATCGGAGGAGTCTCGTCTCGAGGCCGAGAACTGCCTCGTCGACCGTTCCACGAAGAGCGGCTGGACGGAGGGCCGCGCTCACGCGAAATACCGCGACCAGGCCGAGCTCGAGGGCGAGAATGTCTACTTCTCTGCCGCCGAGGAATACGTGAAGATATTCACCAATACCGTGCTTCACGCCGACGGGCGCGAACTGAAGAGCGTGCGTGCCGACTACGACCGCAGGGCTGGTGTCGCGATGTTCGAAGGCGATGTTCGCCTGCACGGCAGCGAACGGGGGCGCGATTACGACCTCGCCGCGGCGCAGGCGTTCGCGTTCATCTCGAAAAACGACGAGTTCAAGCGCGTCGTCGCGCTCGGCGGCGTGAAGGTCTGTTCCGACGGACGCGACGGAGCGTGCGACCGCGCGGTGTACACAAAGCGCGATTCCCGTATTGTGATGTACGGCACAGACGGTGCGCCTGCGAAGCTCGCCGACGGCGGCGAGCGAAAGGGGACGGTTGAAGGCGACATGATAACGTTCTGGATTGACAGTGAAGAGGTGGAGGTCGTGAACTCCGTCGTGACCATGGAGACCGACGGCCTCAAGGTCCCGGTCGGGCCGGGAGGTGGAAAATGAGCGACGATCCTGTGATTGCTGCAATGAAGGCCATGGCCAGCGAGAGCGCCGCACCCGCCGGACCGGACCTGCGGGCCGAGGGTCTTGTGAAGATATACGGCGACAGGACGGTGGTCAACGGAATGTCGATGGAGGTGAGCTGCGGCGAGATAGTGGGTCTCCTCGGGCCGAACGGTGCAGGCAAGACGACGACTTTCTATATGGTCGTGGGTCTTGTGAAGCCCGACGGCGGAAAGGTCGTCTTCCGAGGCAAGGATCTCACGCGAATGCCCGTCTACATGCGGGCCCGCAACGGCCTCGGCTATCTGGCGCAGGAGCCGAGCGTCTTCCGCAAGCTCACCGTCTGGGAGAACGTGATGGCGATTCTCGAGGCGATGCCTCTTTCCCGCAAGGAGCGCAACGCCCGGGCGGAGGAACTTCTTGAGCCGTTCGATCTCATGAAGGTCGCGAAGCAGCCGGCCTATACGCTCTCGGGCGGCGAGCGTCGCAAACTCGAGATCGCCCGCTCTCTTGTAAGAAACCCGGCGATACTCATGCTCGACGAGCCGTTCGCCGGCGTGGACCCGCTTAGCGTCAACGAGATCCAGGAGATTGTCCGCCGCCTTGCGAAGGACGGCCTCGGTATCATCATAACAGACCACAACGTGCGCGAGACTCTGTCGGTTGTGGACCGTGCGTACATGGTGTACGACGGGCGGCTTCTCAAAGCCGGCACGACCGACGAACTTGTCGCCGACCCCGATGTGCGTGCGCGCTATCTGGGCGACGGCTTCAGGATGTAGCTTTTTGCAGAACGCCAAACAACACAGAACAAGGAAAAGGAGGAACAGACATGAGCATAGAAGTGACAATGAGGCACAGCGACGTCAGGATCGAGTCGCTCAAGGAATACGCCGAGGCTCGCATGGCCAGGCTTAAGGAGAAGTTTCCGAAGGTGACGAAGGTCTCCATCGTGATCGACGTCGACGTCAAGAAACACATGTATATGGCCGAAGTCGTGGCGAACCGCCTCGGCGAGGTCGCCGTCGGCGCGAAGGAGTTCTCCGAGAGCGCCAAGAGCGTGATCGACACTGCGGCCGCACGCGCCGAGAGGCAGCTTCTCAGGATGCGCGTGAAGAGGCGCAAGGGAACCGTACGCAAGCAGCGTGCGGCGTCAGAGAAGAACTGACATGAAGAGCCTCCCGACGAAGGCAGATGCGAAGGGCGCTTCCTTCACCGTCGCCGACTTCATAGAAGCCGGCGGCGACAGGTTGCGCCTCAGCGTCGTCGCCGGCGGGAGGAGCCTCGGCCGCATGGTCGAGGAGCCTATCATCAACAGGCCGGGTCTGGCGCTCGCCGGCTTCTACGACTACTTCGCCTGGCGCCGGCTCCACCTCATGGGACGCGGCGAGCTCGCCTATCTGCGCTCGCTCGACGCCGCGACCCGTCTGGGCCGATTCCAGGCGATGATCGACCGCAAGGCTTACTGCTTCATCTTCACCAACGGCCACGTGCCTTCGAGGGACGAAATTGATCTCGCCGAGGCGTCGGGCGCGATAATGCTGTCGACACCGCTCAAGACGCGCGTCTTCGCCAACCAGGCGGCGTTCGTCCTCGAGAGGCTCGCCGCGCCTTCGGCCACCGTCTATGGGACGATGGTTGAGGTCGCGGGCGTAGGGGTTCTCTTCGAGGGCGATCCAGGCCTCGGTAAGAGCGAGACGGCGCTCGGCCTCGTCAAGCGGGGCGCTGCTCTCGTCGCCGACGATCTTACGTGCGTCCGCAAGGATGTAGGTAACGACACTCTTTACGGGTCGGCGAGCGAGTCGACCGCAGGCTTCATGGAGATACGCGGAATCGGGATCGTCCACATACCGAGCATGTTCGGCGTCAACGCGGTGCGCGAAGAAAAGCGCGTGCAGCTTGTCGTGACGTTCAAGCTCCTGGAAGACGTGCGCGGCGAGGTCGACCGCATCGGCCAGAAGCGCCGGTTCCGGACGATTCTCGGGGTCGACGTGCCGAACGTCGTCATCCCCGTCTCGGAGGGGCGCGATCTCGTGAATCTAGTCGAGACCGCTGTCCAGCAGCAGAAGCTCATCTTCGCCGGGCACCACCCGGTGACGGATCTTTCAATAAGGCTGCGCCGCCGTGCGGCGCAGACGAGGCACAATATTACGTCAAACAGGGAGAAACGCAATGGCTGAAAAAATCACACGCGAATTCACGCTGCTCAACAAGTACGGAATGCACGTGCGTCCGGCGGGCCTTTTCGCCAAGGTCGCCAGCCGCTACGACGCCGATGTCGAGGTCGAGAAGGATGGCAACATCGTCTCGGGCAAGTCGATCATGGCGCTCATGACCTTGGAGGCGACGCATGGCGCCGTGCTCAAGGTGACGGCTTCGGGCAACCAGGCTAAAGAGGTTCTTGACGAGCTTGAAGCTCTTGTCGGGCGCAAGTTCGACATACCTGATGAACAGTAAACCCGAGATGACGACGCTCGCGGGCATCGCAACCGCCCGCGGTCTCGTGGCGGGGCCCGTCTTCCTCTACAGGAGCGACGGCGAGATTCCTGTGCCCGAATATGTCGTCGAACCGGGTCGCGAAGAGGAGGAGCTTCGCAGGTTCGAACGCGCCGTGGCAGATACAAAGCGCGATCTCGAAAACCTTATATCAGTCCTCAGGGAGCGCACCGGACGCTCGGACGTTCGTGTGTTCGAGTGCCACCTGATGTTCCTGGAGGATCCAACTTTCTCCGCAGACGTCCGCCGCCGGGTCATGGCGGACCACGTCAACGCCGAGGCCGCGGTCAAGGCGTTCACGGATAAGATGCGCGCGCAGTTTTCGCGCATGAACGACCCGTACTTCCGCGAGCGCGTGCGTGATTTCGACGATGTGGAGCGCCGCCTTCTCATGGCGCTCACCGGCTTCGCCCAGGATACGCATGTCGAGCTCAAGGTTCCGTCTATCGTCATCGCCGACGATCTCACGCCGTCAGAAACGGTTCGCCTGCCGCGAGAGAACGTGCTCGGCTTCGCCACGAACGGAGGGTCCGCGACGAGCCACGTCGCGCTTCTGGCGCGGGCGATGGCGATTCCGGCGGTCACGGGTCTTGTTGACGTCACTTCCCGGGTGAAGCCTGGCATGACGGTCATCCTTGACGGCGGCAACGGGGCGATAACGATAAATCCCGACAGGCAGACGATGTCGCTTTACGAGGCGATGCAGCGCCACCGCAGCGAGATCGCGGCCGCTACGTCGGACGGCGCCCCCGCCGGGACTCTGCGCGAAGGCGGCGAGGTGAAGATATTCGCCAACATACATCCGGGCGTCCCTGTCTCTGGACTGCGCGATCTCGGCGCGAGAGGCGTCGGCCTCTACCGCAGCGAATACCTGTGGCTCAACCGCGAGTGCGAGCCGACAGAAGAGGAGCAGTTTCAGGCCTACCGCGAAGCCGTAGAGCAGGCGATGAAGCTTTCTCCGGCCGCCTCGATGACGATACGTGCGCTTGACATAGGCGGCGACAAGACGGTTAAGGGCATTTCCGCCCATGAGGCGAATCCGTTCCTCGGCAACAGGTCGATACGCTACCTGCTCGCCAACCAGAATGTTTTCAAGAAGCAGCTGCGGGCTATTCTGCGTGCATCGGCCTATGGCCGGGTTTTCATGATGTATCCGATGGTGAGCTGCATCGAAGAAATCAACGAGGCTGCGGTAGTCTTGGCCGAGGTCAAGCGCGCGCTTGACGAGGAGGGCGTCGCCTACGACAGGCACATGCCGGTAGGCGCGATGATCGAGATTCCCGCCGCTGCGATAAACGCGGACGCGATAGCGAAGCGCGTGGACTTTTTCTCTATCGGCACGAACGACCTCATACAGTACACGATGGCCGCCGACCGCAGCAACGAGGCGGTGGCCCATCTCTACCAGCCGACCAACCCGGCGGTTCTCTACCTCATGCGCCGCGCGATAGACGCGGCCCATCGCCACGGAATTCCGGTAGGCGTATGCGGCGAGAGCGCGGCCGACCCGATTGTCGGTGTCCTCTGGGCGGCGATGGGGATTGACATGCTTTCGATGTCCGGTACATACATTCCGGTTATGGCGAAGCTCTTCAGGCGTCTCTCCCGCGCCGATCTCGATGAATACGCGGCGCTTGTGAACGGCATGGACGCAGGCCTCGCGGCGCAGGAGATATTCGACGCCTGCCGCGCCTGGATGCTCGGCAAGATTCCCGATCTCGACGACCTTCTGATGTAACTCGTGGAAGCGACTGCTGCCAGGCTTGCGATAATAGGCGGCGGCGCTGCCGGCATGTTCGCCGCTGCAGTCGCCGCAGAGCGCCGCGTTCCATGCGTGCTTCTTGAGCGCAAGGCGCGTCTCGGTTCAAAGGTTCTCATGACTGCGAACGGACGGTGCAATTTCACGAGGGACATCTCGCCCGACGAGTTCATCCGCGACGTAGGGCCGTGCGGCTCGTGGGTCGCGAAGGCCGTACGCGAATGCCCGCCGCGCCAGATAATCCGCGGGTTCAAGTCGCTCGGCATGGCGGTGCGCCGCATGGCCGACGGACGCATGTTCCCGGCGGACGGCAGGGCGGCGACGGTTGTTCACGCGTTCGGCGATCTGCTGCGCGACGAGGGTGTGCCGGTCGCGACCAACTGCGCGGTCGCCGGCATAGTCCCGCGTCATGGCGGCGGCTTCATTGTGAAGACGGCCAACTTCGATCTGCTCGCCGAGAACGTGCTCGTCGCGACGGGCGGCGTGAGTTATCCGAAAACGGGGTCTGTCGGTGACGGACAGAACTTTGCGAAAGCTCTCGGTCACAGAATCGTTCCATACAGGCCGGGCCTCATCGGGCTTGAAACGAGCGACCGCCGCGTGACCTCGCTCGCCGGGCGGCGCTTCGAGGACGGACGCGCCAAGGTGATCGACAGCTCGGGGCGCGTTCTTCTAGACTGGCGCGGAGAGGTCGATTGCGAGAGTTTCGGACTCAGCGGCGCGGCCGTTTACAACTGCCAGCGTTTTATCGAGCACGCGGGGCTGGAAGACTGGACGATAGAAGTCTGGTTCGGCCATGAACGGCTGTCGTTTCGCAACCTGCGTCCGCGCCCGCTGAAAGAGTCGATCGTCACGATAGGCGGCGTGTCGCTGGACGATGTAGATCCGAGAACGATGATGTCTAAGAAGGTGAAGGGGCTTTATTTCGCCGGCGAAGTGCTGGACATCGACGGTCCTACAGGAGGCTACAATCTTACCCTTGCCTTCGCCACCGCCCGCAAAGCCGTCGCGAGCCTGTCGCTTTGATTAGCGCCTGTCGCCTGCAGTCGATACCCTGCTCTGCGAGCGTCTCCGCCGAAGGCGCTTATGTCTTGGGAATCGAGGACTTGCCCGGGACGCTCTCGTAGGCGCGGGAGAAGATCGGCGCGCTTTCGCCGCCGAAGCAGTTGCGCGCGACAACGGCCACGCGGTAGCGGCCGGTCTCGGGCAGATCCATCGCGTCGAACCAGAACGACTGCGTCCGCGCCTCGTAGCGACGCGGCTTGTAGAATGATGTCGACAGATACTTCTTCGATGCGAACACCGAGCCGTCGTCCATGACGATGCGGGCGACGTAGTCGAAAACCCGCCCGCCGCGGTCCGCCGCCGGGAAGTCGAGCGTGAGGAACATCGTCCAGGTGCCGTTTCGCCGCACGGAGTTTGTCATGTATGTAGCGACCGTCGCGCCCGCCGCGAACCGCGGCGCGTCCGCGCCGCCCGCTCGCCCGTCGACCGAATACTGCGCCGCCGCGCGTCCACCGGGCATGGTCACGACCCACGGAGCTGCAGCCTCGACGTCGTATTCGAAGTCGCGGCGCTCCACCGTCATGGTCCGCTCGCCGACTGTGAGCAGAAAGCCCTGCGCCTCCTTGAGGTTCTCGCGCACCTGTATCCGCTCCATCGACATCGCGCTCGTCGTATCGCGCACGGCATAGCCGTTTTCGTACCCTTGCGGCAGTCCCGTGTAACTCATCGACGGCACGGAAAGAGCGGTAAGCCCCCCGTCCTGCCAGATGGAGCGCTCGTCGGTGAGCGTCCAGTGTGTGTGGCCGGTTATGGCGACGCAGCAGGGCAGAGTCTTCAAACAGTCCCTTAGCCGACTCCAGGCCTCGCCGTCGCCGGAGCCCGCAGTCGTGCCCGGGAATGGCGGATGCCTCATGAAGAACAGCGGCCTGTCGGTCGAAAGCTCTCCGGCATTCGCCTCAAACCAGTCGAGAACCGCCTCCTCTTTGCAGTTCCACTCGGCACTCACGAAATCGAATCCTTTGACCTTGCGGTGACGGATGCCTTCATAGTTTTCGCCGAACGCCTCCTCCCAGCACCGTTTCATGCCGAGACGCGAAAGCGCCTCCTTCTCGGAATATCCCTGCACGTGCATGTCGAGAGCCATGTCACCGTACCACCATCCCTCGAAGTCGTGGTTGCCGGTGACGAAAAGAGGAATGATTCCGGTTCCCGACATCTCCGCGTCCCATGCGTCCTTAACATATTTCAAGCCGCTCAAAAGCCCCCAGTCTGCCAAGTCTCCCGCGACCGCCACGGCATCCACGCCGCGCCGCCTGAACCACGCGAGCGCGTGTCTGAACTTCGCCGTCGATTCGGGCGTCGTTACATGAATGTCACTTATGACGCCGAGCCTCAGAAGGGCGTCGTCGCCCGCGAGCCCCAGCGTGCGGCATCCGCCGACGGCGCCGAGCGCCGCAATGCTCCATAGAAATTCGCGCCTTGACGCGAGGAAGTTCCTTTCGTTGGTTTTCATTGTCTTGTATTGTATCATAAACTGCGGGCTTCGTGCCGCTTCGCGCGCCATTCGCGCATCGACATTCCGAAGCGTTTTTGGAACGCGCGCGACAGCGCGTCTGCGTTGTGCCAGCCGCATTCTGCGGCAATGGCGGCGATCGGCTGGCGAGTGGAGCCGAGCAGCTTTGTCAGCTTTGCCATGCGCACGTCTTCTATCGCGGCGCGTATCGTCCCTCCCGTCGCGTCGCGCCACCGCATTTCGGCTAGGCGTCTCGATACGCGCAGATGGGAGGCGACGTCCTGCACGCATATTCCGTCAGAGGCGCATTCCTGTATGAAGTGGCGCGCGCGGTCGACCAGGACGGCAGAAGGCGCGCGAAGATGCGTCGATTCGCGTTCCACGACCTTGCTAGGCGGAACGGTCACGATGCGGTGCTGGCGCGGAGTGGACTTTTGCCTTGCCATTTTCTCAAGCGTTTCCGCCGTTATGCGCCCCATATCGACGTGTCCCGGCAGAATGCTGGAAAGGGGCGTGGAGGCGTGGGCGCACAGCAGCTCGTCATTGTCCACTCCGAGCACGGCGACAGCGTTGGGCACGGAGACGCCCGCCCTTTCGCAGGCGTCGAGGACCTCAATGGCCCTAATGTCACAGGCGGCCATGATCGCAGCAGGCTTCGGCAGTGCCCTGATCCAATTCACGAGTGCGCCGATGTTCGCCTCCAAGCCGGAATCTGCGGTCGTAGGGAATACCCGGACCTCGGCGTTCGGCGCAGACGCGGCGATTCGGGCGCAGAATGCGTCGGAACGTTCTCTGGCCCAGTCGTCGTCTGGCCCCGCCAGCACGAACCCGTAGGAGTTGAACCGCCCAAGGCTGAAGAAATGCCTGGCGCCCATGTCTCCAATCGCGGCATTGTTGTTGTGGACAAATACCATCGTGCCTTTTCGCGATTTGAGGTGCGCGTCTTTTATGCCTATTGAAGCGACGGGAATGGGCGTTTCCGCAAGAGCCAGCATAAGCTCTTCGGAGCATGGCTCGGTTATGACAATGGCGTTCGTGCCGTCGCGCTCGGCCGCATGGAGTTTCGCGACAGTAAGCGGGTTGTCTTCCGGCTGCATGAGGTTGATTGCCCAGTTTGACGAGGATTCTATGTGGCGAAACAGCCCCATCAGCACATCGCGGCTTGAGGCGAAACGAAGGGAAATCGTGACAATCGCCTTTCTAGGGTCTGGATTTTGCTTTTTAGCGCACATGGCGCGCATTATACCACAATCTGCCGACGTTGCGCAATAGTTCGGAAAAACTTTTCGCAAAAGGCTGGTTTGAAAATGGTATAATACCAACAAACCAAAAAGGGCAATGGGGCAAATAAAATGCAAACGAAAACTATGAGAGTGTTGAAAACGGCATGCGCGGCATTTGTGATCGCCGCCGTTTCTTCTGTCGTCCATGCCGACGTCGTCGGAGAGAACCTGGACTTTGAGCGCGGCGGCGCCGGGTGGAATCTGCCGCCCGCCTACTCCGTCAAGAAGGGCGCTGGCATGAACGGCACGGCGGCGCTCGTGTACGAGAACTCCGACCCTAATCTTCCGTATGCATTCCCCTCCTGTAAGATTCATCTCAAGCCAGGGCAGATATACCGTTTTTCCGCATGGATACGTACCGAGGGTCTAAAGTCTGCGCAGGGAGGCGGCGCGAAGCTCGGCATCGAGCGAAGCGATGCAAACGGGCGGCATCTCGGCGGCACATACTCAAGAGATCTCAAGGGCAGCGAAAATTGGACGCGCATAGAGGGCGTCACAGGCGTGATAAGCGAAATGACGGCAAGCATAAGCTTCATACCCTATTGCACGCCGGGCTGCGTCGGCAAGGCCTATTTCGACGACATTGAAATCGTCCCGTACGAAAAGCCTGCCGTCGGGCACATGCTTTCATCGGCGTACCGCAACACCGCCGCGACCGGGCGTGTGGAGTTTGTCGTCGGCCTTGCCGTGCCGGAGAAGTTCCGGCCGGAAGACCTTAAGGCGGAATTCTCCTACGAAAGGCAGAACGGCAGCCGCAAGACGGTGCCAGCGCAGGAGTTTGCGCGCGACTTGGCGCGGTGTGCGGTCGATGTCGCCGAAATGAAGTCCGGCGTGAGCATCGTCGCATTCCGCCTCAAGGCGCCGGACGGCTCCGTCCTGGGCTCCGCCAAGCTTTCCTTCAACCGCGTCGCAAAGATGCCGGAGCGCCGCGTGTGGATAGACGGGCATCGCCGCACGATCGTCGACGGCAAGCCGTTTTTCCCGCTCGGCATGTACACGGGCAATGCGAGCAGGCGCGAGGAATACGTGAAGGGTCCGTTCAACTGTGTGATGCCCTACGAAGCGCCAGACGCCGTCGGCATGGACTTCTACTGGACGAACGGCGTCAGGGTTATATATTCGGTGAAGGACGTCTATGCCGGGGCGAACCACGCGCCTGCCTCCGTGACGAGCGAAGCCGCGGCGGATTCGTATGTCCAGGCGAAGGTTGACGCGTTCAAGAACCATCCGGGTCTTCTCGCCTGGTACGTCAACGACGAACTCGTCGGCGACGGATGGTATGGCGCGCTCACGCACAGGCGCGACTATCTGGAACAGGCCGACCCCGACCATCCGGCATGGGCGGTCGTCTACCAGCTCCAGTTCCTGCGCGAGCTTTCCCAGACGTTCGACATCATCGGCACCGACCCGTATCCTGTGCCCGACAAGCCGCTGTCGATTGTGACGGACTGGACGCGCCAGACCGACCGCGCCTACTTTTCGCTGCGTCCGATGTGGCAGGTCCCGCAGGCGTTCGACTGGGGTGGATACAGGCCCGAGTGGCCCGGTTCGCCCGAGAACAGGATGCCGACGGTCGATGAAATGCGCTCGATGTCGTGGCAGTGCATCGCGTCCGGCGCGAACGGTCTCGTCTACTATTCCTACACGGCCATACAGAAGCAGTGCCACGGCTTTCCGTTCGCAAGGGCGTGGGCCGACATCTGCAAGGTGGGCGAAGAGGTGCGCAGGTACATACCCGTATTGCTGTCGGTCGAGCCCGCGCCGGAAGTGACGGGCGCGCCATCGAAGTGGGGCGTGCGCGTGTGGCGCAAGGACGGCGCGGCGTGGTTGCTCGTCGTCAACGCGCAGGACAAGGCGGATTCCGCCGCGCTGACGCTTTCCGAAGACTTCGCGCGCGTCGCGGCGGAGTTTGGTCCGGCGACGGAAAAGGCCGGGCCGCGCACACTCAAGATTTCACTCGCGCCGAACGAACCGGCGCTGTACAGAATCAACTAAAAAGGAAACCAACCGAAAGGAACGACAACCATGAAACGTATCATTGTGGCTGTGCTGGCAACAGCTGTGCTCGCTGGATCGGCCCTGGCGTACGACTATGACCGCATTCTGGAGGCGATTCACATACCGCAGGGCGCTTATTTCAATACGGGCTGCATCGTCACGGACAATCCGCGCATCATTGCCGACGTTAGCCTGGAGACTACGGCAGACTTCGACCTGTTCGCGGTGAAACAGCGTGTCGCCGGATGCTGGATCCTCAACTGCGGATACGGCAAGTTCTGGTATCGGTACGGGACTGCAAAATATGGTCAAAGCGTTGGCGTCTATTCGGTGTGGCAGCGTCTGCAGATCGACTGCGGAAAAACGCTGGTGGTCAACGGCACGACGTTGCAGACGGCGGAAGACTTCGACTTCTCGGCGAACGATACGCAAATGGAGGTTCCCGGCAGGCAGTATCTCAAGGATTGTACGCTGAGATCGTTCAAGATCGAGGACGGCGGTCAGCTCGTGCGCGACTTCGTGCCCGCCAAGAAGGACGGCGCATGTGGCCTCTACGACCGCGTCAACGACAAGTTCTACGCCAATGCCGGGACGGGAACCGTGACGGAGGAGGTGAACCTGCGCGCAAACGCCATCGAGGACGCAAACGGCACGACTGCCGTGTTTTCCGACGGGACGGCCGTTTGGGCCACCGGACGCGAGGCCGACAAGGTCTTTGACGGCAATCTGGGCACCTACTACGACCCGAAGAGCGCCGCATGTGACACTTACGTAGGGTATGGCCTTGTGCGGCCCTGTGTGGTTACGCGCATCCGCGTCTATGGGCGCGACACCCCAGAAACCCCAGCGCGTCTCAAGGCCGCCGTCATCGAAGGCGCGAACGAGAGCGACTTCTCCGACGCGGTCGTTCTGCACCGCTTCAGCGAAAGCGTCCCCGACGACTGGTACCAGAACCAGAGATGGATCGAGGTCGTGCCGGATGTGTCCGCGCCCTTCCGGTATTACCGCATAATCCAGAGGCAGGTCGGCTCCGAAAACACTTTCGCCGGCAGCGTAGCCGAACTTGAGTTCTATGGCGTTGACGCCGATTCGTTCGCCGGATATCTCGCAGACAACATCCAGCCGCCTGCCAATCTCGTTGTGACGCGCGGCGCATACCCTGTCGTTGCAAACGCGCTCAGCTGGAGCAGGGGCGTGGGATCTTCCACCACCTCCATTCTGCGTTCGGCTGGTCCCAACGGCCCATGGTCGGAAATCGCGCGCGCAACAGGTTCCAGTTACGAGGATACGACAGCGCCGGCCGGTGTCATGTCCTACTATCGCGTCGCGGCGAACTATTCCATAGACGGAGCGAACGTCTCCCTGACGAACGACGTGACGGCATCGATCATCCGTTGGCGCCTGTTGGAGCGCGATCCGGAAGTCAGCATGACGCAGTTTCGTTCCGGTGTAAGCCTCATCTACAAGGGCGGGCCGAATTATTGGACGGGAAGCTCGATTGAAGAGAGCTGCATGAAGGCGTTCAACAACGCTGTCCACACAAGTTCCTCAAATGCAGACCACGCCGACATAAAGGCCGTGACTCCGCGCACCTGCATCGGCGTAGATCTTGGCGAACCGGCGCATCTCGCCCTCATGCGCTTTTTCCCGCGCAACAACAACGGCAACTGCAATGGTGTCGTTCTCTCCGGCTCAAACAACTCAGACTGGAATCTCGACGGCAACTTCGACGTCCTTACCGAGCCTATCAGTGGCGTTGCGGGCGATTACACCGCATCGTGGATGGAGCGCGCGAGTCGCGACACGGACACGGCCTATCGTTACCTCTTCTGCCACAACCCCGACAAAAACGGCTGGAACAACAACGTATCCGAACTCCAGTTCTACGGATGGACGGAGGCCGAAGTCGCTGCGGTTGCGCAGGGGGTGACGGACATCACGGCGACATGCGGCACGACGCCGTCGGTCACGTTGTCGTGGACTCCTGCCAAATATGGTACATACACGATTGAGCGCAAGACCGGCGACGGGGCGTGGACGTCCGTTGCGAGCGGTCTCCCCGCCGCTACGGCGACATGGACGGACAGCAACGTGACGTGCGACGGGACACGCTACACCTATCGCGTGACGACCGTCAACGGTGCGAGCATGGCCTATTCGGCGGAACGTGAAGTCATTCCGTACCTCGCCGGCAACGGCATCGGGCTTCACGGCGAATGGTGGACGAACTATGTGACCACGACAGGCGGCGAGACGCTGGCGCTCGTCACGACGAATGCGATGATCGACATTGCCAACGCATCGGTCGGCGACGAAACCGAGAACCTTCTCGCTCGCTGGTCGGGCAAGCTGATTGCGCCTTGCTCGGGCGACTTCACGTTCGATGCACAGGCGTCTGGCGTGGCGTATCTCTGGATCGACGGCAATCCGGTGCTGTACAAGGATGTCCAGAGCGGCGCGGCAAGCCTGACGGCCGGCGAGCATGACATCACTGTCAAGTGGTTCCACAAGGACGGCGCTGGCCATTGCCGCATCCTTTGGAGTGGCTGCGTCACGCACGAGGTCATTCCGGCAACGCAGCTTCTCCCGGTCCCGCCAAAGGCCCTGCCGGAGGGTTGGGTGAACGCCCGTTCGTTCGATGTTTCTGCCGGTTCAACTTGGCTTGGCGATGTCAAGGCTAACGCCGACGGCTCTTTCGACGTGGCTCACAGCGGGCGTGATCTGTCGTGGGGAACTGTCGGCTATGGTTTCATGTGGCAGGAGATGAAAGGTGACTTCACCATGACGGCGAGGATAGAGTCACTCCCGATAGACGGCAAATGGTACGGACGCAAGGCGGGAATCATGGTGCGCAGTTCGCTGGACGCCTCGGCCATGATGCACGCCTACGGCGTAAAGCGCACAGATGTTTCTTCAAGCAGCAATTTCTATCTCGTCGGGATGCAGAAAACCACCGGTACGGGAGCATACGTGCGCGAGCAGGACAAGGTCTCCGGCGCTCCGCTCGGTTCCTATCCTGTGGCTCCGACATGGGTGCGCCTGCGCCGCAAGGGCAATGTGTTCACGTGCGACTACAAGAATGCGGCGACGGGCGAGAAATGGGTGACACACTACGAATACGAGGACGTGAACGGCGAATATGGCGATACAGCCTATGTGGGACTTGCGGCATGGGGCGAAGGCGACGGCGGCTCCACGGCAGTTCCATACTACCTCTGGCGGTTCTCGGATGTACGCCTCCACACGCCGAAGGGCATGGTCATATTTTTACGCTGACAGTTGCCCTGCAAAATTCCATGACGATGAAAAATAATATTGCGTTGTCAATCTGCTCTGCCGTGCTTTCGGCCGGTGTGCTGTACGCCGCAGAACCGATGGCCACGGCGGAGGTTTCGGTCGATTTGGGCACGGTGCTTGGGCCGGTGAAGCCGATGCACGCGGTGAACAACGGGCCGAGCGTCAACAAGCCCGGCGGCGACCAGAAGTGCGGTAACTTCGAGGAATACCGCGCCGCGCGTATTCCGTTCGCGCGGACGCACGATTCCATCAACTGCGTGTCCGGCGGAGCGCACACGTGCGACATAAACGCGCTGTTCCCGGATTTCGACGCGGACGAGAACGATCCGAAAAACTACGACTTCGTCTTCACCGACCATTACCTCGACAACATACGCCGCGCCGGGACGGAGGTGTTCTTCCGCCTCGGGCAGACCATCGAGCACGGCCCGAAGAAGTACGGCGTGCTGCCGCCGAAGGACTTCGAGAAGTGGGCGCGCATCTGCGAACATGTGATACGCCACTACAACGAAGGCTGGGGATGGGGGACTGATGACGCGTACACCACCGTCAACGTCGCATGGTCCAACCAGTTCAACATCGCCTATTGGGAGATATGGAACGAGGCGGACCTTGATCCGTCGGACGGCGAACTGCCCAGGAACCCGCGTTGCTGGGGCGGCACTGTGACGAACTTCTTCGAGTTCTACGAGACGGCGGCGAAGCACCTCAAGGGAAAATTCCCGAACCTCAAGATCGGCGGCCCGGCTCTCTGCGGGCGCGAGGATTGGGGCGCTCGGTTCCTCGCCTACTGCCGCGACCGCAGCGTGCCGCTCGACTTCTTCTCCTGGCATGTCTACGCGACCGATTCGAGACGGCTTGCGGAAAAGGCGGTGCGCATCCGCAAGATGATGGACGATACCGGGTTCGCCAAGGCGGAGTCGATACTGAACGAGTGGAACTACGTGAAAGGGTGGGTGGACGACTTCGTGTACACGCTTGAGGTGGAATCGGGCCGCTTCAACCAGAAGGGCGCGGCGTTCATCGCAGCGGCCATGGTGGACTGCCAGTACGCGCCGCTCGACATGCTCATGTACTACGATTCGAAAGTCGGCTCGGTGATGAACGCTATGTTCGACGGCACGACGCTGTGGCCGAAAAAAGGGTACTATCCGTTCTATGCGTGGTCGAAGCTTGTGGATCGCGGCAGACAGGTCTTCGCCTCTGTCAAGGAAGGGCGCGGCGTAAAATCGGACGCGGCGACGGGCGTCGTCTTCCCCGCCGAGACGCAGGAGATCGCCGACGGCCAGTTCCGCGCCGTCGCGGCAAAGGGCGAGGACGGCTCCCTGGCGGTGCTTGTGGTGCGGTATGCGGCAAGCAACGACGTGACGGACACTGGTGCTGTCGTCCTGCGTGTTCCAGGCCGTTCGCTTGCCAAGGCGCGTTGCCACATCACAGATGCCATTCGCACCTATACTGAAGTGCCGCTGATCCTGCAGCTGGACGGTTCCGCGAGGTTTTCGCTCATGCCGGATTCGTTTGCGCTGATAGAACTTGACTAGTAGGGTGGTTAGCATGAACCTCGACAGGCGCACATTCGTTGGACTTGGTTTTTCGTCGTTCGCGGCGTACATGGCCAAACGCGCGGCGTTCGCCGCGCTTCCCGAGGGCTACGAACGCCCAAGCGACTTCAGCCCGACGCCGCTTGAAATCGACGTCGGCGCGAAGAAGCCGTTCCGTGCGCTTCACTTCTCCGACTCCCACCTCAACTTCATGAGTGCGGCGGAGCAGGTGAGCGAAGGGGCGAAGCGCGCGTTCAAGAACCGCGTACCGGTGTTCCCGCAGTCGCTCGTGAACTTCCAGGCGTCCGTTGACTACGCGCGGCGCAACAGTCTGCTGATGCTGCACACGGGCGATCTCGTGGACTACGAAAGCGAGGCGAACTACGCCATATCCGGTCGCACGCTCGGCAAGATGGCGGACTTCCACTTCGCAATCGGCAACCACGAATACTGGAATCCGAAGGGAGGCAAGACACGCGACGAGATACGCTCGCGCGCTCAGAAAGCCTTTGCGAACGATGTGCAGGTCGCTTCGCGCGTGGTGAACGGCGTCAACTTCGTTGCGTTCGACGATGCGAACAACAACATCTCGGCGGATGTCTGCCGCCGCGTAAAGGACGAGTTCGCGAAAGGTCTTCCCGTCGTGCTGATGATGCACGTTCCGTTCTACACGCCGGCCACGTTCGAGTGGTCGTTCGTGACGCTCGGCTGTGGCGAAAGAGCGGGCACGGCGGATATAACCGGCGTCCCTGCCGAGATTGTGCGCTCGAAGTACAGGGCGAACCAGATTGACTACAACGTCCCGCGCCCGCCGACGTTGGAGCTGATGGCGTTCCTTAAGGAGCAGCGGACACTCAAGGCGATTCTGTGCGGGCACATGCATTCGGCGTTCAGCGACCGCTTTTCGGACACGGCGACGCAATATATAGTCGGCGGCAACTTCAAGGGCGAAGCATACGAGATAGTCTTCAAATGAGAACGGTGGTTGTTCTATGGGCGGCTGCGCTCATTCTTTCGGCGGGTGCGGATGTGACGCTCTCCGGGACGTGGCATGTCGAGGGCGACGGAATCGCCGGCGAGGCGAAGTTGCCGGGGACTCTGGCGGAGGCGCACTTGGGAAAGCGCTGGACTGTACACGACTTCGAGACGACGATGGACTTGCCGCAGTCCGAGGCGCTTGTGCAGGAATGGCAGTATGTCGGCAAGGCGACGTGGGCCCGTTCCGTCGAGCTGTCGGCGGCGGACTGCGAGCGCCCGATGGAGTTGTTTCTCGAGCGCGTCATGTGGGCGAGCGAGGCGTTCTGGGACGAAGCAAGCCTTGGGAGTTGCGATTCGCTCGCAACGCCGCATATCTATCAAGTGCCGAAGGAACGGCTGTCGCCTGGCAGGCATGAGGTAAAGCTTGTAATCGACAACTCGTGCCGATACAACTTCTCGCGGCAGTCTCACGCATACGGGCCGAACATGCAGGCCGTGTGGAACGGAGTCCTCGGACGCGTCGAACTTCGCAGGGCCCATCCGCTCCGCGCGGCGCGCGTGTTCGCGTCGGCGCCGTCCGGCGGAAAACTGGAGGTGGAGACGCAGGCAGACGTCGCCGCCGTGGAGGTAGAGGGGCTTAAGACATCCGGCTGGGAGCGCCGCGGCGACAGAATCGTCGTCTCGCTCGCCGAGGAGCCAGAGTACTGGAACGAGTTCCATCCTGCGCTATACACAGTGCGGCTTACGGCGAAGGACGGCTTTGAGCACAGCATCCGCTTCGGCTTCCGCTCCGTCGGCACGAAAGGGCGCCTCCTTACGCTGAATGGCGCCGCGATCTTCACGCGCGGCAATGTGGAGAACGCGAACTTCGCGAAGGACGGTGTGCCGTGGATGGAGAAGGGCGAGTGGTTGCGCGTGTTCAGGACGCTGAAGGACGAGGACGGCATAAACGCCGTCAGATTCCACACGTGGTGTCCGCCCGAGGCCGCGTTTGAGGCGGCGGATGAACTTGGGATAATTCTTCATCCCGAAGTTGGAATCTGGACGGACAAGTGGATGAGCGACGGCGACGAGGTCGGCAACGGAAAGCCGGTGGACGGATTCGTCCGCCGCGAGATGAAGGCGATTGCCGACGCATACGGCAATTCACCGTCGTTCTTCTCGCTTTCGATCGGCAACGAACTTGGCAGCTCGAACTTCGAGACGATGGGTAGGTGGGTCGATGAGCACAAGAAGTACGACCCGCGCGCGTTGTGCTATGCGTCGTCCGCGCGTGACATCACGGAGGCGGACGATTTTTCGCTTTCGCATGTCGTGCCCGGCAAAGGGCTCGCGCGCGAAAAACTCATGCCGCACACCGACTGGGACTACGAAGACATCTATTCCGCCGCGACGATTCCGACGATTGCCCACGAGATAGGGCAGTGGCCGGTGTATCCGATCTGGGACGAGCTGCTCTCGCCGTTCACGGGCGTGATGCGTCCGTGGAATCTGACGCGCCACCGCGACACCGCCGTCAGGAAGAACGCGCTCAAGTTCCAGAACGAATACCACGCGGCATCCGCGAAGCTGAACCGCCTCATCTACAAGGAGGAGGTAGAGAGCTTCCTGCGCACACCGTCGTGCGCGGGGCTTCAGCTGCTGAACGTCCAGGACTACACAGGCCAGGCCGAGGCGCTTGTCGGATGGCGCGATCCGTTCTACAAACTCAAGACGGGGTTCAAGGGCATGTCCCCGTTCTCGAACGTGTGGGGTCCGGTGTGCTATCTCGCCCGTTTTTCGCGCTTCACCTATGTCGTCGGCGAGACGTACCGTGCAACGCTGCAGATACGCAATCTGACGGAAAGCGCCCTGTCTGCCGGCGCGGCGTTCCCGTATGAACTCGGCGGCACGAGTGGCGAGGTAACGCTTGCCGAGGCGATTCCGCCAGGCGAAGTAAAGACAGTCGCGGTTGTCGAATGTCTATTGTCCGACGACATGGTTCGCTCGCGCCAGACGCTTCGCTTCGGCTGCAACGAATGGAGTTTCTGGGTGTATCCGAGAGAGGGGCGCTGCGCCGCGCCGGAGGGTGTCGTCGAAACGTCGGACCCTGCGACGATGAAAGGTGCGATAGCGGACGGCAAGACCGTCCTCTACTCCGGTCCGAGCTTCAAGTCTGCGCAAGGGCAGTTCAAGCCAGTTTACTGGAGCGCACGCTGGTTCCCGGTCGCGAATACGACGGCGGCGGCGCTTGGCACGTGGTTCGACGTTAAGCATCCCGCGCTCGCGGGCTTCGTCACCGACGACTTCACCGACTGGCAGTGGTATGCGCTTTCGCAGGGCGCGATGGTTCATGCGCTCAAGGGCCTGCCGGACGGGTTTCGTCCGATCGCTCTTTCGGTGAACGACTTCCACTTCTCCGATTTCACCGCGACGATGTTCGAGGTTCTTGTCGGCAAGGGGCGGCTTTTCGTGTGCGGATACGACCTCGCGGCGGACACGCCCGAGGCGCGGCGTCTCAGGGCCAGCGTGTGCGCCTATCTCTCGGGTGCGCCGACGAATGGAACACCCCTCGTATCGGAGGAATGGCTCGCAGAGGAGTTCGACGTCGTCAAGCCCGTCGACCTTTCATGCGCCATCTACGACATCACGACCAACTGGACCGGGCGCGTCTTCAAGATGGAGATGCGCGGCATACCGCCGACTACCGGCGAGCTTAGGGTGGACTTCCACCAGCCGGAAGAAGGCCTTACGTCTGGGCGCGGACTTCTGGAGGGGCGTGTGTTCGAGGTCCCGTTTACCGAGGAGGTGGACGCGAAGACATATGTCGCGCTGCCGGTCGTGCGCGAAGACTTCCTCGACGGACGCCTGGAGCTTGAGGTGAACGTCATGACCGGTCCGGCGCTCGGCATAGACCGTCTGCGCATAATTCCCCGATAGCCGGTTAATGCCAATCGGCCCAGCAAAGAGTCCGGCATCTGCGCCCCAGTGATGCGCGTATGTTGAATCTTGCAAACACCCTTATCCTGGATTTTCGCGATAAGGGAAAGTGGAATGCGCGAGAGTGTGT
>DGVK01000121.1 GCA_002395905.1 Verrucomicrobia bacterium UBA4286 | reverse complement strand
TCAATGGCAGAATAGGAGCTTCCCAAGCTTCTTACGTGGGTTCGATTCCCATCGCCCGCTCCATTAGAGGGTTGCTTCGAGGGGTGTGCCGCTGCTGATTGTCGACAAGCGGCGAAGTTATATAAGATGCTTGACAGGCTTACAGTTTCAAATCTGGCCATAGTTGAAAAGGCCGAGGCGGTGTTCGCTTCGGGCTTGAACGTTCTCACCGGTGAAACGGGGGCGGGGAAATCTGTTCTCATGGGAGCGCTTGAACTTGTAACAGGAGCCCGGGCGGATTCCGGCGTCGTCCGAGAAGGGGAGAAGGAGGCGCGTGTCGAGGCGGAGTTCTCTCTTGAAGGGCGCAGGGCGCAGACGGTGCGCACTATTCTCGATGAGCTTGGAATCGATTTCGACGGCTCGACTCTTTCGGTGCGGCGCACTGTAGGCGCGAACGGATCGGGGCGGGTGTGGGTGAACGATTCGCCGTCCACCGTCGCGACGCTCAAGAAGCTCGGCGCGGTGCTTGTCGATATTCACGGTCCGCGGGCCAACCAGAGCATTCTGGAGGAGTCCTTTCAGCGCGGCGCGCTCGATTCGTTCGGTGACATCGACTTCGTTGGATATTCCGAGGCATGGACGGCGCTGTGCGGCGCACGCGCGCGGCTTGCGGCGCTTGAAAGCGAGACAGCGGCAGAGGATGAACTCGACATGCTGCGCTACCAGGTCGGCGAACTGGAGGCGGCCGGCATAACAGATGATGACGACTTCATCGCCGAGCGTCACGCTGCCGCCGCGCATGCCGGCGAGCTTCTGGACGAGGCGAATGCAGTCACCGACGCGCTCAGCGGGGACGAGGGCGCGGCGGAGTCGCTTATCCGCATACGGCCGGTCATTGCGCAGATGGCCAAGCGTCTTCCGGCGGCGGAAGGATGGGGCGCCGAGGTCGAGGAACTCACGCTGCGCCTGCAGGAGCTGTCGCGGTCGGTCGCGGACGCCGCCAGCTCGATTGACGCCGACCCGGAGACTCTCGCCGCGCTCGACGAGCGGCTTAGCGTACTCAACCGTCTCAAGCGCCGCCACGGCTGCGCCGACGCGAAGGCGCTTGTCGCGACTCTCGCCGCGAAGAAGGCGCGGCTCGACGATCTCGAGCGCAGAGACGAACGGCTTTCGGAGCTGCGGGCCGAGGTCGCGTCGGCCGAAGCCGGCGCACGAAAGGCCGGCGCGGCGCTCTCGAAGAAGCGCGCGGCGGCGGCGGCGAAGCTGGCGGCGGCCGTCACAAAGGAGCTTCACGACCTCGGCTTCCTGCAGGCGGAGTTCTCCGTCGCGCTGGAGTCTTGCGAACCGCAGCCGCACGGCTGCGACCGCGTCGCCTACATGTTCGGGCCGAATCCTGGCGAGCCTGCGCGGCCGCTTGCGGCGATCGCCAGTTCGGGCGAGGCCGCGCGCGTCATGCTGGCGCTCAAGAAGGTGATCTCGTCCCATGATTCGACGGATGTTCTCGTGTTCGACGAGATAGACGCGAACGTGGGGGGCGAGGCGGGCCGCACGGTCGGCGAGAAGATGAGGTCCGTCGCGCGCGACCACCAGGTCATAGCCATAACCCATCTGCCGCAGAGCGCGGCCTGCGGCGACAGGCATCTGGTCGTGTCCAAATCGGTGCGCGGCGGCCGCACGCGCACGAAGATCGAGGCGGTCGAAGGCGAGGCGCGCGTGAAGGAGATCGCGAGGATGCTTGGAGGGGCGGCGTCGGATGTAGTGTTCCGGCATGCCGAGGAGCTTTTGTCAAAAAGGAAAAACGCACTATGAAGATATCGATAAACAGGAAGTCGGGCGGAGAATACCCCGTCGTGTTCGCGGAAGACGTGTTCGCCGAGGACAACACGGCGCTTGCGGAGACTCTGCGCGGCGTGACCGGTTCTGAGACGCCGCGCATAATGCTGGTCGCCGACATGAACGTCGTCCAGCACACCGAGGGGCTTGGCACGAAGATAGGCCGGTATGTGAAGACCCACGGGATCGATCTTGTCGACAGCCCTGTGGTGCTGCCCGGCGGCGAGAAGATAAAATGCGACAGTCTGCATTGTGCGCACCGCGTGGCGACGGCGGCGGTCGAAGCCAGAATCGGCGCGGGAGACTGTGTGCTCGCGCTGGGCGGCGGTACGATTCTCGACGTCGCAAGCTGGGCGGCGGCCCAGGCTCGCGGCGGGATAAAAATCGTTCGCATACCGACGACTGTCGCATCGATGATCGAGGCCGCTTTCGTCGACAACGCCGCGCTCGACTGCGCGGGGATAAAAGACGCTCTTCGCGTGCCGTGCACTCCTGCGGCGGTGGTGATCGACACGCGCTTCGCGTCGACGGTTCTCGACGGCGTGTGGCGCGCGGGCTATTCGGAGGCCGTGCGCATCGCGACCGTGGCCGACGCGGACCTGGTCGGCAGGCTCGCAGATATGGCCGGCGACTTCAGCGGGCGTGATGACGCCGCGATGGTCGAGGCGGTGAACGGCGCTATCGCCGCGCGAAGGAAATGCGGCGGGACGGACTTCGGCCTCTGGTCGGCGCTGCGCCTTGAGGCCATGAGCGGCTACAAGCTGCCCCACGGCTACGCGGTGGCGATAGGCGTCGCGGTCGACACGGCCTACGCGCAGCTGCGCGGGCTCATGACCGAGCAGGAGAGGGCGCTCGTCATGCGCTCGCTCGAAGAATGCGGCGCGATGGACGGCGCGCTCCACAGCCGATATCTCGTCGCTCAGACCGAGAGCGTCCTGCGCGGGCTTGACGCGTGGCGGCTCACGACGGGCGGCGAATCGATCTCGCTGCCGGCGGGTCTCGGGGCCTGCGTCGTCGAGAAAGTCGACAGGGAGACTATGAAACAGGCGCTGAATATGATAAAATAACAGCCATGAAAAAACTGCTAGCACTGTTTACTCTCGTCGGGGCGACCGCGTTCGCGGCCGACGTGGCCGAGGTGAAGGTTGAAGTTCTCGACTCGTTCGGGGGCGATGTCGGCGCGGTTCTCAACCGCTGCCAGACGAAAAAAGGCGCCGTGTACGATCCGGTGACGGTCACGCGCGACGTGACCACCCTTAAGGATTCGGGCGAATTCGAGGACATCCGCGCGAACGCCGAGCGCAGCGGCGAAGGCGTGGCGGTCACGTTTTCGGTCAGGCGCAAGATGCGCTACCAGGCGCCGCTTGTAGTGAAGGGGTGCGACTACTTTGCCGAATCGCGCGTGTCGAAGGAGAGCGAGCTCAAGGATGGCTACCTCTACGGCGAGGGCGACCTCGCGGCGGCGGCGGCGAAGGTTCGCGCGGCCTACCAGAAGAAGTATTTCCTCGACGCGAAGGTCGCGGCGAGCGCGGTGGCGATGGAGGGCGGCAACAACTGCACCGTGACTTTCGAGATCGAAGAGGGTCCGCGCCAGAAGGTTCGAGGCTACCGCTTCGAGGACGCGCCCCATCTGGAGAGCGGGCCGTGGTGGGCGCCTGCGTGGTGGGAGCCGTCGGAGGGATGCATCGACGAGGCCGAGGTTCGCGACGCCATCGGCGACTATCCTTGGTGGAACCCCGTAGGGTGGTTCAACGACGCGCCCGTGACCGACGAGCAGCTCGCGCAGTGCGTCGCGAAGATCGAGGAGGTCTACAGGAACCATGGCTACCTCGACGTCAAGGTAGCCATGCCGGGACGCGAGGGATGCGAAGACGATCCCGAAAAGGTCGACATGTGCTTCCAGGTGAGGGAGGGCGTTCGCTACCTCGTCGGCGAGACGAAGATCGAGGGGCTTACGCGCTATCCGGAGGGCGTCGTGCGCGAGAAGAGCGAGCTTCCTGCGGCGGGGTCCGTCGCAGGCCAGAAGGACATCGACGACGCGGCCCACAGGATATCCGTGGCGGTGGGTTCGGGCGATTCGGGTCTCGCCGACACGCATGTGGAGGTAAAGCGCATCCCGCGCATGGACGACCCGCAGACGCTTGACATCGTGTTCGTCGTGACCGAGGGCGTGCCGGTCGTCATCAACGACGTGGTGATCCGTGGCAACGACTACACCAAGGACAAGGTCATCCGCCGCGAAATCGCGCTCGGGCCGGGCGACAGGATGCTGGAGGACCGCGCCGAGCGCAGCCAGAAGCGTCTCGAGAATCTCGACTACTTCTCGCGCGTGCGATACTATCTTGAGAAGACCGACCGCGGCCTCGACGCGAACGGCGCGGAGTACCGCAACCTCGTCTACGAGGTGGAGGAGAAGAACACGGGTTCCTTCATGGTCGGCGTCGGCGCGAGCTCGGTTGATTCCGTGTTCGTCTCGGCCGAGGTCACGCAGTCCAATTTCGACCTCTTCGCGCCTGACAAGTGGTTCCGCGGCGCAGGCCAGAAGGGCCGTGCGTTCGTCCAGTGGGGCCCCAGGATCCAGACGATGGAGGCGAGCGTCACCGAGCCGCATCTCTTCGACCGCATGCTTGAGTTCACGGTCGAGGGGTACCGTCGCGGCCGCTGGTACGACCAGTACGACATATACCGCAGCGGCGCGGCGGCGACGCTCTCGTATCCGGTCAAGTTCTGGCCCACGTGGGAGCCTTTCGGCCGCTTCGGCGTGCGCTACACGCTTGAGTACGTGCAGTTCGACGACGTCGACAAGGGCGTCTGGTCCTACAAGAACCGCGCGGTTTCGCTCAAGGAGGAGGAGCGCGAGTACGGCGACGCGGTAGAGTCGGTCGTGAGGCTGTTCTGGACGCGCGACACGCGGGACAACTTCCGCATGCCCACGAAGGGCGGCCGCACGCAGCTCTTCGTAGACGTGACCGCCGGGGGCGACAACGAGTACTGGCGTCTCG
>DGVK01000184.1 GCA_002395905.1 Verrucomicrobia bacterium UBA4286 | reverse complement strand
AATACCTAGTATTTTGTAGCGCGCCTCCCCACCCCCATGGTCCGACCCCTCCGAGGGGTGATTTCCGCCCTGCCGACAGCGCTGGCTCACCCTCCGACGCCGATGGTGCAAATATGATAGTAATGGTTCATTTCTTATAGTGACGCACTGCGACGGAAATGATACAATACCATATGCTCTTATCAGTTTGCACACTCAACAGGAAAGGTAATCAGATGAAACCACATGGTATCTATGCACTCTCACTGGCGGTTGTTGCAGCTTTTGCGGCGCTGCCGCACGCGGCATTCGCCGCAGAACAGCCCGATAAATGGGTGAGTTATGTCGAATCGACCGGCTCGCAGTGGGTCGATACTGGCATAATCGGTCGCCCGAACACCAAGATCGAGGCCAAGGTCGAGTGGATGACGCTTGCCGACAGCGCGTTCGTTGCCAGCCGTACGGACGGAGGCAACACTCGGTGCTACATGTGCTATTGCAATCAGTCCCCGTATCAGCTGCTCCTGTCGCAGCGGGGGAACACGGTTGTCAAATTGAGCAACGGCTGGGAGACCCGTTGGGAAAAGAACCGCGTCTACAACTACGCAGCCTCTTTTTCCGCGACGAACAGCACAGGCGAAAGCACGGGCACCATTACAGTGGACGGAATCGGCCCATGGAGCACGACCTTTACGGGTCTCAATACTGGCCGGAGTCTCTATGTCTTCGCCAACAACCATGGCAATGGTACTGCCGGAAAGTCCAAATCGCGCTGCTACGGTCTCAAGATCTGGCAGGGACCGGAGGACGGCGGCGATATGGTGCTCGTGCGCGACTTCCAGCCCTGCATGAAGGGCGACCGCGCAGGACTCTACGATGCCGTTTCCGATACCATCTTCTACTCCATTTCAGGCACAGATCTCATCTGCGACGAGAACAGCGAGGTGCCAGACGAGTTCATCGAGTATGTGGAGTCGCAGGGGCCTCTCGCGGAAGCCGACGGACAGAAACCCGCTTACATCGACACAGGCATCATCGGCAAGGCCGGAACCATCGTTGAGTTCAAGGAGAAGAATCTTTGCACTCGCCCTAGCAACCAAGATGAATGCGTCATCGGCGCGAGAAGCGATGCCAACACGCGGTTCTTCATGTGGTATCACGCATCTGGCCATACTCTCGGACTTGGATACGGCGGCACCTACTGGCGGCCGGTGACGACCGATCCGACCAAGGCCGGGGCGTGGAACGACTCCAACCTCTATCCGCTGAACTATGGCGACACGACGCACGCACGGGTCTCCTTCGCGGCGGGTTCGCAGACCTTTACGGCCATCAACGATGAAACCGGTGCCGAGAAAGTCTGGACGTCGCTGTCTGATGCCGCCACGGTCAACACAGGCCGAAGCCTCTACCTCTTTGCGAGAAACAACAACGGGGCTCCGGACTCGTACAGTGCGTCGCGTCTTTATTACCTGAAAATTTGGCAGGACGGCAAACTCGTGCGCGACTTCAGGCCGTGCCTCGAGAACGGCGTCGCCGGACTCTACGACGACGTGTCGAAGCGCATCTTCTATTCTCTCGGCACCCCTCTCGTCTTCAATAACGTCTGCCGTGAATCGGTCAAGCCTAAGGAAGTCGTTTACGTCGAATACATCGAGTCTGACGGCAACAACACGCTTGATACCGGCGTCCGCGCCCGCACGGGGACAAGGGCCAAGGGCGTGATGATGTGGACGGCCGAGGACGAAAACGGTGGCGGAGTGACTCGAACTTGGAACCGCGAAGCCTATCGCTACCTGGAAGATACGGCTACAGTGTTCTGGCGCAACAAGCGGGCATATCTTGGAGCGAGGAACATCAAGGACTCAAACGGATGGTTCCACATGCTCCATGAAACCGATGCGGTGCTCGTGTCGCAATACGGAAGCAGCGGCGAGATGCACTTGCAAAATAGCGGAGCCGATGTCTCGGCATACGTTGGTGTTACGAATTCGTTTGACGTGACCTTCGCGGCCGGATCGCAGACGGCTGAATGGAACGGAGTACAGGTTTTGAGCACGAACATCACCGGCACCGTCGACACAGGCAACAACCTCTGCCTCTTCTCGTCGAGCCATTGGCGTTGGCGTTCCCAAGCGAGGTGCTACGGACTTGAAATCTGGCAGGACGGCGTGAAAGTCCGCGACTTCAAGCCATGCCTCGTCGATGGCAAGGGAATGCTCTACGACACAGTGACGGAAAGCATCTACCGCCCGTCGCCCGACATCCCCGCGTCGCGCGTTGGCAAGATTGTCCTCTCCGGCGAAGAGAAACCCGTGCAGTATGTCGATTACGTCGAGACCGACGGAAATCAGTTCATCGACACTGGCGTAATCGGCAAGGCCGCAACGACCGCCGAGTTCAAGGAGACAAGCCTCCAGAAATCCACGTCCGAGGAAGCCTTCCTAGCCTCCTATGGGGGCAGTAGCGATGATGTATCCCGGTGCTATATGTGGTACCACGCGTGGAGCTACAACGTGGGACTCGGCTACGGCACCTACTATCGGCCGAAAAAGAACGATTCAACCACGGATGCGGAGAACTCATCCGACCCGGACGTTTACAAGTTGAATTCTGGCGACACGACTCACGCTCGTGTTTCGTTCGCCGTCGGGTCCCAGACCTTCTACACCATTGACGACGCCACGGGGGCGGAGACACTCCGCTCGTCCAAGACATCCTCCACCAATGTTGATACAGGCAGGAATCTCTACCTATTCGCCAAGCACGACAGTGATGCGGGCACCCCAGTCTCCCCTGCTGCGTCGCGGTTCTACTTCCTGAAGCTCTGGCAGGGCGACGCCGACGGCTCGAACATGCAGCTTGTGCGCAACTACAGGCCGGTGCGTCTCACGAACGGGCTTGTCGTGCTGTGGGACTTCGTGGAAAAGAAGGCGTATGTGCCGCAATCTACAACCGCGCCCTATGGCGACACGACGTTCCCGGTCGTCGGTTCTGACGGAGCGGAGATTCGCGACGGCTTGATGATCATCGTGCGCTGACGGAGCGCGGCGCAACTGCAGCCGTCTTCGCAGCCGTCTTCGCAGGCGGCGCGGCGGCATGGCGAAAGTTTCGTGACGAAACTTTCGCCATGGCCAGGTTGGTTCTTGCGGCGGCGGGCGCCGTGGCGTGGGCGCCCGGCGCAGAGCGGTATCTGCAGGACTGCATCGAGCTTTTCGACGAGCAGGGATGGGACTGGTGCTATCACGCTTTCAACGAATGGCGCGGATGGAACGTGGAATACGAAGGCGGTTCGCGCGAGACGCTGCGCCGCACGGGCGACACGCCGCGCAAGAAGGTGCTTCTGGACGGATTGAAGGGAAAGGCGTCGTCAAATAGCCACGCTTTGCGGCGTCAGTTCGGGGTGCCAGGCGAGAGCCGTGATGTTTCGCCAGCGCACGGCCGTAGGCCGTCCGTCGAACGATGAAAGTATTTTTACTCCTTCGCCGACGTCTGTTATCGCCGGGGCGCGGATGAACGTCATCGTG
>DGVK01000023.1 GCA_002395905.1 Verrucomicrobia bacterium UBA4286 | reverse complement strand
GACGCTTGAAATGCTCATGCCGCATCTCGCGTGCTGCGAGACATCGCAATCGACCCCGATCACGGCGACCTTCGAGGGGACGGCGATGCCCTCCGCTCTGCAGGCATTTATGACATCCGCCGCCCGCATGTCGGAGGCCGCCATGACCGCCGCAGGTTTAGGCAGTTCCTTGAGCCATGCGCACAGGCTTTTGAGGTTGCGGGCGGTTGTGGTCCCGTCTGGCGAGAACACCGATGTCTCGCATCCGCTCTCGTGCATCGTCTGACGAAACGCCGTCAAGCGTTCGCGCGAGTAGAATTCGTCCGTCAGCTCGTGTACATAGCCTGCTGCGGAATATTCGCCGCGCTCGAGGAGATGCCGGGCCGCGCGCCGCCCTATATCTGCATTGTCCGTCCATATCCATGAAACCGCGTCGCACCGCGCCGCGAGCGACCTGTCGGGAATATCGACGAGAACCGTCGGCAGGCGCGACTTCGCGATTTTATCCATAACTCTGGCAGAGCCGGGCATTGAGATTATCATGCCGTCGTAAGGTTCGCCGTCGCCGTTGACGAACGCTTTGCTGTCAAGGAACAGGTCCGGCCTGATCGTCTCCAGCTGCCAGTCGCCCGTGTCGGCCATTCCGTCCAGAACGCCTGCAAAATGTTCGCGCCCCGAGAAATGCCGAAGTGAATACACCGCCAGCACATTGTAGTGACTCTTTGCCTTCATGCGCATAGTATACCATAATCCTTGCGCAGAATCTTGCGCGGAATAGGACATGGCGGTTGCAGGAAATAGGACTCTTGCCCTTGCATTGGAAACGCCGTTTCTGATATAATCGGCACATCTTAAACCAAGTAAGAGGTAGCAACGATGAAAAGACCACTACTATTGATCGGCGCAGCGACGGCGATGGTCGCGGCGCCTTTGGTTTACGGCGACACGTTACCTTCAAGCAACATGAATCTACGCCTAACGGCACAAAGAAAGGAAACAAGAAAATGAAGAAACTACTGATAATCGGTGCGGCGGCGACCATCGTTTCTGCCGGAGCGGCATTTGCCGATGGTGTGATTGCCATTGACAACGTGTCCATGCGACAAGATCGCAGGACGCAAAAGGTGTACGTCACTTACGACCTTGCGAACGAGGGGAACGCCGCTGCATACGTCGTCCTCGACATCCAGACAAACGGCGTTTCGATCGGACGCGCCAACATCAAGACGCTTTCCGGCGATATCTCCGGCAACGACCTATCCCAGACTGTGACCGTCGGTACGGGCAAGGAGATTGTCTGGGAAGCGCGCAAGGACTGGAAGGGCAATCTCACCTCAAATGCGACCGCAGTGGTCACAGCCTACTACGCCGACCACCTCTATCAGATTCCTGGAGTGTATATGAACATTGACCTTTCAGGTGGAGCATCAGCGGTGCACTATCCCGTGAGCTACACGTTGAACGCGCCGGACGTTGCAGACGCCACCGCGTCTTTCGCCAAGGGCACGCTGTGGCTCAAGCGCATCGAGCCGGGCGTGTTCGAAATGGGGTCTCCCAAAACCGAGGTGGGACACAACGCGAATGGTCCTGAGACGTTGCATCAGGTCACGCTCACAAAGCCGTTCTTCATCGGCGTGTTCGAGACTACGCAGTACCAGTACAAGCAATTGACGGGAACGACGCTGTCTCCCGGCGCCGGATCGAGCGACGTGTATCCTGCGGCAGGCAGCGTTTCCTACAATATCCTTCGCGGCTCAGGAACGGCGCCTGACGCTGCACCGGCCTCAGGTTCGGTACTTGCGGTCTTGAGCGCCAAAACCGGACTTTCCTTCGACCTTCCTACCGAGGCGCAGTGGGAGTACGCCTGTCGCGCCGGAACGACGACTGGCTTCTACAACGGAACGAATCCATCCGTAACAAGTGGCAAGGACGCGAATCTCTCTCCGCTGTCATGGTATATCGGTGTTGCCAACCAGTCATTCCGCCAGATCGGCAAGAAGCTGCCAAACAACTGGGGCCTCTACGACATGCTCGGCAACGCCTATGAAGTTGTCCGCGACTACTATGCCGCCGACAATACGAAGTACACCCTTGATCCGCTCGTGAAATCGGGCACCCAGACGATTCTCCGCGGAGGCTCGTGCGATTCCAACGTGAACTGGAACCGTTCGGCATGGCGCCTTTCGTGGGAGCTTGGAACTGCTCACCGTGCGCTGGGCTTCCGCATCGCGTGGACGGTCGGAGAATGAGAAAGGATCAAGGCATGAAAAGCATACTGATCATCTTGGCCGTCGTGTGTGGAATGCAACTGGCAGCATTGGCGGCGGACGGTACCGGCACGTCTGGTCTGACTTGCATCGACACGACCGACCATGCTGCGGTGGCGGCGGCGCCTGTTCTTGACGCACGTGCCGGAGCGGCGACGGCAGATAGCGAAGAGCGCATTATCGATACGGCCACGCCGTTTGGCATGGTCATTGTGGTCAGGTAGGCGAAAGGAACTCTTGCCATGAAAGGATTAGCTTTTGTCTCTTTTGCCCTGTCTGCCGTTACGGCATTGGCCACCGGCAGTTACGTGGGCATGGCTCCGCTTGTGGTCGGCAATGTCAACGCTACGGTGGATGTTGGTACGCATCTTCTGCGCGTCACATACGATCTTGCAAATGAGAACAGCGAACAGGCCTACGTCACGCTGGACGTGCAGACGAACGGCGTCTCGATCGGATGGGACAAGTTCCGCACCTTGAGCGGCGACGTGACGAAACTCTCCGATCCACTGCCCGTCGCGTGCGGTACGGGGAAGGAACTTGTTTGGAACGCCCCAGCCGACTGGCAGGGCAATCTCGGCGCGGACATGACGGTCAAGCTGACGGCGCACTACACGAACGCCATCCAGCGCATACCCGGCGTTTACATGAAGATCGACGTTTCGGGCGGCGCGGAAGCGGTGTCGTACCCCGTCTCCTACAGTTTCGTCGGCCCCGACATGACGGATTCCTCGAAGCCGTGGGCAAAAGACATCATCTGGCTGCGGTGCATCGGGCCAGGTTCGTTCATGATGGGTTCGCCGACGGGCGAGACGGGACGCCAATCGAACGAAGTCCTGCATGGTGTGACGCTCACCAAACCGTTCTACATCGGCGTTTTCGAAGTGACGGAATACCAGTACAGGAAGGTTATGGACGCGTTACCGCCGGCTCTGTCCACGGCGAAAGGCGATACCAGACCCGTAACGCAATGTTCCTACAACATCCTGCGAGGCACGACCTATTCGTGGCCGACGTCTGGCGGGGTGGACGCCGATACATTCATCGGCGTACTGCGCGCCAAGACGGGACTTGATGACCTGGATTTGCCGACCGAGGCGCAGTGGGAGTACGCCTGCCGCGCCGGAACGACGACGGCACTCCACAACGGAAAGGCCGCTGCCACGGGCAATGCCGAAGCCAAGTCGCACTGGCTGCGCTATATCGCCTGGTTCACAGGCAATAGAGACGCCAACGGTCCGTCCGAGGTCGGCGCGAAAGCGCCGAACAACTGGCGCCTTTACGACATGATCGGCAATGCCTACGAATTGGTTCTCGATTGGTATGCGGATAACATTTCGGCATACACCCTCGATCCCGCCGGTCCCGCAACCGGCAGCAACCGCATTCTCCGCAGCGGCGCGTATGACGCCGACTTCTACTGGGAACGTTCGGCGTTTCGTCTCTCGTGGGGTTCTGCCACTGCACACAATGCCGTCGGTTTCCGCCTTGGAATGAGGTTGGACTGATGCAGATGCGTCATGTGAGCTCGGTGCTTGCCGCGTTCGCCGTCCATGTGGCGGTCGCAGCGGGGCAGATGATGCCGGGTTTCATCAACGTTGCGGACTTCGTGGCGTCGGACGGCAAGACAGATGCCGCCGACGCGATTCAGCGCCTGATTGATGCGAACCCCAACCGCACGTTGTGGTTCGCGGACGGAACGTATCTTCTCTCCAAACCGATCTGCACGCCTGCGCAGCCGCGGAAGAGCGTGGATCTTCAGCTATCCAACTATGCGATTCTCAAGGCTGCGCCGGGATGGACCAACACAGAGGCGATGGTAAGGCTCGGCGGAATACACCCTGCGAACGACATCTGCACGCCGGGAAGCGTCTATTCGCTTACGGGCGGCATAATCGACGGAAGCGGCGTCGCAAAGGGCGTGTCCATCGATTCGGGCCGTGAGACGCGGGTGCGGTGCGTGTCGATGAAGAACGTGCGTGTGGGGCTTCACATCAAGCGCGGCGCGAACAACGGATCGTCCGACGCGGATATCGCCGACGTGCATATTTACGGCAACGGGGCGAAGGATTCGATAGGCGTTCTGATAGAGGCGCATGATAACACGCTCTCCAACATGCGCATTGCGCATGTCAACACTGGAGTGAAGCTTCTCGGCTGCGGCAATCTGCTTACGAACATCCATCCGCTTTTCAATGGCTCGCGCGGACCGTATGGCGGCACCGCGGGCTTCGCCGACTTTGACAGCAACAATTCGTACAACCGCTGCTACAGCGACCACTTTTCCACGGGGTGGTTCTTCGGTGCGAATTCGAAGATCGCGTACATGGACGGGTGCATGTGCTACTGGTACGCGAAGACGCC
>DGVK01000207.1:308-13505 GCA_002395905.1 Verrucomicrobia bacterium UBA4286 | reverse complement strand
AAATTCGCGCCTTGACGCGAGGAAGCTGGTTTTACAGATAGCCTTCATAATTGAATATTGTATCATAAATCGTGTGCACTGTGCTGCCAAGGGAGGGTCCTGTCGGTTTCGTGCATGCACGCCGCGCCATGTTCTTACAACTTCGGCTGTTGAACTTTACAACGTCGCCGGGGGCTTCGCCGCACGCGCGCGGGAAATTTGGTATAATACGCAAAAAAGTTTCGCACAAGAGAAGTGAAAACGGGAGATTGTCTACAATGAAGAAAGTAATGATTACCGGGCTCGGAATGCTTTGCGGATGCGGCAACGGCAAGGATGCCGTCTGGAGTGCGGTGAAGTCCGGCAAATCCGGGATAGGCCGCATTTCCAGGTTCGATCCGTCGCGGTGCACCTGCCAGGTCGCCGGCGAGGTGAAGAATTTCAAGGAGTATGCCATCGACGGCGGGCTTGTGGACAAGCGCGAGGCCCGCCACATGGCGCTGTTCTCCCAGTATGCGGTGGCGGCGGCGGTCGAGGCGTGGCGCGACGCCGGCTTCACCGACGACAACAAGCCCGACATGGATCGCGTCGGCACGATGATCGGCAACGGCATAGGCGGCCTCGACATAACCGGCGACAACTACAAGATTCTCTTCGAGCGCGGGCCGGACAGACTTTCGCCGCTCGCGGTGCCCGAACTCATCCCGAACGAGGCGGCGGGCAACGTATCCATCGCCCTCGGGACGAAAGGGCCGGCGCAGGTGGTCGTGACGGCCTGCGCCAGCTCCACCGATGCGCTCGGGCTTGCGATGGACATGATCCGCGCGGGCCGTGCGGACGTAGTCGTGGCCGGCGGCACCGAGGCGTCGATCCTCGAGTTCACCATCGGCGGCTTCATGAAGATGAAGGCCCTCTCCACCCACTTCAACGACACTCCCGAAAAATCGTCGCGTCCGTTCAACGCGGACCGTGACGGATTCGTCATGGGCGAGGGCGCGGCGATCCTGATTCTTGAGTCCGAGGAGCACGCCAAAGCGCGTGGAGCGCGGGTCTACTGCGAGCTCGCGGGCTACGGCGCGACCGCCGACGCGTTCCACATCACGGCGCCCGATCCTTCCGGCGACGGCGCAGTGAAGGCGATCGAGGTCGCGCTCAAGGACGCGGGCGTCGAAGATCTCTCGACCGTCGACTACATCAACGCCCACGGGACATCGACCCATCTCAACGACCAGATGGAGACGAAAGCGTTCAAGCGCGTCTTCGGCGAGGAGGGGGCGAAGAAGATCAACGTGTCGTCCACCAAGTCCATGCACGGCCATCTGCTCGGCGGGACCGGCGCGCTGGAGGCGGCCATCACCGCGCTCGCCGTGAAGGAGGGCTTCGTGCCGCCGACGATCAACTACGAAAAGCCCGACCTCGAGGTCGATGTCGAGAAGGGCGAGACGCCGCTCGACCTCGACTACACGCCGAACGTCGGCGTCGCCCGCGACATACGCGTGGCGCTGTCGAGCTCGCTCGGCTTCGGCGGACACAACGGCATACTGGTTTTCAAGAAGGTCTGACGCAATGGAATTCCCTGTCTTCAAAAACGTCTACAACAAGCGCGGCATAGAGCTTCTGCCCCACCGCCCGCCGTTCCTTTTCGTCGACACGCTGCTGTCGGCCGACGAGACGGGCGCCGTGGGTGAATACACCTACACCGAGGAGAAGAACGACTTCTTCAAGGGCCACTTCCCTGGGAATCCGATAGTCCCTGGCGTGGTGCTGGTGGAGTCCATGGCGCAGGTCGCCGGCGCGGGAATAGTCGCGCGCGGGGCGCTCGCGGCCGAGCCCGGCAAAGAGGCCGTGTTCGTTCTTGCGGCGGTCGAGAACGCGCGCTTTCGCAGTCCGGTGAGGCCGGGCGACAAGATGACGACCGTGGTCGAGAATGTGAAGATACGCTCCAAGCTCGGCGTATTCGGGCTCAAGGGCTATGTCAACGGGCAGCTTGCATGCGACTGCACGGTCAAGTGCATGCTAGGCGAAAAGTAGGCCATGATACGCATTGCAGATTCGGCAAGCCCCGCCGTCGCGCGCTTTTGCGCGCGCCCGGCCTTTCCCGAAGAGGCCGAGACGGCCGCCGCCGAGGTTCTCGCCGCGATAAGAAAGGGCGGCGACGCGGCGGTCGCGAAGTATGTTGCGAAGTTCGAGGGCGCGAAGCTTTCGGCGAAACGCTTCAGGGTGGGCGAAAGCGAGATTGCGGCCGCGGCCGCCAAAGTCCCGCCGCCGGTGCGCCGCGCAGTTGAAGACGCCCACAGGCGCGTGAAGAGATTCTCGACGGCGTCGCTCAGAAAGCCGTGGTCGATGAAGACGCCTCGCGGCGGCACGGCCGGCGAGTTCTTCTCGCCGATGGATCGCGTAGGCGTGTACATCCCCGGCGGGACGGCGCCGCTCGCCTCCACCGCCGTGATGACCGTCACGCTCGCGAAGGCGGCCGGGGTGAAGGAGATCGTCGCCTGCACGCCGGCCGGGAAGACCGGCGAGATCAACCCCGTCCTGCTCTACGCGCTGCAGCTCGCGGGCGCGACCGAGGTGTACCGCGTCGGCGGCATACAGGCGATAGGCATGATGGCGTTCGGCACCAGAACCTGCCGCAAGGTGCAGAAGATCGCAGGCCCGGGCAACGCGTTCGTGACGGCTGCGAAGAGGCAGGTCTACGGATACGTGGCGATCGACCAGGTCGCGGGGCCGAGCGAAATCGCCGTCTTGACCGACGGATCGGTGGACGTGCGGTGGATTGCGGCGGATCTTCTTTCCCAGGCAGAGCACGGCAGCGGATGGGAGAAGTCGCTGTGCGTCTGCACTTCCCGCGACCTCGCCGTGAAGATCAAGGCCGAGGTGCTCCGCCAGACCGGAACGCTTTCCCGCAAGGCGCTTGTGCAGCGCGTGATCGACCGCGACGGCATGCTCATAGTCGTCGCCAAAGACCTCGGCGACGGCCTTGAGGTAGTGAACCGCTTCGCGCCGGAGCACTTCGAGATCATGACGCGCGACGCGACGCGTCTCATGAAGGGCGTGCGCGCGGCGGGCGCGGTTTTCGCAGGACCGTGGACGCCGGAGTCGGCCGGCGATTTCGTCGCGGGGCCGAGCCACGTTCTGCCTACGGGCGGCGCGGCGAACATGTTCAGCGGGCTCACGCCGGATGATTTCCGCCGGCGCCACAGCTTTGTGGCGTTCACGGAGGGCGACCTGCGCGAGACGCGCGGCGCGATAGAGGCGTTCGCGGCCGTGGAAGGCCTCGACGGACACGGCCGCGCGGCGACGATCCGCTTCGAGTAGCTACGGAGAGCGGCGATGAACATCCTGCGCCGACATGCTTACGACATAGGGGCCGGTTTCGCCGCGCTGGTGTGGGCCGTGATGCCGAAGCGCCGCAGGATCGCGGTTGACAACGTTCTCAAGTGCGGCGTGGCGGCCGACCCCGGCGAGGCGCGGCGCATCGCCAGAAAATCGTTCTGCCATCTGGCGGGGCACATATGCGAGGCGCTTTGCGTGCCTGGCGTCGTGGACGCGGGTAACTGGCGCGAGCATCTTGACGTGGAAACCGAGGCCTCGCCCGAGGCGGTCAAGCTTCTCCTTGAATCGCCGGACACGCCGATAATCCTTGCGAGCGCCCACCACGGCGTGTGGGAGGCGGCGACGAACATCCTTTCCTTCGCGCGCCCGATGATAGCCATAGCGCGCGTGATGAACAACAGGCTTGCGGCCAGATGGATGAAGAAACACCACTTCCGCGGGCCTGTGACGGTGATCGACAAGAAAAACGGCTTCACGCCCGAGATCATGCACCAGTGGAAGAACGAGTGCGCTGCGATGACAATTCTCATGGACCAGCACACGAGCGGCGGGTTGAAGCTTGAGTTCCTCGGGCGCCCCGCGAAGACGTTCACCTCGGTCACGCGTCTAGCCATGCGGACGGGGTATCCGGTGGTGGTCGGCTCGTTCGTGCGTATTGCGCCCTACCGCTACAGGCTGGTGGGCGGCGCGCCGCTGAGGTTCTCGCGCGGCGACGACCTTGCGAAGTGCACGCAGATTCTGAACGACCGGCTGGGGGAGGCGATACGCAGATATCCGGAGCAGTATCTATGGGTCCACAGGAGGTGGCGATGAACAATCCGGCTCTCGTGCTGGCGCTCGACCTGGCGTGCTGCCTGTTGAGCTGTGTCTTTCTCTGGTCGACGCTGATCGTCCTGCTGGGGCTTTTGAAGCGCCCGCGCCGCCACCCCGCCGCAAAGAGGAAGCTGCGCTTCGCCGTCCTTGTATGCGCGCGCAACGAGGAGGCGGTCATACGCATGCCTGTGAAAAGCATCGCGCTGGGCAGATACCCGGCCGACCGGCGGGAGGTGATCGTTCTCGCCGACAACTGCACCGACCGCACCGCCGAGCGCGCCTGGGCGGCGGGCGCGACGGTCTGGGAGAAGAAGACCCCCAGCGGCGGCAAGGGCGACGTTCTGGCGTGGGGCGTGGAGCGCGTGGCCGCGCACGGCGGCTTCGACGCGATTGCGGTCTTCGATTCCGACAACATAGTGGCCGACAACTGGCTCGACGTCGTGAACGACGCCCTGCAGGACGGCGAGAGCGTCGTGACGGGCCGCCGCCACGCGTCGAACGCGAAAGAGAACCGCATCGCCGGCTGGTACGCGATATACTGGGATATAATGAACGAACTCTCGAACAGGGTGCGCACCAACCTCGGGCTTTCGGCGAAGCTCACGGGGACCGGTTTCGCTTTTCTTCTTTCGGCGCTCGGACCGGGCGGATGGAAAACGCGTACGATGGTCGAGGACGTCGAGTTCACGGTGCAGTGCAACATAGCGGGGCGCCGCGTCGCGTACGTGCCCGAGGCCGACTACGCCGACGAGCAGCCGGTGGAGGCCCGCTACATGTGGCGCCAGCTGAGGCGGTGGGCGACGGGCGGCTGGCAGGTGGCGCGGCTCTATTTCGCGCCGTGGCTCGGCGCGCTTCTGAGGCGCCCGTCGCTGAGGCTGTTCGACATATATTTCGCGATACTTACAGGGATGTCGGTCGCGTTCGTCCTGCTTTTCGACATAGTGGCGTTCGCGATGAAGCTGTGCCACGGCGGCGCCGGGCCGCGTGCATCCATGTTCTTCTTCGGCGTTCTCGCGTTCGTCTGCGTGATGGGATGGTTCACGGCGCTCGCGTCGATCGGGCTTTCGCAGAAGAAGAGGCGTCCGCGCTGGACGGCGGTTCTCACTTTCCCCGTCTTCTCGCTCGTTCTCTCGGCGGCGGTTCTGTACACGCTCGTCCTGCCGACACGCCGCTGGAAGCCGATTCCTCATATCGGCACGAACGGAGGGAAAGTGGTATAATACCCCTCTTACAGAAATGGAGAAGGTTTTTTCATGGCAGACACATCAGGCATAAGGAAGTTCGCCGACGCGGCGGACTACAGGAAGCGTTTCGTCATTCAGGAGGAGATAGACAAGTATCTCCCCGGCGGACGGCATTTCATCGACGAGAACCGTATAAACGCCTTGATCGCCGCGACCGACGGGAAGCCGGCGGATCCGGTGCGCGTGCGTGAAATAATCGCCAAGAGCGAGTCTGCCTGCGAGACGCTCGAACCCGAGGATACGGCGGTTCTCATGCAGGTGACGGATCCTGCGCTCTTCGAGGAAATGCGCGCGGCGGCCGACCGCATCAAGCACAAGGTATACGACAACCGCATAGTCATGTTCGCGCCGCTGTACATGTCGAACCTCTGCGTCAACGGCTGCAGGTACTGCGGCTTCCGCGAAGGCAATTCGCTCCAGAAGCGCCGTGTGCTCACCATGGACGAGCTCAAAGAGGAGATAGACGTCCTCGCCGGACGCATAGGCCACAAGCGTCTCATAGCCGTCTACGGCGAGCATCCGTCCACCTCCACCGAATACATCGCCGAGACCATAGAGACGTGCTACGCGCGGCAGGTCAAGGCGCCCCGCACCGGGGCGCCTGTGGGGATACGCCGCGTGAACGTCAACGCCGCGCCGCTCCCCGTGGCGGATCTCAAGGTCCTCAAGAAGGTCGGCATCGGCACTTTCCAGGTCTTCCAGGAGACCTACAACCGCAAGCTCTACGAGCAGATGCATCCGGCGTGGAGCGTGAAGGGGAACTACGACTGGCGTACGACGTGCTTCCACCGCTGCCTTGAGGCGGGCGTGGACGACGTCGGACTCGGCGTCCTCTACGGACTCTGCGACTGGCGCTTCGAGCTCCTTGCGACGGTCATGCACGCGCGCGACCTCGAGCGCTGGTTCAACATCGGGCCCCACACGCTTTCATTTCCACGTCTTGAGCCGGCGAGCGGCACCCGCGTGCCCGAAGAGTCGCCGTGGCTCATCGACGACGACACTTTTGCGCGCATACTGGTCATCGCGCGGCTCTCCGTGCCCTACACGGGGATGATCGTGACGGCGCGCGAATCGCCGGCGAGCCGCAACCGCGTGCTCGACCACGGCATGACCCAGCTCGACTGCTCGTCGAACATCGCGATCAAGGGATACAGCGATTTTGCGAACGAGGCCCACCAGGAGAAGGAGCGCCAGCAGTTCATGCTCGGCGACAACAGGTCGATCGACGAAATGGTCCGCTACCTCGCCTCGCGCGGCACGATCACGTCGTTCTGCACGGCCGGCTACAGGTGCGGGCGGACGGGCGGCTGCATCATGGACGCTCTGAAAACAGGGCGCGAGGGCAAGTTCTGCAAGATCAACGCGGTGCTGACCTTCCGCGAGTGGCTGGACGACTTCGCGAGCGACGAGACCCGCGCCATCGGCGACCGGCTCATAGAGAAGGAGCTGGAGGGAATAAAGGAGTGGCTGCCGAAGTTCTACCCCACGGTGATGAAGCAGTACGAGGCGACGTGCCGCGGCGAGCGCGACCTGTTCTTCTGAGGCCACTTGCATTCCGCGTCATTATATTGTATAATTACGCCGTATGAAAACATGGCTTGCTTTCTGGTATGGCGTTTTTAAGAACAACCCGATATTCCGTCTGGTGCTCGGGATGTGCCCCACTCTCGCCGTCACGACCAGCCTTGAGAACGCTCTCGGCATGGGTCTTGCGGCGACGTTCGTGCTCATATGCTCCAACGGCCTCGTCTCGGCGCTGCGCAAGGTGATCCCCGCCGCGGTCCACATACCGTGCTACATCGTGATCATCGCGACGTTCGTCACGGCGATAGACCTTTTGATGCAGGCGTATCTGCCCGACCTTTCGGCGTCGCTCGGGATATTCATCCCGCTCATCGTCGTCAACTGCATCATCCTCGGCCGCGCCGAGGCCTTCGCGAGCAAGAACGGCGTTCTCGACTCTCTGGCCGACGGTCTTGGAAGCGGCGTGGGCTTCACGCTCTCGCTCGCCTTGATAGCGTCGGTGCGCGAGATCGTCGGCGCCGGGTCGCTCACGGTATGGGGAGGCCTCGCGTTCAAAGGGATCAACCCCGGCCCTGTCACGCTTGCGATTCTGCCCGCGGGCGGCTTCATAACGCTCGGTCTTCTGCTCGCGCTGATCAACAGGATAGGCGAGTGGAACGCGAGGCGCCACGGCGCGCCGGCGCCTCTCCCGGTCAATCTGGACTGCCGCCACTGCACGATGTGCGGCAAAGGGAAGGCGGCCGAATGAAGTGCCCGAAGTGCGGTGTCGACGACGACAAGGTGCTCGACTCGCGCAGCGCCCGCGACGGCGCGGCCATACGCCGCCGCCGCGAGTGCATGAAGTGCGGCCACCGCTTCACGACCTACGAGGAGATAGACCGCGACGAGGTTCTTGTGATCAAGCGGGACGGTTCGCGTCAGCCGTTCGACCGTTCAAAGGTCGACAAGTCCATAAGGCGCGCGTGCGGGAAGCGCCCGGTGAGCGACGTGCAGATACGCACGATGATCGACAATGTGGTGGCGAATCTCGACGGCGAGGAGATCCCGGCCGACAAGATCGCCGAGCTGGTGATGAGCGAGCTTCACAAGGTGGACGAGGTGGCGTATATACGCTTCGCGAGCGTCTACAGGCAGTTTACGGATGTTGCGCAGTTCCTTTCGGCCATAACGGAGATAGTAAAGAAATGACAAGCAAGGTAGACTACCAGCGTCCGCCCGTGCGGGTCGCACTGATAGGTCTCGGGCGTGCGATGCTCGCGGATCACTACTCGATCTTCAAGGCCCACCCGGCCATGTTCAAGGTGGTGGCGGCCTGCGACCTCCTGAGGGAGCGCCGCGACACCATCGCCGCCGACTTCCCCGGCTGCCGAATGTTCCGGCAGTACAAGGACCTTCTCGACGAGCGCGACATAGATCTCGTAGACATAGCTACATGCTCCAACGACCATGTCAAGCACGCGCTCGCGTCGCTCTCGAAGGGCCACTGGACGCTTCTCGAGACGCCGATAGCCCTTACGTTCGAGGACGCGCAGATACTGCGCGGCGCCGCTATGAAGGCGAAGAACCGCCTTCTTGTCATGCACCGCGGCCTCTTCGACGCCGATTTCCAGCTGGCTCAGCTTGCGATGGACGATCCGCGGCTCGGCGAGATATACCAGATCAAGGTCCGCAAGGAGGACTACGTGCGCCGCGACGACTGGCAGGCGGTGAAGCGCATGGGCGGCGGCGCGGCCTATTACGGCATGCCGGATCTCATACTGCAGGCGCTCAAGCTCCTGCCGATGCAGCCTATCCAGATGTGGAGCGAGCTGAAGCGCGTCGCGGCTCTCGGCGACGCCGAGGACTACGCCCACGTGTGTCTGAAGACGCGCGGGCCGGTCACGGCCGACATAGAGTTCAACGGCGGCGTCCTGCCGCAGGAGCGCGGCCCGTCGTTTGAGATACGCGGCGACCGCGGCGTGTTCAAAGTCCTGCCGGGCGCGACACAGGGGACCTTGACGGTCGTCGACCCCGGTTTCTCGTTCCCGCGCCGGCGCTCGTCGGTGCGCACGCCCGAGATAAAGGATCTCCACGAGAACTTCGAGGTGAAGACCATTCCTTTCGAACTTCCGAAGGGCACGATTCACGGCCTTTCGGCGTTCTGGAAGCATGTCTACGACACCGTGCGCACGGCGACGCCGTTCCCGCTTGCGCTGGAGGACGCAATCGAGGCGGTGAAATTCTCCCACCTCATGAAGAAGACGAGCCCATTCGGAAAATGAAAGGCGAAGCGCTGCCATGACACAGAGCCTGGAAGACTACCTCGAAACGATCTACAACCTGATAGTCGAGCACCGCATTGCGCAGGTGCGCGACATCGCGAAGTCGCTCGGTGTCACGATGCCGAGCGTCGTGAAGGCCATACGCGAACTGATGAAGCTCGACCTCGCCACCCACGAGCCTTACGGCGGCGTGGATCTCACGGTGAAAGGGAGACGGGCGGCGAAATCGATCCTTGCCAGGCACAAGCTGCTTTCGAACTTCCTTACGAAACTCGGCGTGAGCCAACGCATGGCGGAGAGGGACGCGTGTCTCATGGAGCACATACTCTCGGCGGAAACGCTGGACAAGATAAGGTTATTCACGGGGAAGAACTGAAACCAAACCAAGGTAAAAAATGAAAAGCCAGATAAACATACTGCGACAGCTGCAGGAACTAGTCCTTACAAGAGACGAGCACAACCAGACCGGCGACGGGAGCCAGCTCGACAGTCTGAGCGACAGGATCGCCGATCTCCAGGCCCGGCTTGAGCCGCAGGTAAAAGGCGTGTACGACAGGCTGTACAAGAAGGGCCATGTAGTCATGGCGGCCATGTCCAACGGGTGCTGCGCGGCGTGCGGGATGCAGGTACCGATCGCGCAGGGCCAGCAGGTGAAGCTGGGACAGCATCTGGTGACCTGTTCGAGCTGCGGACGCATACTTTTCTCGGAGGACGACGACGCGGCGCGCAACGTCGCCGACAAGGGCGACCGCGACGACCCCAAAGTCGGGATTGCGCGCTTCAGCGCCGAGAGCCTGATGGTCGCCGACCTCGGCGCGTGCTCGCGCGACGAAGCCATAGCCAAGCTCGCAGGCGCGATGGAGGAAGGCCACTTCATTTCCAACGCCGACAGTCTCGTCTCGGCGGCGATGGACCGCGAAGCCGTCCTTTCGACAGCCATGGGCGAAGGTCTTGCGTTCCCCCATGTGCGCGGGGTGGAAGGCGGCGCTCTCACTCTCGCGATGGGCGTCTCCCGCGAAGGGGTCGACTGGGCCGGGACGAAGGTGAACCTTGTGTTCCTTTCGGCCATACCGGTCGCGGTGTCGGCGTTCTATCTGCGCCTGATGTCCGCCATCGCGCAGTCGTTCAACAAGGCGGCGAACCGCGAGGCCGCGCTGTCCGCGAAGGACCGCGCCGCGCTGTGGAAGGTTCTTGTCAAGGCTACGAGGACCACCCTCAAGTAACATGGGCATGAAACCAGCCGTCCTTTTCTTCGCGGCCGCTGCGCTGTGCGCGCTCGCCTCGTTCGCGAACCGCGCCTCTCCGTATGTGGGGGCGCTCTCGGCGGACGCGAAGACGGGACGGGTGCTGTTCGAGGCCAACGCCGACGCCGAGGCCTATCCCGCGAGCGTCACAAAGCTGATGACGCTGCTCCTTGTCCTCGAGGACGTCGAGGCCGGCAGATACGCTCTTACCGACAGCATCTGCGCCACCGACGACGCGACGCGCCTCAGCGAGCCGAGCTGGGTGGACTTCCGCCCCGGGGAAAAGATGACGGTCGACGACCTCCTTCTCGCTCTTATGGTGAAGAGCGCCAACGACGCGGCGGTCGCGCTCGGCGTGAACTCGGCCGGTTCGTTCGACGCGTTCGTCGCGAGGATGAACGAGCGCGCCAGGGAGCTCGGCATGACGCACACGCGCTACTACAACCCTAACGGGCTCCCGCCGGTGTCCCGCGTCAACGGCCGCGTGCGCAGATACCCGTGGAAGTCGTTCAACGTGACGACCTGCCGCGACCAGCTCAAACTGGCGCTGGAGCTTGTCAAGAAGCCGCAGGTCTTCAAGTACACCTCGCAGAAGATCGGCGCCGTGACCGACGGCCGCGGGCAGAAGCTCACCTTTGTGAACCATAACAACGTTATGGTCAAGAACAAACAGAAGGTCGTCAACCCCGACGGAACCGAGGCTGTCGACGGTCTCAAGACGGGCTACATCGACGCAGGCGGCAGCTCGATCGTCCTCACCGGACGGCGCGGCTCCGCGCGCGCGGTCGTCGTGGTGCTCGGCTCGAACAGCGCCAGGGAGCGCGACGATACCGCCGCCCATCTTCTGTCGGACGCTCTTTCGGCCCTGAGCTGGTGATGTGATATGAAAAGAACCTTCGAGTCCCGTGCGCGCTTAGCAGCCTTCGCCGTGGTCCTGGCCGCGATCGTCTACGGCTTTCGCCAGCTTATCTTCGTTCATGCGCCGATGACCTTCACCGACCATCTGGAGGACATGTCCTACGGTTGGTACGTGCCGGTGTTCTCTCTATACGTTCTGTGGCGCGAGCGGCGCGAGCTTGCGGCCGCCGCAGGCCGGCCGAGTTTTGCCGGGCTGCTCGCGACGCTGCCGTTTCTGGCGGCGGGTTTTCTCGGGACGCGAGGGATACAGGTGCGCTTCGAGATACTCGGCTTCGCCGGGCTCCTGTGGGCGCTGGGCTGGACCTTCTTCGGTTGGCGCGTCGCGAAGCGTACGGTCTTCGCCGCGGCGTTCCTTCTCTTCTGCATGCCGCTCGCCACGTATCTCGACGTGGTCACGGTGCATCTGCGCCTGGTCGCCAGCTCGACGGCGTTCGCGCTCCTCAAGGGATTCGGCCTTGACGTGGTGCGCCGCGGCACGATGCTGATGTCCTCCACAGGCTCGTTCGCGATCGACGTCGCCGAGCCTTGCAGCGGGCTGAGGTCGCTTTTCGCCCTTACCGCGCTTACTGCGGGCTATTCCTATTTCACCCAGCCCACGTGGCTCAGACGCGCGGCGCTTTTCGCGCTTGCGGTTCCAATCGCCATCATGGGCAATGTCATGCGCATAGTCACCATCGCGCTCGTCGGCATGACCTGCTCGGAGGAGTTCGCGACGGGCTTCTACCACGACTATTCGGGCTATGTGGTGTTCCTCGTCGCGATCGGACTCATGGTCGCGTGCGGCGGCGCGCTGGACCGCCTGTGCGCCGCGCTCGCCCGCGGGCGGCGCGCCGCGTCCGCCGCCGCCGCGTCCGCCGCCGCCGGTCAGCCGCCCCCGGCCGGACCCGCCGCCCCCGCCGGCTTTTCTGCCGCCGGCTGCGTCGTGACCGCTCTTGCGCTCGCGCTTGTCGTGCCGGCGATGGTCTATCAGGCGCAGTCGCCCGAACCTGTCGTGTGCGAGCCTCCTGAAGTGGTTCTTGCCGATATAGACGGCTTCGAGAGCAGGGCGCTTGAACCAAGCGAGGCTGAACTGCAGACTCTTCCCGCCGACACCCGGTTCGTGAAGAGGATGTACGCCAACGCCCGCGGCGACTGGTTCCAGGTGACTGCGGTGATAGGCGGCGTCAAGAAGAGCTCCATCCACCGCCCCGAGCTGTGCCTGCCGTCGCAAGGCTTCCAGATGACCGATCCCCGCGACGCGACGGCCGGCGGCGCCGACTGGCGCTTCATCTCGCTTCTGCGTCGCGACGCGCCGCCGCTCGGCTTCGCCTACACTTTCTTCAACCAGGCCGGCTACCGCACGCCGTCCCATATGAAGCGCATCTTCCGCGACGTGTGGGACAGGTCGGTCCACAACCGCATCGACCGCTGGGTGATGCTAACCGTCAATTCCTCTACCGCCGCTGACGCCGCGATCGCGGCGTTCCTCGAAAGGCTCTGCGAGTCATGCAGGTTCTAGAACAGATCATCCCCTACGCCTTCAGCTTTCTGGGCGCTTTCGTGCTTACGCTCCTGCTCACGCCGGTCGTGCGCGAGATGAACCGGCGCCTCGGAATGGTCGACAGGCCCGATCCACGCCGCATAAACAAGGTGCCGATCCCTCGCGGCGGAGGCCTCGCGCTCGTCGCCGGCGTGGTGGTCTCGTTCGCGATATTCCTCTGCGCGACGGGCCGCCACGCCATGCCCGGCATACGCGAAGGAACTTTCCTTCGCCTCGGCACGCTCGCAGTCGTCATGGCGGCGATAGGACTTGCGGACGACAAGTTCTCGCTCTCGCCGAAAGTGAAGCTTGCCGGACAGCTCGCCGTCGCGTTTCTCGTGTGGTTCTGGGCGCGGCTC